>NZ_ACZV01000005.1:1200000-1500000 GCF_000176235.1 Vibrio orientalis CIP 102891 = ATCC 33934 | reverse complement strand
TGGTAAACTGCTATCAAGAGTAAAAATATCCCCTACGTTGAGTAGCACTTTGCCATCTTTAAAGGTCGATACGCGGATTTTGGGACCCTGAAGGTCGCCTAAGATTGCAACATGAGTACCGAGCTTGGCAGAAATGTTACGGACTCGGGTGGCACGTTCACGATGATCTTCCGCACTACCATGTGAAAAATTCATTCTTACCACGTTCACGCCGGCTTCCAAAATTGCTTCAAGCATGCCGGGTGCATCTGTAGAAGGTCCAAGAGTAGAAACAATTTTTGTTCTTCTTTGGATTGAGGTCATTCGAATCTCCTTGATCTAATTCTACCGCGACGAAAACGGTGCGGTTGATAAGTTCTTGTTCTCATCCCTAAAATTATAAGTATATACCTGCCGAGAGAGGGTGGTGGTTATTTACTCTTGTTCTGGTTTGAAAGGTGATAAGAGACATATTTATTAATGCAAAAAAATGGAAGATTAAATGTGATAAATCCTTCGCTATTTGATTAGGTACACAAAGAATTATGTTTATACGTGACACTTGTCACGGCGATCTATCAAAGCTCTTCACAATTACTTCGCAAAGTAAAAAAATTACCAGGTTGTTGATATTCGGAGTGCTCTATGTACATGGCTCAACCTGGCCATATTGATCATATCAAGCAGGTCAATGCTGGCCGTGTATATAAACTCATTGATCAAAAAGGTCCAATTTCTCGAATCGAGCTCTCTAAAAAGAGTGAGCTCGCGCCTGCGAGTATTACTAAAATTACTCGTGAGCTCATCGAGGCTCATCTAATTCATGAAACTACGGTTCAGGAAGCGACTAGTCGTGGGCGCCCTGCTGTTGGTCTACAGGTCAACAACGAAGGGTGGCAGTTTCTTTCGATGCGTTTAGGACGTGGCTACTTGACGATTGCGTTGCATGAGTTGGGTGGTGATGTGTTGATCGACACCAAAATTGATATCCATGAAGTCGACCAAGAAGATGTGCTTGCTAGGCTGTTGCATGAAATTGATGAGTTTTTCCAAACCTATACCGAACAGTTAGATCGTGTCACGAGTATTGCGATCACCCTACCTGGCCTAGTGAACTCTGAGCAGGGAGTGGTGTTGCAGATGCCACACTACAATGTAGAGAACTTGCCACTTGGCCCTGAAATTTACAAAGCGACGGGTCTTCCTGTTTTTATTGCCAATGACACTCGTGCTTGGGCGCTGGCTGAAAAATTGTTTGGTCATTCGCAAGACAATGAAAACTCCGTTCTGATCTCGATTCACCATGGGCTAGGTGCGGGGATTGTCCTTGATGGCCGAGTGCTACAAGGACGTCACGGTAATATCGGTGAACTTGGTCATATTCAAATTGATCCTCAAGGAAAGCTTTGTCATTGTGGCAACCGTGGCTGTCTTGAAACCGTCGCCAGCTCGCAAGCTATTCGTAGTGAAGTGACCGAACGAATTGCCCAAGGTGAAGACTCTTGCCTTGCGGAAATTGAAGAAGTGTCGGTTGAAGATATTTGTGAAGCAGCAGCAAACGGTGATCCACTGGCCGTTGATGTGATTGAAAAGCTCGGACGTTATCTAGGTTCAGCGATAGCGATTGTGATTAACCTATTTAACCCAGAGAAAGTGCTGATTGGTGGGGCGATTAACCAAGCTAAAGAAGTACTTTACCCTGCAATTCAAACTTGTATTGAAGAGCAAAGCTTACCAGTATACCACCAAGACCTAGAACTGGTGGAGTCGCGCTTTTATAAACAGGCAACAATGCCAGGTGCCGCTTTGATTAAACAGGCATTGTATGATGGCTTATTGTTAATGAAAGTGATTGAAGGCTAAGATCACAGATACTGCTCACTTACTGTTAAATTCTAAATAAACCCATATAATCTTGAGTGATGTATGGGTTTATTTTTATCTTAGCCTGTCTATAGGCTATTTTTACATTATCCACCTTTGGCGAGAAGTAGTATGTCTGGAGTTTTAAATACAGTTGATCAGCGAACCAACCTTGTAGGTGAGAACCGCTTGGAGCTGTTGCTATTCAGTTTGAACAGCAGACAGATTTTTGCCATCAATGTGTTCAAAGTACGGGAAGTGATTAAGGTCCCGCCCCTAACCAAAATGCCGGGATCCCACCACCATATTACCGGTGTGGCCTCATTGCGTGGCGTTTCTGTACCTGTGATCGATCTTCGAGCGGCGATAGGCTTTCCTCCATCGCGTTTAGAAAACCAAGAAGAAAACCTCATCATTACCGAGTACAACCGAACAGTACAGGGCTTTTTAGTTGGCCAAGTTCGCAATATCGTTAATACCGCTTGGACGGAAATTCAACCGCCACCAAAGACGGCGGGTAGAGCGAACTATTTAACCGCAATCACTCATGTAAAAGATGGCGATGAACTCAATATTGTTGAGATTATCGACGTAGAAAAAGTATTGGCTCAAATTATTGATTACGATATTTCTATTTCTGAAGGTGTGCTTGATCAAGATCTAGCCAATGAAATGGTAGGGCGTAATGTTCTTATTGTTGATGACTCGTCGACGGCCCGTTCTCAGGTTCGTGGAACACTCTCTCAGCTAGGGCTCAATATCATTGAATGTCGTGATGGTCTAGAAGCGCTCAAATTGCTTAAGTCTTGGGCCGATGAAGGTAAGAATGTGGTAGAAGAGCTATTGCTAATGATTACCGATGCTGAAATGCCAGAAATGGATGGCTATAAGCTTACCCATGAGATCCGCACTGATCCTCGTATGAAGGATCTCTATGTCACGTTGAATACATCACTCAGTGGTAGCTTTAATGACGCCATGGTCAAGAAGGTGGGTTGTGATCGCTTTATTTCTAAGTTCCAACCTGACTTATTGGTCGAGGTTGCCCAAGACCGACTAAGACAAGTGTTAAGCAAATAGAGCATCACCCGATCAATAGGGCGTGACCGTAATTCGGCTGAATGCTATATTTATGGGGTTATTTTGTTAATCAAAATGATGTAACTATCAAATGCAACTTTTCATCAGACTCTTAAGGTAGTTCTTATTAATGATATGGCTTTCTTCTAAGGTTGTTATGACCTTATGTATGTTGCTATATAGGGAATATAAGAAAAGAAGTATGGACGCTGAAGACAAGTTTTAGTTTGTCAAAGTAACAGCAAAAAGGGAGCTTCGGCTCCCTTTTTTTCTTGCCACTGAAACGTTAATGGAAATCTCTCGATTTGCTATGTAGCCCTTGCAAGCTATCGGTCATGTCGATCAAACGCCCCGCAATGACATGATGAACATCACCTTCTTTTTCTAAAATCCCTTTTACTTGTAATATTTTCGCGGTTAAGTAGGCGGATTTTTGCGCTCTCGCCGTTGCTTTCCAAACTACAACATTAATGTTGCCTGTATCATCTTCTAAGGTGAAGAAGGTAACACCCGCTGCTGTGCCAGGTGATTGCTTACCTGTCACGACCCCTGTCACCGTGACTAATGATTGGTGCTGCTTATTTTTTAACTCTTGCATACGAGTAAAGCGGCCGAGTACGCCTGCGTCATCGAGTAGAGTAATAGGGTGTTTAGCCAGAGAAAGTCCCGTTGCGGCATAATCTTCAAGTAATGTTTGGCTTTCTGTTGGTGTCCCAATAAGTGGCGCTGTGTCATCTTGGGTATCTTGAAACAGGGGTAAATCGGAGAGTGAGTCCATCATTGCCCAGCGGGTTTGATAGCGATTCTGACTCAGAGTGTGCATGGCATTCGCGGAAGCAAGTAGGTCGACATCTCGGCGGTTTAGGCCAATATGTTTGATTTGGCCTGCGTGAGTAAAACCACTTTTGGCTCTTGCGTGGATGAGTTGTTTGGCGCTTTGCGGGCTGAACCCCTTTATTTGCCGAAACCCTAGGCGTATTGCCCAACCACCTTGATGAGAGACCATCTGATGGTCGTAGAGCGATACATTAACGCAAATAGGCAAGATGACTACCTTGTGTCGATGAGCATCTTGTACCAGCTGTGAGGCGCTATAAAAGCCCATCGGTAGGCTGTTAAGTAAAGATGTATAAAACGCTTCAGGGTAATAGTGTTTTAGCCATGCTGAACAATAAGCAAGGACAGCAAAAGAGGCTGAATGACTTTCAGGAAACCCATACTCACCAAAGCCCAGAATTTGCTCAAAGATTCGTTTGGCAAATTCTAGCTCATAGCCACGACTGAGCATGCCTTCGATAAGTTTGGTCTTAAACTTTACGAGGTCACCACTTTTCTTCCAAGCGGCCATCGCTCGTCTTAACTGATCGGCTTCACCACCGCTAAAGCCAGCCGCAACCATCGCAATTTTAATCACTTGTTCTTGGAAAATAGGTACGCCAAGAGTGCGTTGTAAGACACTGCGTACTTCTTCGGATGGGTAGTTGATTTGTTCTTCACCATTTCTACGCTTGAGGAATGGATGGACCATATCGCCTTGAATCGGGCCCGGTCTGACAATCGCAATTTGAATCACCAAGTCATAGTAAGTTGCGGGTTTTAGTCGTGGCAGCATACTCATTTGAGCGCGTGACTCGATTTGGAACACACCTACAGTGTCTGCTCGCTGAATCATTTGGTAGACATTGGCATCGTCTTGACGACGGGTGATTTCAGCGATGCTAAGGGATTGCTGGTGGTACTTTTCCACCAAGTTAAAGCATTTTCGAATGGCAGATAGCATACCAAGTGCAAGGACATCCACCTTAAGCAGCTTGAGTGATTCCAAATCGTCTTTATCCCATTGGATGACGGTACGATCCGCCATTGAAGCATTTTCAACGGGGACGAGTTCATACAGTGGCCCTGCGGCAATAATAAAACCGCCCACATGCTGGGAGAGATGGCGTGGGAAACCCAGAATATCGTTGATCAAGGTAATAAATTGCTCACCTTTGAGCGAGTCTGGTTGTAGGCCCAATTCAACGATTTGCGCTTGCCAGCCTTGAGCCCGGTCTCGACGATTAACGTTTTTAATAAAGTAATCGAGCTGGCTTTCTTCAATACCGAGCGCTTTACCGACATCACGCACAGCACTTTTAAAGCGGTAAGAGATGACCGTGGCGGCGAGAGCTGCGCGCTCACGGCCATATTTTTGGTAGATGTATTGAATCACTTCTTCACGTCGTTCATGTTCAAAATCGACATCAATATCAGGCGGCTCATCACGTTCTTTACTAATAAAGCGCTCAAACAAGACCGAGATTTGTCTTGGATCGACGGCAGTGATTTCTAAGCAGTAACAGACCACAGAGTTAGCGGCAGAGCCGCGCCCTTGATAGAGAATATGATGGCGCTTGGCAAACATCACGATGTCGTGAATGGTTAAAAAGTAAAAGGGGTAGTTGAGCTCTTCGATTAAGCACAGTTCTTTATTAATGGTTTGCTGAATGTCGCTAGGCACACCTTCTGGGAAGCGGCGCTTTTTCCCTGTTTCGACTAATTGCCTGAGATAGCTCATTGGCGAGTAACCGTCAGGAACAAGTTCGCTCGGGTATTCGTACTGAAGCTCCTTGAGGCTAAAACTGCATCGCTCGGCAATTGCAACGCTTTCCGCGAGCCATTCTGGCTTAAACAGTTTGCTGAGTTTTTCTTGGCTGCGCAGACTTCTTTCGGTATTGGTCAGCAGTTGTTCGCCTAGTTCATTGACACTGCAACCGTGTTTGATAGCAGTGAGTGTATGCTGCAAGGGCAGGCGTGTGGCGGTGTGCATTAATACCCCACCACAAGCGGTGATAGGTAAATGTAGTTGTTCTGCTAATTGTTGGCAGTATTCAAGGTACTGTTTGTCATCACAAGATAGATGGCGCTGAACCGCAAGCCATAGACGATGTTGATGCTGCTGAGCTAGCCAGTGTCCCCATTTTTTATCGCTTGGCTTGTGACAAGGCAGCCACAGAACGAAGCAATGTCGAATCGACATCAAGTCCCACTCAGACAGTTGGTATTGTCCTTTCTCTGAACGCCTTCTCGCATTGGTGATGATACGACATAGTTCGGCATACGCTTCTCGACTTGGGCAGATCAGCACCACTTGGCATTCCTCATTGAGCCAGAACATACTGCCGATAATCAGTTTGATGTTGAGCTGCTGATTTTTTATCGCACTATAAGCTCTCACTACTCCGGCAACCGAGCACTCATCAGTGATAGCCAGTGAGTGGTAGCGTAAAAAATCCGCCTGTAAGATCAGCTCCTGAGCATGGGAAGCGCCAGTTAAAAAGGAAAAGTTGCTCTGACAAAAAAGTTCAGCATAAGCCATGGCGTTACCTTGATTAACTAAATAGACCGTGGGTAAACCACTGCATCTCTTGGTTACGAAATACCCATAGCCAGCGTCCTTGATCGCTACGTGCGACGAAGTAATCTCGGGTCATGTCATCACCATCCCACCATCCAGTTACAAATCGTTCTGGGCCTTGAATCAGCGATACCTTTTCAGATAGAAGCTCTGGAGTTGGCAACATAAAGTTAGGTCGGAGCTTATTGCTCGCCAGTTTCTTTGGGATTGGCAAGGTAGGGTCACAGAGTAAGGTCGACTTTCCTGGGCGAGGATCGTGATTGTGCGCGGTTTTCCGTACCTGCTCTTTACCTAATTTGGCCTGCAGAAGACCGATTAGCTCCATTTCAGTTTGTTCGCCTTGAAAACCTTTAAATAGATCTGCGCTGGTGGATTCAAGCTCACCACTGCGGATTAAGCGTAGTGTTAAGCCTTGAACGGGGGCTTCAAGTTGCAAAGATTCCATCGTGAGCTGGCACAGCACCATCCAACGATTGGCAAAGTAATCCCCACTGGCGGAATAAAATGGAACGGAGCGCGCTTCTTTATCTCGTTGCTGCAAAACAAGTTCAAGCTCATAACCGACTTGATTACGTATGGTTAAGAAGATTTCTAGTTTTTTAAGTAGCTTAGATAACGGCTTTTCAAGCCACTGGATATTCTCAATATCAAACAGTAACTCTTGATAGCTCTCAAACTGTTCTGGTGGGTGATAGAAATCAATAGGGTGTTTAAACTGTCCCATTAGTCGGCCAATATAATTGACTAAATCAATATCGAAGCGGCGTGCCAACTCCTGCATGGGAATTTCCAGTAACTCACGTAAGGTTGCCACCCCAACTCTTTGTAGTTTCTCGACTTTGTTAATCTCTAACTCGGTGGCTTGGAGTGGGAAAGGCTTTAGAGCATCAATAATCACCTGTTTATCTAGTGTTAATAGCTGTGTATTAGCTTTCGCCAGTAACATGGCTGAAAAAGGAGAAAATCCTATCGAGAATTGATAGTGAAAATCGAGCTGATTTAAATGTTCGGATACGCGTTGCCAGTAAGCCTCTAATCCGCCATAGAGAGAAAGCATATTGGTGACTTTGAGCAGGATACCTTGGGGGGGAAATAAGCAAATATCAGACGTCACCATATACAGCCATTGGGCGATATTCATCAATGCTTGCTGCTCAACATTTTCATCATAAGGGTGGACTTGCAGTTGGTGACAGAGAGCACTGGCGGTCCCTAATCCCATACCAAGTTCAATACCTTGCTCATGGGCAGCCATATTGTGCTGGACGACCTTAAAGCGTTTGGATTCTACAATCGCTAAGGGTAGGGCAGTCTGCTCTGAAAACAGTCCATCTAACTGCAATGCAGGAAAGTGTAGGTATAACCAGCTCTGCATGTTTAACCTTGCTGCCTTAAAGGGAACGGAATAACCACTGGCGACTTTGGTTGTAGGGTTAGACTTGGCCAGTGAGATGTCATATCAATGATGAAGCTGCCTTGTGGCCACCCGCCTTTTCTTTTGGTAATAGTCACTTCGATCCCTGATGGGTGAGGGGCTAAATGCATGCTTAGATTAACGGGTAAAGAGAAAACGTTTTTGTTCTCGGTCTTAAACAAAAAGTGGACGGCATTACCGCGCTCACTCGCCACTTGTAAGCGCCTTGCTTGGTGAACTTCTAAGCTAGAGTGCCATAGCAGTACGTTGCTACAAGCCCCACTACGTAAGCATTGCTCTGCGGTCCATAATGCTTCTTTTTCACTCCTTGGGTAGACAAGTAAGACTTTATTGTTATCAATCCCTTCATTGCATAACTGTTCTGCACAGAGATCCCCCGGGGGCTGAATAAAGACCGATAAGCGCTCTTGGCTGGTATTTTTTAGATGTGGGATTAACAGACGCAATTCGCCAATACTTGAGGCGCCTTGGAGCTCAATAACACCATGTTTAGGAAATCCCCCCTCTAGCTTTTGATCAAGAAGATCATAGCCTGTTGGGTAGTGGTCAGAATGCTCCGGAGTTTGTACTCCAGACCAAAGCCATTGTTTCTGTTTAAGGTTTTCGATTAATTCATACATAATAATTTACCTGTATATATATACAGTATAAATTATTATTAATTATCGGCAAGGGGATGAAAGATTGAATGGATAAAAAAACGCCTTGTGCTTCGATTCAAAAACACAAGGCGCTGAATTTTATTTAGAAAAATAAGATCTATTTTTTTGGTTGGGCGTCAATACACTCGCCATTGACAGCTTGACCTTCTGGTGCCATCAAATATAGGTAAAGTGGCATGATATCCAGTGGTGTTTTTAGCAGATCGGCATCTTCTGCAGGGTAAGCTTTGGCACGCATTCCGGTACGTGTCGCACCTGGATTAATGGCATTAACGCGAATAGTGGTGTCGCTAAGTTCATCGGCAAGGATCTGCATCATACCTTCTGTAGCAAACTTCGACATTGCGTAAGTGCCCCAGAATGCGCGACCACTGTGACCAACAGTGGAAGAGGTAAATACAATACGAGCATCTTCTGATTTATGTAGCAAAGGAAGCACAGCTTGTGTCAGTAAGAATTGGGCCTTAACGTTGACCTGCATGATATCGTCAAAGTTATCTTCGCCGATTTGGTCAAACGGGCTGATCACACCGAGTAGACTTGCGTTGTGAAGTACGCCATCTAAGCGGCCGAATTGACCTTCAATGGTATCCACCATATCCAGGTAGTTTTGCTTCGTCGCGCCTTTCATATCGAGCGGAATAATCGCCGGCTGTGGGTAACCCGCAGCTTCAATTTCGTCGTAAGTTTGTTCCAGTTTTTTCACTGTACGACCAAGTAAAATCACGGTGGCGCCGTGCTGAGCATAAGAAAGCGCGGCTTGTTTACCAATACCCGCGCCCGCACCAGTAACCAGAATGACTTTACCCTTCAAGGCATCTGAAGAAACAGCATATTCCACGATGTGTATCCTTATTGTAATGATTTACTTTATGATTCCGTAAGATGGTGGTTACAATACACTAATTCGCACATTAGAGGATAATCACATTGGAATTTTTGTTGGACTACGGGCTGTTTTTAGCCAAGATTGTGACTGTCGTAGTCGCAGTGGTTGCGATTTTAGTTATAGCCAAAGCGGCTGGTGGAAAAAGCGGTGCGGCGAAAGGTGAGTTGGAAATTACCAACCTAACTGAACAGCACAAGCATACAGTAGAGCAGCTAGAGCACCACCTTCATGATGAAGCCTTTATCAAAGCTCGTGATAAAGCAGAGAAAAAACAGGATAAAGAGAAAAACAAAACTCGCGAGAAAGAGATCAAGAAAGCGTCAAAAGAAGGCGATCTTGATAGCAAACGCGAACCTCACCTGTTTGTGTTAGATTTTAAAGGCAGTATTGATGCTAAAGAAGTGGCATCGCTACGTGAAGAAGTAACCGCGATTCTAGCGGTGGCTCGTGAAGGTGATGAAGTGCTGCTACGCCTAGAGTCTGGCGGTGGTATGGTCCATGGTTATGGCCTTGCATCGTCTCAGCTTGATCGCCTTAAAGCGGCAAAGCTTCCATTGACTATCTCGGTAGATAAAGTGGCAGCAAGTGGCGGTTACATGATGGCATGTATTGCGGACAAAATTGTCTCTGCCCCATTTGCAATCGTAGGTTCTATCGGCGTGATTGCTCAGTTACCAAACTTTAATAAAGTGCTGAAAAAGTATGATATTGAGTATGAACAGTTAACGGCAGGTGAGTACAAACGCACTTTGACTATGTTCGGTGAAAATACCGATAAAGCGCGTGAGAAATTCAAGCAAGAGCTAGAAGAAACTCATGGCTTGTTCAAAGATTTTATCCGCGAGCGTCGCCCAGCACTTGAACTAGAGAAAGTGGCGACAGGTGAGCATTGGTTTGGCACACAAGCGCATGAACTAGGTTTGGTTGATGAGATTAAAACTTCAGACGATCTGGTTGTTGAGGCGTGTAAAGATAAAACCGTACTGGCTATTCACTATGTTGAGAAGAAAAAGTTAACCTCAAAGCTTGCAGGCCTTGCGGGTGAAGCTGCTGATAATGTATTGATGAAGCTAATCGACCGAGGTCAACGTCCAATTGTATAAATGGATGACCTATTAAGTAACGCCCGCCATTTGGTGGGCGTTTTTGTATTTAATGCGAAATAGGTGTTGTGGCCAGTGCGGCGGCTATAGCATGTCCCGAATTCGGAAATAAGACATGGCTAACACTAATGCAGGGGTGCGGAACAAGCGCCCACCCGGGAATGGGTGATGGGGAATCTTGTCAAAAATGGCGAAGCGCTCAGCAGTGGTCGCAATACATTCTGCCATTAAGGTGCCCGCCATACCGGTTGCAGCGATACCATGGCCGGAGAAGCCTTGTGCGAAGTAGACATTGGGCTTGATACGGCCAAAATGTGGGGCGCGATTGAGAGTGATGGCTACATTGCCACCCCAAGCAAAATCGATCTTGGCGTCTTTAAGTTGTGGGTAGATATCGACCATGCGTGACTGCATCGCTTTTTCAAGATTGAGTGGAGCAACCCCTGAATAGCTAACTCGGCCGCCAAATAACATTCGGTGATCGCCTGAGCAGCGGAAGTAGTCAAGTACAAAGTTAATGTCACACGCTGAGATGTGGTCTTTCATCAGTTGAGCTGTGACGTCTTCACCTAGTGGTTCAGTGGCACAGATATAAGTACCGACGGGCATAACACGATTTTCTAGTTTGGTTTCCAGCCCATCCATATAAGCATTACAGGCCAGCACCACATGATTTGCTTCGACGCTACCTTGAGCGGTAAATAGTGTCGCAGGGTCACCATGCTCAATCTTTTTACATTCACTCTGCTCATAGAATTCAACCCCCGCAGCTTGAGCGGCTTTAACCAAGCCTAGCGTGTAGTTCAGAGGGTGAAGATGGCCGCTGTTGGCATCAAACATACCGGATGTATAACGGTCACTAGCGATATGTTCCCGTGTCTTATCTTGATCCCACATTTCGAGAGATTGGTAGTCATAGTTTTCGGTAAGATCGTCATGCCATGCTTGGAGTTCTCGGTCATGCCTTGGCTTCATGCCCAAGTGCACCATACCATCGCGCCAATCACAGTCGATATTGTATTTTTTAATGTTAGCTTTAGTCAGTGTGAGAGCATCAACTGACATATCCCACAACTTACGAGCGTCTGATTTACCAACGAGCTTTTCTAAAGTGTGTTGCTCCGACGCCCAACCAAAAATCGCCTGTCCGCCACTACGGCCCGATGCGCCCCAGCCGACTCGCTTACCCTCAAGAACAATGACTTTAAAACCACGATTGGCAAGTTCAAGTGCAGCGGTCGCGCCCGTAATACCTGAGCCAACGACACAAACGTCTGCCTTGTGTGCGCCTTTTAACATCGGGAAATCGAAATTTTGATTTGCTGACGCTGCGTAGTAAGAGTGCGTGTGCTTTGCTTTCATAGCCTTGTCCTTAAAACTAAAGTTGAACTTACTTGTACCATTGGTACTCAAGTGGGGATACTTGAGCTGAAAAGTGCTCTTGCTCATGCTGTTTATTGGCGAGATAGATTTTACAAAACTGCTCGCTAAATTGGGCTTTAAAGAAATGACTTTGGTCGAACAATTCCAGTGCTGCTTGCCATGATGTGGGGATTGATGGGCCTTCAACCAATGAGGCATCACCTTCAATTGGAGCGGGAGGGAGTTGTTTCTTCTCTATTCCGTCGAGGATCGACGCTAGGATCACTGCTGTTGTTAAGTAAGGGTTTACATCAGCACCGGCAACTCGATGTTCAATGCGGCGGTTGCTGTTTTCACTGGCAGGTACACGGACGGCAACCGTTCGGTTATCCCAGCCCCAAGTCGCTTGTAGCGGAACAAACATATTGGGTTGTAGACGACGATAGGAGTTCGCATTCGGCGCTAACACGGCCATGCTCTCATCCATATGATTAAGGATGCCAGCAATTGCATGGAGCAGGGTATTTTGGTCGCCAGCGAAGATGTTTTCACCGTTGCTATCAAGCAGACTGACATGCACATGGCAGCCATTGCCCGCATGCTCCGTATAAGGTTTAGCCATAAAGTTGGCATAGAACCCATGCTTCTTCGCTACAGCGCGTACCACTCTTTTTAGCAGCATCGCTTGGTCACAGGCGAGTAGAACGTCGCTACAGTGACGCAAGTTAACCTCAAACTGCCCCGGCGCGTATTCAGCGGTAATATTGTCGGCGGGAATATTTTGTGTCTCGCATGTTGCGATCACTTCATCAAGGAACGCTTTAAACTCATCCAGCTCGTCGAGCGAATAGACCTGAGTCTGGGTCATTCGCTCACCACTGAGTGGCATGATTGGTGGCTGGGGCTGACCATCTGCATCCGGTTTTAAATCTTGCAGGTAGAACTCGAGTTCAATGGCAACACACGGTGTTAAGTCACGCTGAGCAAATTTGTCTAATTGTCCTTGTAGAACATGGCGCGGATCGGCAAAGAACGGTTGTTGGCTGTCCGGCTCATACATGGTGACAATTGCCTGCGCGCTGTTTTCAAGCCAAGGAGTGAGCTGTAATGAATGGTCGACTAGCATACATAGTCTATCGCCATCTCCCTGTTCGAACCCTAAACCTGTTTCTTCGACGGTTTCGCCGCAAATATCTAATGCAAAAACAGACGCGGGTAAGCATATCCCTTGCTCTGAGATTTTATCCAGTTGCGAAGCGTTGACCCTTTTACCACGGATAACTCCGTTAATATCAAACAGCATCAGGTCGACTGTGGTGACAAGAGGATTCGCACTGATGAACTGCTTTACCATGCCAGCAGTTCCGTGAACGGAGCGTGCCTCTTGTGGGGTGGTGATAGTTTGTTTGACTAGCTCGTTCATTGTTTATTCGTTTCCTTCAGTTGATTACCGTTTATGGGGGATGTGCAAGTGCGTCCTTACTTTCCTTCCTTCGTGTGTTGAGCCACACGTTAGCCATATTTTTGCCGATAACAATCCTACTCATAGTGATGAAAAAACATCCAA
Organism: Vibrio orientalis CIP 102891 = ATCC 33934; assembly: GCF_000176235.1. NCBI lineage: Bacteria > Pseudomonadati > Pseudomonadota > Gammaproteobacteria > Vibrionales > Vibrionaceae > Vibrio > Vibrio orientalis. Next base: position 1,486,663 of record NZ_ACZV01000005.1, on the reverse strand, counting down.
CGCACGGTATTAACCTTACATAACGTTTAGTAAAACACAACACTATTGTTAATTATTTGTAAAATACATGTATCAAATTATCAAAATAATTAACAATTGTGGTTGACAATTAACCAGTTCAAGGTCAATCCTATTTCAAGTCGCTGACAAATTTGTCGCCAAACAATAGGTGAAGTATTCATGGAAAAGATAACTAAGTGGATTGAGAGTAATAGGATTACTGAGGTTGAATGCCTGATCCCAGACATTACCGGTAATGCGCGAGGCAAGATAATGCCTGCTAAAAAGTTTCTTCGAGAGGGAGGTATGCGCCTTCCCGAAGCGGTTTTTTTCCAAACAGTGACTGGTGACTGGCCCGATGATGAAAGCATGATTGACCTAACAGAGAAAGACATGCTTCTGGAACCGGACCCAAATACGATTCGTTTTGTTCCTTGGACTAAAGAGCCGACGGCGCAGGTCATTCATGACTGTTACACAGTGGAGGGTGATCCGGTCGATATCTCACCACGAGCTGTGCTGCGCCGCGTATTAGATCTCTACAAAAAAGAAGGCTGGAACCCGATTGTGGCGCCAGAACTAGAATTCTTTTTGGTGAAGAAAAACCTCGATTGGGATTACCCATTAGAGCCGCCAATTGGCCGTAATGGTCGCCCAGAAACTGCGCGTCAGTCATTCAGTATCGATGCGGTTAACGAGTTTGACCCTATCTTCGAAGATATGTACGACTATTGTGAAGCGCAAGAACTGGATGTAGATACTCTGGTTCACGAATCGGGTGCTGCTCAGATGGAGTTGAACTTCGATCACGGCGAACCACTCGACAGAGCCGATCAAGTGTTTCTATTTAAACGCACGGTTCGTGAAGCGGCACTTAAACATGATGTTTACGCAACCTTTATGGCCAAGCCGATGGAAGACGAACCAGGCAGTGCGATGCACATTCACCAAAGCTTGGTTGATGACAATGGTAAAAACCTGTTCGCTGATGAAGATGGCTCAAACAGCGAACTCTTCCTCAACTATATCGCCGGGATGCAGAAGTATACTCCAGCCGCGATTTCTTTCTTTGCTCCTAACGTCAACTCTTACCGCCGCCTGGTATTTGGTGAATCGGCACCAACCAATGTTGCTTGGGGGGAAGATAACCGCACCGTAGGTTTACGTGTACCCATTTCGGACAAAGGTTCGCGACGTATTGAAAACCGTTATGCCGGCGCAGATGCCAACCCATATTTGGCCATGGCACTGACTCTCGCGTGTGGTTACTTAGGCATGAAAGAGAAACTCACACCAACGGCTAAAAGCACTGGTGATATGACGACAGAACCGTACTCGTTACCACACACACTTGAAGATGCCTTGGTATTACTTGAGCAGAGTGATGAGCTGCGCGAGATATTAGGTGACCGTTTTGTCTCTGCTTATGTGGCTATCAAGCGCAAAGAGTATAAAACATTTTTCCAAGTGATCAGTTCTTGGGAGCGTGAGTTCCTATTACTGAACGTATAAATCACGACTTGAGTCATTTGGCACTATAGCCAATTGACCTGATGTAAGGCGAGCTAGTCAGGCAGTCAGTTTGCCAAGTTTATTTCGATATCTGATCAAGATGAGAGTTAACTATGTCTACATGGATTGAACAAGATAGTGCACATTGTCTGCACCCATTTACTAACTTTAAGTCACTAAATGCTAAGGGTTCTCGCATTATTACTAAAGCTGAGGGCGTTTATATTTACGATGAGGATGGTAATAAAATTCTTGATGGTATGGCGGGGCTATGGTGTGTCAACCTTGGCTACAGTAGCCAACCACTGATTGATGCAGCAACAGAGCAGCTCAAGCAATTGCCTTATTACAATCTGTTCTTCCAAACCACTCATCCACCGGCAGTCGAACTATCGACGCTACTAGCAGAAATTACACCAGAAGGGATGAACCACGTTTTCTTCACCGGTTCTGGCTCTGAGTGTAATGACACAGTGCTGCGTATGGTGCGTCACTACTGGGCGAGCAAAGGGAAAGCGAGTAAGCAAACGGTGATCAGTCGTCACAACGCTTACCACGGCAGTACCATGGCGGGTGCAAGTCTAGGTGGTATGAAGTTTATGCATGCACAAGGCGGTCTACCGCTACCAAATATTGTTCATATTGATCAGCCATACCACTTTGGTGAGGGCCAAGGACAAGACGTCAATGAATTTGGTTTAGAGCGAGCTCGTCAGCTTGAAGCGAAAATCCTCGAGCTAGGGGAAGACAACGTCGCAGCATTTATCGCAGAACCGATTCAAGGTGCGGGTGGCGTGATCATTCCACCAGACAGTTACTGGCCAGAAATCCAAAGAATTTGTGATAAGTACGAAATCTTATTGATTGTCGATGAAGTGATCTGTGGTTTTGGTCGTACTGGAGAATGGTTCGCTAGCCAAGCCTTTAACATTAAACCTGATCTGATGTGTATGGCGAAAGGCATTACGTCTGGATACCTACCGTTAGGCGGGGTGATGGTTCGAGATCATGTAGCCAAAGTGTTGACCGATGCCGATACCGAGTTTGCGCATGGCTTCACTTATTCAGGCCATCCGGCGGCGTGTGCGGTAGCTATTGCCAACATCAAAGAAATGCAGCGACTTAATGTCGTCAATCAAGTGCGTGAGGAGATTGCTCCATACTTTGCGCAGCGTTGGGGCGAGCTGGCGGATCATCCATTAGTCGGTCAAGCACGTTGCAAAGGCTTAGTTGGCGCGATTGAACTGGTCGCAGACAAGCAAACCAATCAGCGCTTTGACAAAGACCTCGATGTGGGCACGCGTTGTCGAGAGCACTGTTTTAATGCAGGCGTTGTATTACGAGCGGTGGGAGATTCGATGATCTGTTCGCCACCACTGATTATCAGCAAGGATGAAATCGATCAATTAGTCACTAAAGCGAAACAAGCATTAGATAACACATTGGCGGACGTCAAGTCTTAGTCGGTCACGTACACGAGCAACAAGCAAGAGGAACGGAGATCCAAATGGTTAAACTAAAAGCATATATCGGCATAGCGTTAGGCGCAGCGATCGCTGTTGTACCTTCAGTGGTGCACGCAGGCGAAGAGAAAGTTCTTAACGTTTATAACTGGTCAGATTATATCGCAGAAGACACGATAGCGAAGTTTGAACAAGAGACAGGCATTAAGGTCGTATACGATGTTTTTGATTCTAACGAAGTGTTAGAAGCAAAAATTCTCTCGGGCAATACTGGGTTTGATATTGTTGTACCGAGTAACGACTTTTTAGGACGTCAGGCCAAAGCGGGGGCTTTCCAGAAGCTAGACAAAGCTAAGCTAAGTAACTACAAAAACTTAGACCCTAAGTTGATGTCGATTCTGGCTGATACCGTTGATCCGAATAACGATTACTCGATTCCATATCTATGGGGCACGACGGGTATTGGTTATAACGTCGAAAAAGTAGCAGCAGTTCTTGGTAAGGACGCGCCAGTCGACAGTTGGGAGCTGGTCTTCAAGCCGGAGAATATGGAAAAGCTCGCTCAGTGTGGTGTGGGTTTCTTGAACGCTCCGTCTGAGATTATGGCGGCTTCACTTAACTATTTGGGTAAAGATCCAAATAGTACTAAAACCAGTGATTACAAACAGGATGCCCTTGCGTTACTTAAGCAAGTTCGTCCTTACGTGACTTACTTTCATTCTTCACAATATATCAATGACTTAGCTAATGGTGACATCTGTGTTGCTATCGGTTGGTCTGGTGATGTTCTTCAGGCGGCCGATCGTGCAGCTGAAGCGGATAATGGGGTAGAAATTGCCTACTCAATTCCGAAAGAAGGCGCACTTGCGTGGTTTGATTTGATGGCGATTCCGAAAGAAGCGAAACACCCAGAAAACGCTCACCTGTTTATCAACTTCCTAATGCGTCCAGAAGTCATTGCTGAAGTGAGTAACTATGTTTGGTACGCAAACCCTAACTTACCATCGCGTGAGTTTATCGATCAGGAAATCCTAGACGATCCAGGCATCTACCCTACGCCTGAGGCACAAGAGAAATTATATAGCTCGAAAATGTTGCCGCATAAAGTTTCACGCACAATAACCCGTACGTGGACTGACTTTATTAAAAACTAAGTTGTAAGGCGAGCTCTCAATGGGCTCGCCGTTGTAGGGAGAATGATATGAGTGTGATGTCTATTGAAACCGATTTAGCTCATAGCCAAATTGAACCTGAGCCGCCGAAACCTCTGCTTGAGATTCGCGGTTTGACCAAGGACTTTGGCGGCCATGTTGCGGTAGATAATGTTGATCTGACCATTAATCAAGGGGAACTGTTTGCTTTATTGGGAGCTTCTGGGTGCGGTAAATCGACGTTGCTGAGAATGTTAGCGGGTTTTGAACAGCCAACGGAAGGGCAAATTCTACTCGACGGAGAAGACCTAGCCAATATTCCACCTTATCGCCGTCCAGTAAATATGATGTTTCAATCCTACGCACTGTTTCCTCACATGACGGTGGCAAAGAATATTGCTTATGGATTAAAGCAAGATGGCATGCCGGCGAAAGAGATTGATGCGACCGTAAAGCAGATGTTGGAGTTAGTTAGAATGTCTGACTACGCCAAGCGTAAACCTCATCAACTGTCTGGTGGACAAAAACAACGGGTTGCGCTGGCTCGTAGTCTAGCCAAGAAACCTAAATTACTGCTTCTTGATGAGCCGATGGGGGCATTGGACAAGAACTTAAGAGAGAAAATGCAACTTGAGGTGGTCGACATTCTTGAAAGTGTTGGCGTGACATGTGTGATGGTAACGCACGACCAAGAAGAAGCGATGACGATGGCAAGTCGCATTGCGATCATGAATAAAGGCCAGTTTGTTCAGATCGGCTCGCCTGAAGCGATTTATGAACACCCGAACTCAAGATACACCGCAAGATTTATCGGCTCAGTTAATGTGTTTGAAGGTGTCCTAGCGACCAATAATAAAGATAGTGCCACCATTGCGACGCCAGACCTTGCTACACCAATTCAAATTGCACATGGCGTTTCCGGTGCGCCGGGTATTCCGGTTTATATCGCGATACGACCAGAGAAAATGATGCTCTGCGAACACGCATCCAATGCTGAGAACTTCTGTTCAGGTGTGGTTGAAGACATCGCTTATATGGGCAATCAATCTATCTATCATGTGCGATTAGACAGCGGTAAATTAGTGACAGCAACACTGCAAAACACCAGCCGACACCGCAAGGACATGCCGACATGGGAACAAAGAGTCAATCTTTGTTGGGAAATGGAAAGTAGTGTGGTGCTTAAGATATGAAAACTCATGCCAAACTCAACTTCTGGCGTGTTGTTCCCACGCCAAAGTGTTTATTACTATCGGTCCCCTATGGGTGGTTGTTACTGTTTTTCTTACTCCCGTTCTTAATTGTTTTCAAAATCAGTTTTGCAGAAGCACAGATTGCCATTCCACCCTATAGTGAACTGTGGAGTTATGCCGAGCAGCAAATACAGTTGCTGCTCAATATCGGCAACTACCAATATCTGGTTGAAGATGATCTCTATATCTCTTCTTATCTACAATCCATTCGTATCGCTTTGGTCTCGACGCTGCTATGTTTGCTGATTGGCTTTCCGATTGCTTGGGCGATTGTTCACTCAAATCCTGCGACGCGAAATGTTCTTTTAATGCTCATCATCTTGCCGTCATGGACCAGCTTCTTGATTCGTGTCTATGCCTGGATTGGCATTTTGAAAAACAATGGTTTGCTGAACAATATGTTGATGTCATTGGATGCGATTGACGAGCCTTTGAAGATCCTCCATACCGATGTTGCGGTCTATATTGGCATTGTATATACCTACCTTCCTTTTATGGTGCTGCCTATCTATACCGCCTTGATGCGAGTGGACTACTCATTAATTGAAGCATCGAGCGATCTTGGGGCTAAGCCTGTGACCACGCTATTTAGCATTCTAGTACCTCTGACCAGAGCTGGAATCATTGCGGGTTCGATGCTGGTGTTCATTCCAGCGGTGGGAGAGTTCGTCATTCCGGAACTGCTTGGCGGACCGGATTCAATATTGATAGGTAAAGTCCTATGGCAAGAGTTCTTCAATAATCGAGATTGGCCTGTGGCTTCCGCTGTCGCCATTGTGATGCTGTTACTGTTAATGATTCCGATACTGTGGTTCCACCGCTATCAAAAACGTGAGTTGGAGGCGAGCTAATGGACGCAATACCTGTATACAAAACCAAATGGAAGTGGGCAATACTCGCGGCGGGTCTAACGTTTCTATACCTACCCATTATGATTCTTATTATCTATTCATTTAATGAGAACAGATTGGTAACGGTATGGTCTGGTTTCTCTATTAAGTGGTACTTTGAGCTGTTAGAAGACGATCTGCTGATGGGCGGGGTTAAGCTGAGTTTGTTAATCGGCTTCCTGTCGGCCAGTGCTGCGGTTGTTCTCGGCACCATCGCGGCATTTGTCTTGAATCGATTTGGCAAATTCCGTGGTGAAACCGGCTTTGCCTTTATGATCACTGCACCACTGGTGATGCCGGAAGTGATTACGGGCTTGTCATTGCTGCTGCTGTTTATAGCACTCGGACAAGTGTTCGATATTTTTTCGCAGCGGGGTATGTTGACCATCTGGATAGCCCATGTGACTTTCTGTACAGCTTATGTAACAGTTGTCGTCAGCTCTCGCCTTCAAGAGGTCGATCGCTCGATTGAGGAAGCGGCGATGGACTTGGGTGCGCCACCGTGGAAAGTGTTCTTCCAAATTACCTTACCGACGATTGCTCCAGCGATTCTAGCTGGCTGGCTACTGGCGTTTACACTCTCTCTTGATGATCTAGTGATAGCGAGCTTTGTCTCTGGGCCAAGTGCGACGACATTACCGATGGTGGTGTTCTCCAGCGTGCGGTTGGGGGTTAGCCCCAAAATCAATGCACTAGCAACGTTGATTATCTTGGCGGTAGCCTGTGCGACCTTTATCGCTTGGTGGGTGATGGCCAAAGCGGAAAAGCGTCGGCAACTGGAAATGAAACTTGCTGACGAATAACATCATTGAAGGTGATGGTATAGCTTGCTATGTCATCACCTTTATTTATAATTGTTGGCTTAATTTTGCGTAATGATAATCAATTTGTGTTATTAGTGTTGCAATAACTTTCAGAGGATAGGCCATGGATGTTGGGAAACAACTGAAAACAATCAGAACGATGCGCGGGCTGTCTCAGAGAGAATTGGCTAAGCGCAGTGGTGTCACTAACTCAATGATTTCTCAAATCGAGCAGAACCTCGTCAATCCATCGGTGGGTTCACTGAAGAAAATCCTCGATGCCATTCCAATCTCTATGGGTGAGTTTTTTACGCTTGAAGTCGAGGCGAAAGACGACATCTTTTTTACGGTCGATCAAATGGCGGATCTCGGCGATGGCAAGATAAAGATGCTACTTGTTGGCGCTAAGCGTGAAGGTAGGCAGCTAGCCATTTTACGTGAATTCTATCCGCCGGGTTCAGATACCGGTCCGGATTTTCTGCAGCACGAAGGTGAAGAAGGTGGTGTGGTGATCCGCGGTGAAATTGAAATCACCGTCGGGAGCAAGACTCAGGTGCTTAAAGCGGGTGATTCATATTACTTTGAAACCAGAAAGCCGCACCGCTTCAGAAATAAAGGTAAAGTCGAGTGTGAGTTGATTAGTGCTGCGACACCGCCGACGTTTTAAACTTTTGCGCCCTGTTGGTGATGGCAGCCTGGCGTGAAGTACTTATCTATTTAACTAACTACCTAACTACCTAACTACCTATTTATGTCCCGTGACACCTTATAAACAAGGTACCACGGGATGTGTCGTTTTACGGGTGAGCGAGCTTAATCTAACTCAATCCATGTTGATTTCATTTCGGTGTATTTATCGAGTGCGTGCAATGACTTATCGCGTCCATTACCACTTTGTTTATAGCCGCCAAATGGCATGGTCATGTCGCCGCCATCCCAGTTATTGACGAACACTGTGCCAGCACGTAGCGCGCGTGAGCAGCGTACAGCGGTTGAAATATCCGCTGTCCAAATCCCGGCAGCTAAACCGTAGTCACTGTCATTCGCCAGTTCAATTGCCTCTTCGATGGTGTCAAATGTCGAGACACAGAGTACTGGACCGAAAATTTCTTCTTGGAAAATACGCATCTCACGAGTGACTTCAGTAAAAATTGCTGGCTGTATAAAGTAGCCGCCCGTCTCTTGACGTACTGGTTGACCGCCGCAGATGAGCTTAGCGCCTTCCTGTCGACCTATCTCAACGTAATCAAGAACGCGCTTAAACTGAGCTTCATCAACAATCGCACCAACGCGCGTATCTGACGCGAGAGGATCACCTGGCTGCCAGTTCTTAACCTTGTCTAGCAGCTTTTCGATAAACTGATCTTTGATCGAAGAGTGAACCAGTAACCGAGAGCCCGCAGTACACACTTCGCCTTGGTTATAACAGATGGCTGAAACCGCGGTCGCTGCGGCTTTATCAATATCCTTAACATCATGGTTAACGATATGAGGGCTTTTGCCGCCACATTCCATAAAGGCGCGTTTAAGGTTAGACTCGCCGGCAAAAGAGAGCAGTTTTTTACCTACCGCAGTTGAGCCTGTAAAGGTAATACAGTCAACGTCGTTATGCAGTGCTAACGCTTGCCCTGCTTCGTGACCAAAGCCGGGTAGAACCTGTAACACACCATCTGGGATACCCGCTTTCTTGGCTAATTCGGCCAGTAAAATCGCCGTGAGTGGAGATTTCTCTGATGGCTTAATGATCACCGAGTTACCAGTCGCAAGCGCAGGGCCGATTTTCCATGCAGCCATGACAGTTGGGAAGTTCCAAGGGACAATCGCGGCCACTACGCCAAGAGCTTCTCTGGTGACCAGTGCTAAAGCTCCCTCTGTCACTGGCGCAACTTCGTCATAGATCTTATCAATCGCTTCTGCATTCCACGCAATACAGCGCGCTGTCGCGGGCGCATCATAGCCCATCGCATCTCCGATTGGCTTACCCATGTCGAGTGATTCTAATACCGCAAACTGCTCCTTGTGCTCATCGAGCACTTTGGCGTAGTTAAGAAGAATGGCCTTTCGTTCCGAGGGGGGTAAACCTGCCCAAATACGACTTTCAAAGGTTTGGCGCGCGACTGATACGGCAAGATCAACATCTTGCTGAGCGCATCGCGCAACAGACGCGAGAACACGGCCAGTTGCAGGGTTAATGATCTCAAATGTTTCGCCACTGTTTGCGTCTTGCAATTGCCCATTAATAAACGCTTGTGTTGAAAACTTAATCGTCTCTGCTTTGTTCTGCCAGTACATAGTATCCATAGTTGTGCCTTAATCCTTAAAAGCTTGCTGGTGAATTTGCGCTTATGATGACGCACTCTTCTTCAGCCGTGTTTCTAAAACGGTGAGGGCGGGTACTATCAAAGTAATAACCATCCCCAACATGGAGTGTAACGGTATGGAGATCGACGGTAAGTTCAAGTTGGCCTTGAACGACAACACCGCACTCTTGGCCTTCATGCGTGAGCATTTCTTCGCCCGTATCGGCATCAGGCTTGAGGGTTTCTCGCAGCATACCGATATGCCGGTCGCCATGAAAATGACCAACCTGACGATAACTGATCTCTCCTTGTCCAATCTCTGGCTGCTCCTCCTTTCGTGTGTAGAACTGCTCTGGTTGTGGGTCGTCAATGGCAAAAAACTCGGCCATCGAAGTTGGTATTTTGCTAAGTAATTTGCTTAAAGAGGCCACTGAGGGGCTGACCGCGTTATTTTCTATCTGAGAAATAAAGCCATTTGTTACCCCTGCACGTTTAGCGAGCTCTCGCTGAGAGAGTCCTGCTTTCTCACGAAGTGCTTTAAAACGAGTGCCAATTGCCGTATCCATGATGTGAATCCTCAAAATACATCGGTGATTAGTAAATTAAACACGGATAGGTGTTTATTTCATCACTTTTGACCCGTAATGTTTAAAATTTAAACATTGCATGGCGAAAATTTCCGAGCTATAGTCGTTTTTGTTAAATATTTTATAACACAATTTTAACAAAATGGTTAGGCGTTTATTAAAAGAAACGCTTTAATTGATATCACAGACAACAACGTCTTAGTCATTGATTGAGGAAATGCACATGCAGGATCTCGAAAACACAAGCAACCTAGACGCATTTTGGATGCCGTTTACCGCTAATTCGCAGTTCAAGCAATCACCAAGAATGATGGTTTCAGCCGAAGGAATGTACTATCGCACAGATGACAACCGTCAGGTGCTCGATGGTACGGCAGGACTATGGTGTTGCAACGCAGGCCATGGACGCAGAGAGATCAGCGAAGCTGTGAGCCAGCAAATCCATAACCTAGATTTTGCGCCGACATTTCAAATGGGTCACCCTCTACCATTTCAGTTTGCTGAAGAGCTGGCGGAAATTGCCCCAGCAGGACTGAATAAAGTCTTTTTTACTAACTCAGGGTCTGAGTCCGTTGATACTGCGCTGAAGATTGCGCTGGCGTATCAACGCACGATTGGACAGGGAACTCGCACTCGCCTGATTGGTCGAGAAAGAGGCTACCACGGAGTAGGATTTGGCGGTATTTCGGTCGGTGGTATTGTCAACAACCGTAAAACCTTCGGTAGCCTTCTGACTGGGGTAGATCATCTTCCTCACACTCTCAGTATTGAACACAGTGGTTTTAGCCGTGGTCTACCAGATTATGATCCTGGTTGGGCAGAAAGTTTGCAAAACATCGTCACTCTGCATGATGCGAGCAACATCGCCGCGGTGATTGTTGAACCTATCGCAGGATCGACAGGGGTCATTCTGCCACCAAAAGGTTACCTGAAGAAGTTAAGAGAAATCTGTACTCAGCACGGTATTTTGCTGATCTTTGATGAGGTCATTACCGGTTTTGGACGCCTTGGCAGCCCATTTGCCGCGCAAGAATTTGATGTTATTCCAGACATCATTACCAGTGCCAAAGGACTCACCAATGGTGCGATCCCGATGGGAGCGGTGTTTGTTAGTGATGAGATCCACGATGCGATGGTCAGTCCAGAGAGTCAGGCGATCGAATTGTTTCACGGCTATACCTACTCAGGCCACCCTGTGGCAGCGGCAGCGGGATTAGCCACTCTCAATATCTATCGTCAAGAGAGCTTGTATACACGTGCTTCTGACCTTTCGCAATATTGGGAAGACGCAGTACACAGTCTTAAAGGGCTGCCGCATGTTATTGACCTGCGAAACTATGGACTGGTGGCAGGTATTGAGTTATCGAGTATTGCCGGTAAGCCGGGTTCTCGAGCTTTCCAAGTTTTCCAAGCCTGTTATGAGAAAGGGGCACTGATACGTGTCACTGGCGACATTATTGCCTTGTCACCACCACTCATTCTTGAAAAACACCATATTGATGAACTGTTTAATATTTTAAGTGATGTGCTGAGCACGATTGAATACAAGGAATAATTATGTCGATTTTGGTTTCAAACTTTATAAATGGATCGGTAGTTGAAAGTACAAGTTCTCGTAGCGCGGACCTGTTTAATCCCGCGACTGGTGAGCGACGTGGTCAAGTACAGCTATCAAGTGCACAGGAAGCAGAAGAGGTTGTACAGGTAGCCAAAAATGCTCAGGCAGCGTGGCAGGCGACACCGCCGCTACAACGTGCACGCGTTATGTTCAAGTTTAAACAGCTACTGGAAGAGAACGCGGATGATCTCGCGACTTTGATCACTGAAGAGCACGGTAAAGTGCACAGTGACGCGTTAGGCGAACTGACTCGTGGCCTTGAAGTGGTCGAGTTCTCTTGCGGTATTCCACATCTGCTAAAAGGTGAGCACTCCCTCAATGTGGGGCGCGAAATTGACAGCTATTCAATGATGCAGCCTGTTGGTGTGTGTGTCGGTATTACGCCATTTAACTTCCCGGTGATGGTTCCGCTGTGGATGATTCCAGTCTCTTTGGCATGTGGTAACAGCTTCATTCTTAAACCGTCAGAGAAAGATCCAAGTGCTGCTTTGGTACTGGCGAAACTACTGAAGCAAGCGGGTCTTCCGGATGGCGTCTTCAATGTGGTGCAAGGTGACAAAGAAGTGGTTGATGCGTTGCTAGAGTCACCAGATGTCGCTGCGGTGAGCTTTGTTGGTTCTACGCCAATTGCTGAAGCGATTTATGCTAAAGGCAGTGCTAACGGTAAGCGAGTGCAGGCATTAGGCGGTGCGAAGAACCACCTAGTTGTGATGCCGGATGCCGACCTTGATGGAGCAGTAAACGCGATTATGGGCGCGGCATATGGTGCGGCGGGTGAGCGCTGTATGGCGATTTCAGTTGCCGTCGCTGTCGGAGAAGAAACCGCGGACCGATTAGTTGAAAAGCTTAAACAGAAAGTCGAGGCATTACGTGTTGGGCCAGGGTTGGGTGTGACGCCTGAAAATGAAATGGGCCCACTGGTTAGTGAACCTCACAAGAACAAAGTGCTTGATTACATTCAGTCTGGTGTTGAACAAGGTGCCAAACTGGTCGTCGATGGACGTAATTTTAATGCGGGCGCTCCGGGTTACTTTGTCGGTGGTACTCTGTTTGATAACGTAACCGAAGACATGACAATTTATAAAGAAGAGATCTTTGGGCCGGTGCTTTCTGTCGTGCGAGCTGATGACTATCAGCATGCAGTCAACATGATTAATGAACATGAATTTGGCAACGGAACTGCTATCTTTACTCGTGATGGGGATACGGCACGCAACTTTGCTGAACAAATAGAAATTGGCATGGTTGGTGTCAACGTTCCAATTCCAGTACCTATGGCATTTCATAGCTTTGGTGGTTGGAAACGTTCAATCTTTGGCCCATTGAATGTCCATGGTAATGATGGCGTACGTTTCTATACTCGTATGAAGACCGTGACGGCGCGTTGGCCAAAAGGTCAAAGGGAAAGTGAATTTGTTATGCCAACAATGAAATAGGTGAACAATGAAGATAGGAATCATTACTTGCGGGCACGTGGACCCATCGTTAGCGAGCTACCATGGACAGTACTTCGACATGATTGCGGCATCGCTCTATGAAGTGAATAACCAATTGGAGTTCGTTGATTATGATGCCACACGAGGTGAATTGCCGTGTTTGGATCAGTGCGTTGGGTTTATTATCACCGGTAGTGTCCATAACGCCTATGATAATGATCCTTGGATTGTTGAGCTGGTTAGCTGGATACGTCGCTGCGAAGCGATTAGGCGGCCTTTAGTGGGCATTTGCTTCGGTCATCAGATTATCGCCAGAGCGTTAGGTGGCACAGTGATGAAGTCTGAAAAAGGCTGGGGGCTGGGCAGTTATACGGCGAATGTCAGCGTACAGAAAAAGTGGATGAACCTACCAATGGATAGCGTGAGGATGCTGGTCAGCCACCAAGATCAAGTTGTCACTGTTCCAAAGGGAATGAAGGTTATTGCTGGCAATGACTTTTGTCCTAACTTCATGCTAGCCAAAGATAATCACATTTTCACGGTACAAGGACACCCAGAGTTTAGTAGTGAGTTTACTGGCAAATTGGTTGAAAAACGACGTGAGATTATTGGTAGTGCTCATGCAGAAGATGCCTTCAGACAACTGAATAAGCCACAAGACTCGGCTCTGATCCTACATTGGATTGATTCCTTTCTTAACATGGTTGAGCAACCAGTCAGGCGATCCCCATCGCTGCACCATGTGCTCTAGATGTTCAATCTCTGCATTTAGCTAATGTTAGGGAAAATTTAACCTATCAGTTCTTTGAACTGGTAGGTTTTTCTTTTCAGGCGCTGAGTCACTATACCAATGGGGATAACGGTTGAAAGAATAAATAAAAATATTGCCATTTATTAAGGATAAATGAACGTATATACTTACAATATGTCGGATAGTATAAGAAGTACCAGGTACACTGGATGTTAATAAAAAAACTCGAAGCCCCACATGATATGCAAATTGGTGCGAGGTTTGAGACGAAAAAGCACGGTTATGTCACAGTGATTGAATACTATAATACGCACACTGTGATTGTTGCTTTTGAAAATACTGGAAACATCCGCGCCATTACTGCGGCAAAATTGCGTAGTGGTCAAGTTTCTGATCGCTCCGTTCCACCCCAATCCTCTATGGTAGGGGAGAAAGTTGAATCTATTAAACACGGTATATTAACCATCATCCAAGTTGAGTCGGAAAATATTGTTGTTTTAGAAAATGAAGAGGGTGAAGAGATCCGAATGTTGCTGCCTGCCGTGCAGAAATTAAAGGATAAAGTTGATGAGCTTGATGGTGAAAAAGAAGCACCTGAACTGCCAACGTCACTTAGCGCATTAACTAAACGCAATAAGAAAACCAAAGATGTAAATAGCCTGCTTAAAAAGATGCTGACAGACTACGGTAAGTAAAATACACCTTTTCCTTGTATAGTGAACAGGGTTCATACTCTAACTTCACATTTTTCTATTCCCTCCTTCATTGCAACTAAAATACATAAAATTATCCACTACTCCGAAAGGGTGATTGATGACCTTTTGTGCATTTTAGTTGCCCATTATCGAGATCTGCGTCACAAGGTCATTTTGATTTTGTGATGGTGATCTATTCTGTTTTGGTGTGATTTGGATATTATTCTTATCAACAAATAGACGGAAGTTAATTTATCTTCCTAATAAAACCTTACAGAGAAAATATTATGAAAAAAATTATGGTTGTTTGTGGAAACGGTCTTGGTACATCTCTAATGATGGAGATGGCAGTGAAAGAAGTAGCAGGAAAAATTGGTCTAGAAGCAGAGGTTGATCATGAGGATTTATCTTCTGCTGCGTCAAGCAACGCGGATATCTGGGTGGCAGCAACAGATGTAGCAAACCAACTTTCTGAAGCAGGTAAAACAAATATTGTTAGCCTAACAAATATTTTCGATAAAGCTTCAATTGAAGAGCAATTAAAAGCATTTATGTAAGGGGATAATATATGGCTAACTTCTTTGAATTTATGCTTGGCTTATTAAAAGAGCCAGCAATAATGGTGGGGTTAATTGCTTTTGTCGGTTTAATTGCTCAGAAAGCAGATATTTCAACTATTTTAAAGGGCACGATTAAAACCGTAATGGGTTTCCTAATTTTAGGATTTGGTGCAGGTGCGTTAGTTGGCGCACTAAATAACTTCTCAACGGTATTTACAGAAGCATTTGGTGTCAGTGGTGTTATTCCAAATAACGAAGCGATTGTTGCTTTAGCACAAGAAGCGTTTGGTTATGAAATGGCACTAATTATGTTCTTTGCCTTTGTGGTTAATATTCTTTTAGCGCGCTTTACTCCGCTTAAGTATATTTTCTTAACTGGTCACCACACTATGTTCATGTCTATGCTGGTTGCTGTAATCCTATCTACAGCAGGTATTACGGGCACAGCATTAGTGGCAATGGGTTCAGTGATTGTTGGATCTCTTATGGTTATCATGCCAGCACTTGCTCAGAAATATACTGAGAAAGTGATGGGTACAGATCAGCTAGCAATGGGTCACTTTTCGACTTTCTCTTACCTAGTTGCAGGCTTTATTGGTAGCAAGTTTGGTGACACGTCAAAGACAACTGAAGATATCAATGTACCTAAGAGCTTAATGTTCTTACGTGACACACCAGTAGCCGTTGCGACGACAATGGCTATCTTCTTCCTGTTTGCTTCAATCTTTGCTGGTGGCGACTTTGTAGAAACAGTCTCTGGCGGTCAAAACTGGGTTGTGTTTACCTTTATGCAATCACTGACGTTTGCAGGTGGTGTCTACATCGTTCTGCAAGGTGTGAAGATGCTGATCGCGGAAATCGTTCCTGCGTTTAAAGGTATCTCTGACAAGCTAGTACCGGGTGCAAAACCTGCTCTAGATTGCCCTATGGTATTCCCAGTGGCGCCAAACGCAGTCCTTATCGGCTTCCTATCTTCATTCGCGGCTGGTTTAGTAGCGATGGGTATCCAAGGTATGTTTGATTGGACAATTATCGTAGCGGGTGTAGTACCACACTTTTTCGTTGGTGGTGCAGCCGGTGTTTACGGTAACGCAACGGGCGGTCTGCGTGGTGCAGTGCTAGGTGCATTTACTCAGGGCCTATGTATCTCATTCCTACCTATGCTACTTCTTCCTGTACTGGGCGGGCTAGGTCTTGAAGCAACAACATTTGCTGATTTTGACTTCGGTGTAGTAGGTCTACTTCTAGGGTGGTTAGTATCATGAGCATTATGAATCTAATTGGCGACAATATTGTTATCTCCAACGAACAGAACCTAACGGTAGATGCCGCACTAGAGATTACCTGCTCAAAGCTTGTTGAGCAGGGTAAGGTAGAAACGACATATCTAGAGGCTATCAAGCAAAAGCACAAAGAAATCGGTGCATACTATGTGCTAGCGCCTAAGATTGCGATGCCACATGCAAGGCCTGAAGATGGGGTAAATGAAGCGGCGCTACAAATCACAGTGTTTAAGAATGGTGTGGATTTAGAGTCGGAAGATAATGGTGATGTGTTCTTCTCAGTCACTCTGGCTGCACTGGATTCTGATAGCCATATTCAGACTATCGTTGCACTGTCAGAGCTGTTCCAGAATGATGAAGATATTGAAGCAATCATTGCTGCTGATAACGAAGCAAGTATTGCGAACATTCTGAATAAGTACTGATAATCAGATTCCCCCTTCTGAAAAGTTACTAATAAAAAGCCCTCGCTAGTCACGAGGGCTTTTTTCGTTAAGAGATTAATATCGTTAAACACTCAATAAAAAAAACGCTCCTGTGTAAGGAGCGTTTTTAACTTCAAGGCTTATTGAGCTTTAGCTTGACCGCTTGGTTTGCGGTTCGCTGGCTTACGGCGTTGCTGGCCATTGCCACCGTTGTTGCTGTTTGGCTTTCCACCAGCAGGCTTGCGTTTCGCTTGGCCGCCATTACCACCATTACCGCCGTTACCACGGTTTTCACCATTTGGCTTATTGTGACCAAAGTGACGTTTGTTTTTGCTAGCGGGTTTGTTACCGCGCGCATTATCGCCAGAGCGTTGGCCATCAGCATGTTCTGCTTTTGGCTGGCTAGGTTTTTTCGGCTTCTTCGGTTTCTTTGGCTTGATCGGACGAGTATCTAGTCGAGATTCTGGCAATTCATTAACTGGCTTAAAGCCTTCTAGCTCGATACGTGGCAGCACCTGTTGAATTAGGCGCTCGATACCAAATAGCTCACCTGCTTCATCTGCTTCAACCAGTGAAATTGCTCTACCCACTTCACCGGCGCGGCCAGTACGTCCAATGCGGTGAACGTAATCTTCTGACACATGTGGTAGCTCGTAGTTAACCACTTGAGGAAGCTGAGGAATATCGATACCACGTGCAGCGATATCTGTTGCGACTAACACGCGAACATCACCCGATTTAAAATCTGCCAATGCACGAGTACGAGCACCTTGGCTCTTATTACCATGAATTGGTGCAGCGGTAATGCCTTCTTTATTAAGGAAGAAAGCTAGGCGATTTGCACCATGCTTAGTACGACAGAAAACAAGTGTCTGCTTCCAGTTACCATCTTTAATCAGCTTAACCAGCATTGGCGCTTTTTTGCGTTTGTCTGCAGGGTAGATGCTTTGCTCGATGGTGACCGCGGTAGAGTTCTCTTTGTTTACTGATACTTCGACAGGATCGTTTACTAGACCTTTTGCTAGTTCGCGGATCTCTGCTGAGAATGTCGCTGAAAAGAGTAGGTTTTGGCGCTTAGCTGGCAGTACGTTGAGGATCTTACGGATATCACGGATGAAGCCCATATCTAGCATGCGATCGGCTTCATCTAGAACCAGTACTTCAAGCTGATCAAACTTCACTGCATTTTGTTGGTAGAGATCCAACAAACGGCCCGGAGTTGCGACAAGTACGTCACAGCCTTTACGTAGCTTAAGCATTTGTGGGTTAACTTTTACACCACCGAACACTACTTGAGAGGTAAGACTCTGGTGACGGCTGTACTTAAATACGTTTTCTTGAACCTGGGCAGCCAGCTCACGAGTCGGCGTTAAGATAAGCGCACGGATGTGGTTGCCTTTTACACGTTGGCCATTATCAAGACGTTCTAGGATCGGTAGAGTGAAGCCTGCAGTTTTACCTGTACCTGTCTGCGCAGCTGCCATGACGTCTTTCCCTGAAAGTACCGCAGGAATTGCTTGTTCCTGAATCGGAGAAGGGGTGTCATAACCTTGTTCTTCAATTGCTTTGAGGATTGGTGCAGAAAGGCCTAAGGAGGTAAAACCCATAAATTGATCTCTGTAATGTGTAAGCGGAGAATCACGTAGAGTTGTTCTACATGAAAAAGGGCGCCATTCTGCGCCCTTTATCGATGAACATCAACCTAATTATTGTCTAGCGGTTGGTATATTACTGATATCTATGCCGCTGATTTATTTCGGCTAGGGAAGAAGCGAACGATCGAAGCGAGTACAAAGCCCGAAAGCATACCAAACAGGTGAGCCTCGACGGCCACTCTCGCATTGATTAGCTCGACAGTCGAGTGTGATGCCCCCATGGTTAGCTCCCAAGTGACTTTGGCAATAACGCCAATCACTAGTAGCCAACTGCTTTTGCGTCCATTAAGGCTCTCTTGCAAGGCAAAATAGGCAAATAACCCATGTAGTAAACCGGACAATCCAACATAGCCATTCATATCGCTGAGGAAGTTGAGTGCACCTATCGCTAAGCTAATAGCAATCAGCAGTAATGCGAGTGACTTCTCTGTGGGTTTGAATATGAAGCTAATGACCCATAGTCCAGCGAGATTCATGGCTAAATGTGCAAAGTTGGTGTGAGTGAAGTTTCCTGATAGGATTCGCCACCACTGCCCGTCAATAATCTGCTGACGCTGCCAAGCCGCTAATGAGGCTATAGGTTCGAATTGTAGGCCAAGGCAGAGTAGACTGATTGTCAATAATAGAAGAAATAAGCGCACACTATGTCCCGATACTGTTCTCAATGTGGTAAATCACTCAAAGCGTGTATTTGCCAATGGATACAAAGCCTAACATCGAATGTTGAGTTGGTCATCCTACAACATCACAGTGAAACAGATCGGCCAATGGGCACCGCGCGCATCCTTAAGCTTTCTTTAGCTAACAGTTTTTGCTTTGTCGGTGAGGATTTTTCTAGCAATGATCAGCTCAACCAATTATTAAATGATGGGCAATACCAACATTTTATACTTTATCCTGGGGAAGGAGCTCTCACTCATAATGAGGTAGCGGAGCAAGTTGCCAATCAGCAAAAGGTTCGCGTGATTTTGCTCGATGGTACGTGGAAAAAGGCCTACAAGATGTGGCAACTGTCGACAAACCTGCACCCATTGCCATTAGTACGTTTACCAGATGACTTGCAAGGTAATTACCGAATTAGAAAAGCGCCCAGTGACAACAGCCTTTCAACGGTTGAAGCGGGCTACCATATTCTTTCTCTCCTTGAACCAGAAAAAGACTTTACGCCGCTGATTGACGCTTTTAATCAGATGATTGAGTTTCAAATCAAGCAGATGCCCCCCGGTGTCTTTGAGAAAAATTACCTTTCTTAAGCGGATTTTCTTCTACACTTATTTCTAAGCGCGATATTGTCATTAGACCTTTTGGTTGAATATAATGATGCGCAATCGTTTTACTTTATTCGTGTGAGGTAAACGATACTTCGTATAATCCCATTGATAAGGTGTGGGAGTCTCTACCTGAAACCGATAATTTCAGATTACGAAGAGTAAAGTGCACAGCGCTTTTCTCTTTGTATGCTTGAAACTTTTCTAGAGAAAAGCGCTTGTTGGAACCCAGTCAAAATGAATGGAGACACAAGCGTGAATAATCAAATCGCCTTTATAGAGCAACTACCAAAAGTTGAACTTCACTTACATATCGAAGGTTCACTCGAGCCTGAGATGATGTTTGAGCTAGCCAAGCGCAATGGCATAGAGCTGCCTTTCACTACCCCACAAGAAGTCAGTGCTGCGTATCAATTTACCAACCTACAGTCATTTCTTGATATCTACTATCAAGGTGCCAATGTGCTGATCCATGAGCAGGACTTCTACGATCTGACATGGGCTTATTTGCTTCGCTGTCAGCAAGATAATGTAATTCATACTGAGATTTTCTTTGACCCACAGACGCATACCAGTCGCGGGATTGCTTTTGATACCGTGATTAATGGCATACATCGAGCATTGAAAGATGGCGAAGAACGACTCGGTATTAGCAGTCAGATCATCATGTGCTTTTTGCGTCATTTAGATGAAGAGAGCGCGTTTGATACCCTATTTGAAGCCTTGGCTCACAAGGATAAGATCGTTGGTGTGGGTCTAGATTCTTCAGAGCTCGGCTATCCGCCAGAGAAATTTGCTCGCGTTTATCGCAAAGCGTTAGAAGAGGGATTTCTCACGGTTGCCCATGCAGGAGAAGAGGGGCCAGTGAGTAATATCTATGACAGTTTGGAACTACTGAAAGTGAGCCGAATTGACCACGGTGTGCGTTGTTCCGATGATGAAAATCTGCTGCATGCGTTAGCAAACAACAAGATGCCACTGACGGTCTGCCCATTGTCGAATACCAAATTGAAAGTGTTTGAAAAAATGGAACAGCATAATATCGTTGACCTGCTCCGCCGCGGTCTCTGCGTAACGATAAACTCCGATGACCCCGCCTACTTTGGGGGGTACATGAATGCGAATTTCAAAGCCGTTGCGCAAAGTCATGATGTGACAAATCAAGAGCTCGCAAACTTCACCCGCAATGCAATTGCCGCCAGTTTCATTAATGATGAAGAAAAAAGTCGACTACTAGGTAAGCTTAACCAATTTGTTAGCGAGTTTAATTACTAATTGGAAGGGATGATGGCTAGAGTAACAAGGTTGTCACTCTAGCCATAGGTTGGATTAATGAGAAGAGAATAACTGTTGGTGCAGTCTTTGAGCGTGACCGTCTGTCATCGAAGAGATGTAATCTGCAATCACACGATAGCCGTCACTCTCGTCATTTCTATTTGCCCACTTTTGTTTGATATCGATAGGCAATAATCGCTCTGGGTCGGCATTGAGCGCTTCAAAAATATCCATAATGATCTGTTGGCCTTTGTACTCCATCACCTGAACATGAGGGACTTGGATGACGTACTGGCTGACAAAACGTTTTAGGATCTCCAAAGCATTCGCCATTGAAGGTTCAAGTACGGCGTTAAAGGCCAGCAACTGCGATTCAAATGGCGCATCGACTGGCTTAATTGAAATGCTGGTCAGTAGGGCGTTCACCATACCGCCAATCGCATCTTTACGCTGGTGGTGAGTGCCAGACAACAGCATGTCTGAAATCGACGCGATATGTTCTTCAAACCATGGGTCGCCACACTCTGCGAGCTTACTTGCTGCACCTTCAACCCATTGGTTACGATTGACCATGCCAAGAACCAAGGCATCTTCTAGGTCGTGGACGCCATAAGCGATGTCGTCGGCGAGTTCCATAATAGAACAGTCGATAGACTTATAACGGGTCTTCTTATGTTCAGTTTCTAGGTATTGCTCATCACGCATCTGACTAAAGATAGCTTTGTCGTTTTCACTCAGCGGCGCTAACACCCAATCAAACAGGTCTGCATCACAGTCATAAAGCCCTTTAGCGGGTGACCAATCACGTGCTCTGAGTTTGCGTTGATGGGAAACACATTCAGGCATGACATCAGCACGGGCTTGGCTGAGCAGCGCTGGGTACTTGATGAGACCGAGCAAAGTGCGGCGAGCCAAGTTCATACCAAACAGTTCGGTATAAGGCTCCAGTTTAGTGACGATACGAAAAGTCTGCGCATTACCTTCAAAGCCGCCATGGTCTCGCATCATATAGTTAAGAGCGACTTCACCGCCATGGCCGTAGGGCGGATGGCCTATATCATGGGCTAAACATAATGAATCAATCAGGCTATCACTAGGCAAAAGGTCACGGAACTCTGGTTGCTTCTTCTTAATCTGGGCAACAATACCGGTACCCAATTGCGCCGCCTCAAGTGAGTGAGTCAGACGGGTGCGGTGAAAATCATCGAAACTATTGCCGTGAACCTGAGTTTTAGCCTGCAGACGCCTAAAAGCGGCAGAGTGAAGAATACGAGCGCGATCGCGTTGGTAGGGACTGCGGTGGTCGTCACGACGAATTTTATGCTCATCGTCGTGTCTTTCGAACCATAAGGAGCTGATTTTAAACGTCATAGGTGTACTCCCTTGTCTTTTTTCTTACCGTACACCCGTTACATGATAAATACAAAGAATTACACGTGAGAACAGCGAAATATCGCCGTTTGACGTGTATCTGCGGTTAATCCTTCATACTTAGAACCAATATTGCAGCCACACCAAGAAAGAGCGTCATCATCAGGAATACATCGTTATAAGCCATGATAGCGGCATCGCGCTGCATGGTACCCAACAAACTAGCTTGAGCTTGAAGCATCGCCGTTGCAGCATCACTACCAGATTGAATGAAGAAAGCTTGCTGCTGGTGCAGTGCATTCCAACCATCAAGGCTGACCGCGCTCAATGACTCTTTAATATGGCCTAGATGCTCACGTGTCTTGTTATCCAACAGCGTTGCGATAATGGCAATGCTGAATGCGCCGCCCAAGTTACGCATGACATTGGTTAACGTCGAAGCGTCGGGTGTATCGGGCTTGCTAATGTTCTTCATCGCTACTAAAGAGAGTGGCACCATAATAAACGGGCTACCAATAGCACGCAGCAGCATCGACAAAATCAACTGCTGGCCGCCGAAGTCGACGGTCATGTGGGTGTTCACGTAGCAACTCAGACCAAACATCGCAAAGCCAAAGGTCACGAGATACTTAGGCTTAATGATTTGGGTCAGTTTAGGCACGAGAGGGAAGATGAGTAACTGAGGAAAGCCCATCCACATCAGTACTTCGCCAATTTCCATTGCGTTGTATTGCTGAATTTGAGTTAAATAGAGCGGCAATACGTAAATGGACCCCAGTAATGCCATACCTAAAATCAAGTAGGCGATACAAGACATCGCAAATTGGCCATTTCGCAGTAAACGCAGGTTAACCAGTGGTTTCTTATGCTGGAGTTCATTGATAATGAAATAAACCAAACTCACCGCGGAGATAATACTCAGAGTAATAATGAAGCTTGAGCTAAACCACTCTTCACGATTTCCTTCTTCCAATACCACTTCTAGGCAGCCAAGGCCGAGTGCCATGGTGGCAATACCAAACCAGTCGGCTTTTTTCAGTGTTGACAGTTCTAACGGCTCATCATCTAGACCGTAGCGAATCATCGCAATCAGTAACAACGCTGGTGGAATGTTGATGTAAAAGATGTAATGCCAAGATAAGTTCTCTGTCAGCCAGCCACCAAAGGTAGGTCCGATGGAAGGCGCGAAGGTTGCCGTTACGCCAAACAGCGCCATGCCCACCGCGCGTTTATTGAGCGGCAATAATTGAATGACCAACGAGAATGCCAGAGGGATTAACGCACCGCCACTAAAGCCCTGCATTGCTCGGAAGACGATCATTGAGGTCATGTTCCAAGAGAACGAACAGAGCAAAGAGGAGAGGGTAAAGATGCCCGTTGTCCAAGTGAGATAACGTCGTTTACCGAGTGCTTTAGATAGCCAGCCACTGAGTGGAATTGCGATCATCTCAGCCACAAGATAAGAAGTCGAAATCCACGAGCTTTCATCCAGAGTTGCAGATAGAGCACCTTGAATGTCTTTTAGCGACGAGTTGGTGATCTGAATATCTAAGATAGCCATAAATGCGCCAAGAAGACCGCCAAAAAGCGCGATCCAGTGACGAACGGGGACCTCTTGTTCTTGATCTGCGTGATCAACGACTGCTTGGCTCATGATTAGCCTCGCGTATCAATGGTAGTGACCACGGATAAACCTGGTAGCAGGCGACCTTGAAGCTCTTTTTGATCTGGGATGACGATTTTAACCGGAACACGCTGAACGATTTTAGTGAAGTTACCCGTCGCATTTTCAGGTGGTAATAGTGCGAACTTAGCTCCAGTCGCTGGTGAGAAGCTGTCTACGACTCCTTCCAATGTTTGACCCGGGAAGGCATCTAATTCGACTTCTACTTTTTGCCCTTGGTGAATGCCGCTCAACTGAGTTTCTTTGAAGTTGGCTTCAATCCATACCGCATTGTTTGGCACTAGACTCATTAATGGTGTCCCAGCCTGGACGAGTAACCCTTCACGTACGCTACGTTTACCAATAACCCCATCCGCAGGTGCGTAGATTTTGGTGTAATTTAGGTTCAGTTGCGCTTGCTCTAGTTGGGCATTCGCTTCAGTCACTGATGCTTTCGCTTGTTCAACTTCGCTGGCGATAACCACTAGCTGATCGTTTGCTGCCGCTAGGTTGGCTTTGGCTTGCTCCAATTGTGCCAGCGTGACTTTTTGTTGCGCCAGCATGCTGTCGACTTCATCTTGAGAAGCGTAGTTACGTTTCAAGAGACTGCGAGAGCGAGCGACTTGCTGAATAGCGCGATCGTACTCTGCTTGCGCGGAATCAACTTGGCTCTTAGCTTGGTTAATTTGGCTACGTTGCAACGTTTGTTGAGCGTATAAGTTATTTACGCTTGATTGAGCGACGTTGAGGTGTGCATTCGCTTGGTCAAGTGTCGCTTGGTAATCACGGTCATCGATTTGTGCTAGAAGATCGCCTTGTTTAACCACTTGGTTATCCGTTACATAGGATTTAACAATGTAGCCGGAGACTTTTGGGCTGATCGTCGTGATATCACCTTGAAGGTAAGCGTTGTCTGTTGATTCGAAGTATTGACCATAGCCAAACCAATAGCCGCCACCTAATAGTCCGAGAGACAGCATAATGACTGTCGCAATAAAAGGGGCTTTGTTGCGCGTTTTTTTCTTGGTTTGCATGTCGTGTGTTTCTGTCATTGACGGATTCTCGAATTCATTGAATGTAACGAATTGTAAATGATCTGTATTGGTTGATAAGATAGGAAAAACTGAAAACACTGTTGCAATAATTTAACTAATGATGGGATGTAGGGGTAACTGATGGATTTGAATGGGGTTAATGTATTCGTCCAAGTGGTTGATTGTGGAAGTTTTACTCACGCAGCCGAATCGTTACGAATGACTAAGTCGACTGTTAGCCGAAAATTGGCGGAACTTGAACAGCATTTAGGTGTGAGGTTGATCACTCGTTCAACGCGCAGTTTGGTACTGACTCCTGAGGGTGAAAAGTTCTACCAGTCTGGCCTGCAAATGTTAGAAGTGATGAATCAAGCTGAGCTTGAAGTCTCTGCTAACCAAGACTTAGTTAGAGGCCCTTTGAATATTGTGTTACCTGTCGAGCTAGGGCATCAAGTATTGGGCTCCTACATTAATCAATTTTTAATGCAGTACCCGAATGTCACTATGAATTTAGAACTCTCAAATAGAGAGGTAGATATCGTCGGTGAAGGCATCGACCTCTATGCCCAGATCGGAAAGTTAGAAGATTCAAATCTTGTTTCCCGTTATCTAACCGCGTCAAAGCGGGCCTTGGTCGCAAGCCCGGACTATCTTGAAGAGTACGGGATGATTGAGCATCACCTAGACTTAATCGCGCCCCATCAAATGGTTGAAGTCTCCAATAAAGCGGTACGTTTGCCAAAGTGGCATTTGCAACTGGATGATGACAGCTCTTATCAGATTGACCTGCCATACCGACTGCGAGTCAATACCATCACTGCGTGCCTTAAAGCCTCTCTTGATGGTTTAGGGATTGCAGTGTTACCTGAATTTATCTGTCGTGAACATTTTGCTACAGGTCGTTTAGTTCGCTTGTTACCAGAATATAGAATGCCAGAGGTGGAAGTGAGCCTTGTTTATGCTGACCGACAGTTGATGCCGAAGCGTAAGAAAGAGTTAATTGACTTCCTACTCCACAGCTTTAAGAGCGATCAGACAACGAACATCAGCTGATTTCATCCAAAGAAAGCTCAAAGCTTGGCGCAAAGACATTGAGAAAATAGTCCATCTCACGGCTACTGCGCTCTTTTAGGGTAATATCTAAGCGCTTTTTAGCCAGCGCGTATTCGTGGTTGCCCGCGCTCAACTCCTCTAAACACTTTAAGTAGGCACAAATCGTGTCTGCTTGTTTGACGATATCAGCGTCTTCTTCATGTGCTGCGGTAGAAACAAGAAAAGGAGCGAAGTCTTGTTGGAACTCTTCAGGTAGCATTGAAAGTAGTTTCTGCTCTGCGGCCGCTTCAATCTTTTTATACTCTTTAGCAATCTCAGGATTGTAGTATTTGACTGGAGTGGGTAAATCGCCAGTTAGCACTTCACTGGTGTCATGGTACATGCCTAAAATTGCGATGCGTTCTGGATTGAGATTAGCGCCAAACTTCTTGTTCTTTATCAGAGCGAGAGCATGGGCAACGAAAGCGACCTGCAAGCTATGCTCAGAAATATTCTCAGTCGACACAGAGCGCATCAGCGGCCAGCGCTGAATCAATTTCATCCGCGCCAAGTGAGCGAAAAAGTGACTTTCCTTATAATTGTGTTCTGAATCGTTGTCTTGCGGCATTTCTTTACTCCATGAAATGAAAAGGGTACTCAATGAGTACCCTTTAAGCATATGAAAGAACGAATCTAATTACTACTGGCTGTAGGTTGAAAGGAAACGTTCAAAGCGACCAATCGCAACCTCTAAATCTTCAACGTGTGGCAAAGTCACAATTCGGAAGTGATCCGGTTTTGGCCAGTTGAAGCCTGTGCCTTGCACTAGCAGTACTTTTTCCTGAACGAGGAAGTCTAGAACCATTTTCTGGTCGTCTTTAATGTTGTACATCTTAGTGTCGATTTTCGGGAACAGATACATTGCTCCCTTTGGTTTGACACAAGAGACCCCAGGGATCTGGTTGATCAACTCCCATGCACGGTCACGCTGTTCAAGCAGGCGGCCGCCAGGAAGAAGTAACTCATTAATACTTTGGTAGCCACCTAATGCGGTTTGAATCGCATGCTGCATTGGCACGTTGGCGCACAAACGCATCGAAGAAAGCATGTCTAAGCCGTTGATGTAGCCCTGTGCTTGGTGCTTCGGTCCCGTTAGGAACATCCAACCGCCGCGGAACCCACATACACGGTAGGCTTTTGATAAACCGTTAAAGGTTACAACCAATACATCTTCAGTCAGAGTCGCTACTGAGGTATGCGTTGCACCGTCGTATAGTACTTTGTCGTAAATCTCGTCAGCAAAAATGATCAGTTTGTGCTGGCGTGCAATCTCAATCACTTCTAATAAGAAGTCACGGCTGTAGACGGCGCCTGTCGGGTTGTTTGGGTTGATAAGAACAATGCCGCGGGTTTTTGGCGTGATCTTACTCTTAATATCGTCTAAGTCTGGGTACCAGTCCGCTTCTTCATCACACATATAGTGAACCGCTTTACCCCCTGATAGAGCAACAGATGCTGTCCATAGTGGGTAGTCCGGTGCAGGGACCAGCATTTCATCGCCGTTGTTTAGCAATGCTTGCATCGCCATCACGATTAACTCTGAAGCGCCGTTACCAATGTAGACATCTTCAACGTCTAATGAACGAATGCCTTTGCGCTGGTAATGTTGTACAACGGCTTTGCGTGCGGAATAAATACCTTTTGAGTCGCAATAGCCTTGAGATGTCGGCAAGTTACGAATCACATCAACCAAAATTTCGTCTGGGGCGTCAAAGCCAAATGGGGCAGGGTTACCGATGTTAAGCTTCAGTATTTTATGTCCCTCTTCCTCCATGCGCTTAGCATGTTTGAGTACAGGACCCCTAATGTCATAGCAGACATTGTCGAGTTTTGACGACATCCCGATATTTTGCATTGATTAAAACCTAAAAATAATTAAATAACTTTATTAAAGTAACCTAAAAAACGGTTCTTTAGAATAAAAATCTGGTTTGATGGCAACAATAAAGCCTTTGTAGCACGCCCGTTATCACAGGATTTCGCAAAACATTGTTTGCAACCTTGATTTGAGTGAGGTCTATAAATAGAGTAGCGGGGTAAAATGAATAATAATTTCGATGCATACGAGGCTGATTTGTCATACTTTCATCAAGCCGTTACTGAACTGATCGAACGCGTAAAGGATGCGGAAGATGGTACAACCCGTCTAGTTCAAGTTCTTGAGGAAAAACCTGACTTTCCATTTATTGACTGGTTAGACGCCCAGCCATTATTTCCAAAGTTTTATTGGCAATCTCGCGATACTCGCGAAGAAGTGGTTGCGTTAGGTCAGTTACATACTTTCGTTGATCCTGCGCCTGCTTACGCGATTTTAGCCGATGATCAGCGCATTTGGGGTGGTCGTTCCTTTGATGGCCACACCGGAAAAAATCGTCGTTGTATGTCTTCTTTCTTTTTTCTGCCGCAAGTAGAGTTAATCCGTTTTGATGACAAATGGTCGTTAGCGGTCAACCTTAATGCAGAGAAACATCGCACCCTCGCTGGCTTATATAAGCTGCAATTAGACGTCGCTCCGCTACCACCTATTTCATCTCATATTGAAAGTATTCAGCATGTGCCTGAAAAAGAACAATGGTCTGAGTTGGTTGAGAAGGTGTTAGCTGGGATTGAAAACGATGATTTCAAGAAAGTGGTATTAGCACGAAAGACGACAGTCTCACTTGATCAACCGTTGTGTGCTTCTCGTTTGTTGAAATCGAGCTACTTAAGCAACCATCATAGCTTTCACTTTTTGCTCTCATTAGATAAAGACCACAGCTTTATTGGTTCAACGCCAGAGCGTCTTTATTTACGCCAAGGTCAAGAGCTCTACACCGAAGCGTTAGCGGGAACGATTGGCCGAGGCAGCAACGCGAGCCAAGATATGGAGCTAGCAAACTGGCTAGCCGGTGATAGTAAAAACCTCAATGAAAATCAGTATGTAGTTGACGATATCATTGAACGTTTATCGCCTTATTCAGATGACGTCGTCGTAGAGCAAGAAGCGAGGCTAGTGCGACTGCGTAAAGTGCAGCATCTCAAGCGCAGTATTCATGCGCATTTACACAAAGGTACTAATGGCGTTCAGTTGCTCGGCGCACTTCAACCAACGGCGGCGGTTGCAGGCTTACCTCGTCAAGAGTCGATGGACTTTATCCAACAACACGAACCGTTTGCTCGTGGTTGGTATGCGGGCTCAATGGGCTTTATTAGTCATCAGCGTGCTGAGTTCTGCGTCGCAATCCGCAGTGCGTTAGTGCTAGATGGTGAAGTGCAGCTATTTGCCGGCGCCGGGATTGTGCCTGGTTCTGTTGCCGAGTACGAATGGCAAGAGCTGGATAAGAAAATGTCGACTTTACTGTCGCTGATCTCCGATCACCCACCTCTTGGAGTTGCTTCTTAATGAGCGACCTAACACAGACAAACAATCAAGCGGTACTGAATCGAATTTGGTGCCAAGTATTACTTGAAGAGCTGACTCGTCACGGTGTCACAGAGCTTTGTGTGGCGCCCGGTTCGCGTTCAACGCCACTGACGCTTGAAGCTGATGACAATCCTAAACTGAATCTACACACTCACTTTGATGAGCGTGGCCTTGGCTTTCTTGCGCTAGGTCTAGCAAAGGCAAGTGGTAAGCCTGTGGCGATCGTTGTGACGTCGGGTACCGCGGTAGCCAACCTACTTCCTGCTATCGCTGAAGCTAAGTTGACCGGAGAAAAACTGGTTGTGCTTACGGCAGACAGACCAATTGAACTGGTTGGTTGCGGTGCCAATCAAGCCATCAATCAGTCTGGTATTTTTTCCTCTCATGTTACATCAGCGCTTGAACTGCCGAGCCCTTCATTGAATACACCTTTGAAATGGCTCCTGACGTCGATTGACCAAGTGATGTTTGAGCAAAAAGTGCAGGGCAGTGCTGTACATATCAATTGCCCATTTCCTGAGCCACTGTATAGCAGTGAAAGCAAATCACTTTATCAGCCTTATATTGACCAAGTAGAAGCGTGGCTTTCAGGTACAGACACTTATATTCGTCACCGAAGTTATGCAAATGACAGCCATATCAATGTATCGGATTTTACCGATAAAAAGGGTGCTATTGTTGTTGGTAGCGTAAGCCTGAGTGAAGCGAAGAAAGCCAAACAGCTGGCAGAAAAACTCGGTTGGCCAATCTTGATGGACCCACAGAGTGGCGCGACGTCAGATTGGGCCCATTATGATATTTGGCTGCAAAATAGTGATAATGCGGCGCGGTTGAGTCAGTGTGATTTTATTTTGCAAGTCGGCTCTCGAATTGTTTCAAAACGCCTCAACCGATGGATGTTGGAACAGATAGAAACAGGCGGTGCTCAGTATCATTACCTCGACCCAAAGCAAGAGAGAAACAACCAAGCTCATCTGATGCAAGTACATCATATATCGGCGATTGAACCTTGGCTTAATCTTGCTATAGAAGCCGTGCTACCACTCGCTAATACTGCGGCAGGATGGGGTGATGCTCTTCGTCAAAATGCCGCGCATGTAAGGTCATTAGCTAATCTACATCTTACCGCTCAGTCGCCATTAAGTGAGATTGGCTTAGCGTTAAGCGTGAATCAATTCCCTGAAGGTACAGAGATATTTTTGGGCAATAGCTTATTCGTTCGGCTGGTAGATATGTTTAGTGGCGTCAGTGACTATTCGGTTTATACCAATCGAGGTGCATCCGGGATTGATGGATTGATCGCGACTGCCAGTGGCGTCATACGTGAAACTCAATCTCCGACCGTAGTGTTTATTGGTGATACATCGCTGCTTTACGATATGAATTCACTCGCGCTAATGTCGAATCAATCGACGCCAGTGGTTGTGGTTGTAACCAACAACGATGGCGGCGCAATATTCGATTTACTGCCAGTCCCACCGCAGCAGAAACAATCGCTCTACCAGATGCCTCATGGTTTTAATT
This sequence comes from Vibrio orientalis CIP 102891 = ATCC 33934, assembly GCF_000176235.1. Lineage (NCBI taxonomy): Bacteria > Pseudomonadati > Pseudomonadota > Gammaproteobacteria > Vibrionales > Vibrionaceae > Vibrio > Vibrio orientalis. The sequence goes on along the minus strand of NZ_ACZV01000005.1, from coordinate 1,455,651 downwards.
TCGAGTATGCTGCCAAGCAATTCAAACTGGCGTATAGCAAACCTGAAACGCTAGCTGCTTATACAGAAACAGTGAATGGTCATTTACTTCATGGGCAAGGGACGTTATTGGTTGAGGTTCAAACCCCTCCGGAGCAAGCGTCTTCTCAACTGAAAGAGTTTATTCAACAAGTCTATGCTCTCTAGTCACGTCACTTTCAGCGATAGCCAATCAGAACCCATCGTTGTTTATCTACATGGCTTGTTGGGCTGTGGCAAAGATTGGCAGCAAGTTCGTCAGCAACTTGCTGATTTTCCCTCTATCACCATCGACCTTCCAGGGCATGGTTTGAGCGCATTACACTCTTGTTTCAATTTTGAGGATTGTTGCAATCAAATATCTGACACTCTTCTTACCCATGTGAGGCCAGAGCAGCCTATAGTATTGGTTGGCTATTCGATGGGGGGAAGGGTAGCCATGTCCGGTGTGGCGAATCACTATTTCTCACCTCTGAATATTCAACGTCTTGTTGTTGAAGGTGGAAACTTTGGCTTGCAAACAGAGCAAGACAAAAAAGCTCGTTGGGATAATGATCACTGCTGGGCCGAACGGTTTAGAAATGAGCCAATTGAGCAGGTGTTGGCCGATTGGTATTTGCAGCGCGTCTTTAGTTCACTAAACCATGAGCAAAGACAAAACCTGATATTAAAACGCAGTGCTAATCTAGGTACTTCGGTAGCGGATATGCTTGAAGCGACCTCGTTAGCTAAACAAGATTACTTGCTTGAGCGACTAAAAAGCTCAGGTGTAACAACCCATTATATTTGTGGCGAGAAAGACAATAAGTTTAGTCAGTTGGCCGAACAAAGCGGTTTGTCTTTTAGCCAAATTGCACAGGCTGGGCACAATGTTCATATCGAACAGCCTCAAGCTTTTGCAGAAATCATAAAAGCTCAACTCAATTCACTTTGAATCGTTAGGTTGGGTCATTAGGTAAACAAACAGGAATCACCATGGCAAAAACAGTCGGTATCTCAGAAGAAGAACTATACGCACCAGTTAACTGGAATGACTGCAGCGGTGAATATGAAGATATTCAATACCATAAATCAGCAGATGGCATCGCAAAAATTACTATTGCTCGCCCTCAAGTTCACAATGCTTTTCGTCCGCAAACAGTAAAAGAGATGATCAATGCTCTTGCTGACGCTCGCTATGACGAAGGTGTTGGTGTGATCATGTTAACTGGTTTAGGTGAGAAGGCTTTCTGTTCTGGTGGTGACCAGAAAATTCGCGGCGACTACGGTGGTTACCAAGACGATACTGGTACTCACCACCTAAACGTTTTAGATTTTCAACGCCAAATCCGTACTTGTCCAAAACCTGTAATCGCAGCGGTTGCTGGTTGGGCAGTCGGTGGTGGTCATGTTTTGCATATGATGTGTGACCTGACGATCGCGGCTGAGAATGCGCAGTTTGGTCAAACTGGACCAAAAGTGGGCTCATTTGATGGTGGTTGGGGCGCATCTTACATGGCTCGTATCGTAGGTCAGAAGAAAGCTCGTGAAATCTGGTTCCTATGTCGTTTCTACGATGCTCAAGAAGCATTGGATATGGGCCTAGTGAACACAGTTGTTCCAGTTGAAGAGCTAGAAAAAGAGACCGTACGCTGGTGTCGTGAAACTTTACAACACAGCCCAATGGCACTACGTTGTCTAAAAGCGGCACTGAACGCTGACTGTGACGGCCAAGCGGGTCTGCAAGAGCTAGCAGGCAACGCAACCATGATGTTCTACATGACAGAGGAAGGACAAGAAGGGCGTAATGCATTTAATGAAAAGCGTCGTCCGGACTTCAATAAATTTCCACGCAACCCTTAATTTGTTGTTGATATCGTCGCTCTAGCCTCAATAGCTACGTCGAGGATGCTCATTTATGCTTATAAACTGCGCGTCCTCTCGTTGCTCTTACGGCTATAGCTTAGATATCGACATACAAATGGGTGAAATATCCAATACAAGCTACATTTAAATCAAAATATAAAGGGATATTGCTATGAGATCAGCCAAACTGTATCGCTATGAATTGCCGATGGACAGTGGCGTGATACTGCGTGAACAAAGGCTAAAACATCGTGAAGGTTTTGTTGTCGAGCTAAGCTCCGGCGGTGATGTTGGTAGAGGTGAAATCGCACCACTACCTGGCTTTAGCGTAGAAACCATGGATGAGGTTTACTCGCAACTCGTTGAGCAACTCGAATTGTGGCAACAAGGTTCAGAGTTAAAACTTGATGAGTTATATCCGTCTGTCGCATTTGGGCTTTCAATGGCTCAACTGGAGCTTAACAAAGAACTTCCGGCAAACGGTTGCTATCAAGCAGCGCCTCTGTGTTCCGGTGACCCGGATGAATTACTGCCAAAGCTTAATGCCATGACAGGGGAGAAAGTCGCTAAGATCAAAGTTGGCTTATACGAACCTATCCGAGACGGGATGCTAGTCAGCCTATTTTTAGAATCGATTCCTGACTTGACGCTACGTTTGGATGCTAACCGAGCGTGGAGCGCAGAGAAAGCACAGCAGTTTGCGAAAAAAATTGCTCCGTCACTGCGTGGCCGAATTGCTTTTATTGAAGAGCCTTGTCAGGTGCCTGGTGATAGCTTTTCATTTGCGATCAATACGGGGATTGCAATCGCTTGGGATGAAACACTGCAACATGCGATTCGTAAAGATGACTTTAAGCTTGAGGACTTAAACGGTGCTAAAGCCATTGTCATTAAGCCGACCCTAATTGGTTCAGTGGAGCGCTGTATTGAGTTGATCGATAGAGCGAAATCGCTTGGGATCAAAGCAGTGGTAAGCTCTAGCATTGAGTCTAGTTTGGGGCTAACTCAGCTCGCAAGATTTGCGCATTGGCAGTTGCCAGATGAAGTGCCAGGGCTAGACACGGTTGGGCTATTTGCTCAGCAGCTTGAAATCCCATGGCCTTCTTCTGAGTTGCCGGTTGTAGGCTTATCTGAACAGCCATTGCTATGGCAATCGTAATGCAGCGCGAACTTTCTTTTTTAAAACAATGGGCTCTAACGAGCCCATCTTTATGTGCACTCGAAACTTGTGATAGAAATTATACTTGGGCTGAGCTGGATGATTTAGTCGCCAAGGTAGCAAATCACTTGAATCAGCAGGGGTTAGAGGCTGGAGAGGTGCTTACTTGTGTCGGAAAGAACAACCTCGAGCAGCTAGTTATCTATCTAGCTTGTCTAGAGTTAGGCGTTACCTGCGCGCTGACTATGCCGCAAACTCGCACAGAATTAGACAACAAACTTGATACCTTATATTCAGCGAAGCAGATAGCGAAGGTATGGGTCAATGTTGAGTCAAATGCGCTAAGCCCAATCAGTAATATCCGATATGGTGAGAATAAAGCGCCCTTAGAAGTTAGTGCTTACAAACCAGATAACCTCGCTTCAATTGTTTTTACATCCGGTTCGACAGGCGCGCCGAAAGCGGTTGCTCATACTTCTGGTCAACATTTCGCTTCAGCGTCCGGTTTATTAGCGCAGTTCACATATAAGCAAGGCGATACTTGGCTACTTAGTTTGCCTATGTACCACGTTTCTGGCTTAGCGATTGTCTATCGATGGCTCTATAGCGGTGCAACCATCAAAGTGGGTAGCGGTGATTTGGCAACGGATATTGTTGGTGTTAGTCATGCCTCATTGGTTGCCACGCAATTACAGCGCTTACTTGACGATCGTATGCGTTTATCACTGAGTCATGTATTGCTGGGCGGCAGTCATGTTGCCTTAGAACTGAGTCAGCAGGCCGCTAAACAAGGCATCGAAACTTGGCTGGGCTATGGCATGACCGAAGCTGCTTCGACAGTGACGGCTAAACGTATTGATCAACACTACAGTGCGGGCAAAGTGCTCCCCAATCGCGAATTGAGACTGGAAGGGCAGAGGATCTATATCGGTGGAGAAACCCTCGCATCGGGTTATTACCGCCAAGGGAAACTAACTTCATTTGTCGAAAATGGTTGGTTTGACAGCAAAGATCTAGGCGAGTGGGTGTCGGGTGAGCTGAAAATCATTGGCCGTGCGGATAACCAGTTCATTTCTGGTGGTGAAAATGTTCATTGCGAAGAAATTGAAGCCGCCCTGATGCAGGTGCCTGATATTGCTCAAGCTATCGTTGTACCTATCGCCGATGTTGAGTTTGGTCATCGTCCTGTTGCGATCTGCTCATTTACCACTGTATTGGAAAAAAGCGAAATTGAGGCTTATCTAAAACAAGCGTTAGTTAAGTTTAAATGGCCAATTGCCTATTACTCAATGCCTGAGAGCTTGTTACGAAGCGGAATTAAGGTGTCAAGAAAGTCAGTGAAAGAGTGGCTAATTAAGCAGGTCTGACACTAAGTGACTCTCAGTGATTCACTACTTTGCTTAGCAACTTAGTTAATTTGGCAATTTCATAGTACAAATATGAATTTATCAATCTTATAACTCTAACTCATAATAGCTCTAAGCTTAATATGGAAATTGGAATAAGAATGATAAAAGCAGTGCTAGTTATCGCAGTCATTTTGCAGATAGTCGTCGCCGTGCAAAGCGACGGTTTAGTTAGAGCTCTGGCTGAGCTTTCTGCGTTTTTGCTCGTATCCGTATTGGTTCTAAGTGCCAATACGCAAAAGCGCAAAAAGCTAATCCCAAATGCTGATGAGTTTTAAGCGAGAGTGAGCCACGCTAAAGAAGTGGTCGAAATCAAAGCCCATAGCGTCACACCGAATATTAACGGTTTAGGGCCGGAAGACTTCAGCTTCTCTACTGAAATTCCGCAGCCAATCAAGAACAAACATACCACCAGCGCACGCTTAGCAATATCAAAGATACCCTGATAAACGACTTCAAATTGCGGCAGTAAGTCACTGAATGCAATCGCTGCGCAATAAAACAAGATGAAGTATGGGATAGTGATTTTCTTCGAATCGCTACGGAATAGGAACGCACTAAATAGGGCAACCGGAATAATCCACAGTGCTCTCGCGAGTTTTAGTGTTGTTGCTGTGGTTAGGGCCTCTTCACCATAGGCGGAGGCTGCACCAACAACTGATGAAGTATCGTGAATCGCGATTGCTGCCCAAGTACCGAACGTATGCTGATCCAGATTTAACGCATGGCCTATAACGGGGAATATAAACAATGCAATCGAGTTGAGAACGAATACCGTTGCCAATGCCAACCCGATTTGCTCGTCGTCAGCTTTTATCGCAGGTGATACAGCCGCAATCGCGCTTCCGCCGCAGATGGCGGTTCCTGACGAAATTAAATATCCTGTCTCTTTGTTTAGCCTCATCCATTTAGCAACCCACCAACCTATCAGTAGCGTACCAAAAATAGTGGCGATAATAAGGCCTATGCCATCAGACGTTACCGCTAACGCTTGATCAAAATGAATACCGAATCCGAGTCCAACGATGGAATAAGCGAGAAGCTTTTTAGTGAACTTAGACAGGTTTAAATCTGCGGGTACTAGGCCTAACGATGTGAGTAAAAATCCAATAACAAGAGCGGTTGGTGAAGACACATAAGGCGTAATACAAACAATGAGAGCAAGACCGAAAGGGAGGTATTTAGTTATGTTTTTCATTATAAAGACAATAGTAGGCAATTACATGACAGTGTAGCGTAATTGCCTTGATAAATAGAGCTGAATGTATTGAACATACGTTTAGAAAAACTAAACGTATGTCTTAACTTGGCGATTTGAGTTCTAAATTATTGCCAGTCACCGCGCAGCTCAGATACCTTTTGATGCATGCTAGCGGTTGAAGCAAGGCTAGAATCGACGGGCGTCCCGACTTCTATTTCGATTTTTGACCAGAAACGAGACGGTAAACCTTTACAAGCTGATCCTTTATAGCGGCTGAAATAGCTACCCCATAACCCTTTTAGGGCCACAGGTATAACTGGAACAGGGCTACGTTTTAGGATCAAATCCATACCGCGTAAGAACTCGTTCATCTCGCCATCGGAGGTGAGCTTACCTTCAGGGAAAATACACACGATGTGTCCCTCGGCCAGCGCTTGTTCAACGTCATTGAAAGCGCGGACGATAGAGCGTCGGTTGGTCGCAGAGATTGGGATCACCCCTGCACGGTTTAAAAAGCGTCTTAAAGGCGGCAAATTGGCGTAATCTTCCTCCATGACGAAACGTATTAACCTTGGGCATACCGCGCTGAGTAAGAGCGCATCCATATAGCTGACATGGTTGCAAACTAGCAATGCACCACTTTTTTGCGGCAGGTTATGCAGGTTCTTATGAGTGACGCGATACATGGTATGAGTGAGTATCCACAACAGGAATCGCACCACAAAAATGGGTACCTGAAGGCAGAGGTAAATCGCGATCAAAAGATTCATCACTGACAGTAACAAGAAAAGCTGAGGAATGGTTAACTCTAGAATCGTTAGACAGATAATCCCTAAAACAGCGCTACCGACCATAAATAGGGAGTTGAAAATGTTTAGTCCCGCGATCACTTGGGCACGTTCAGTTTCTTTGGCACGTTGCTGCATCAGCGCATAAAGCGGAACAATAAAAATCCCGCCTGAAACGCCGAGCAGTAGCAGGTAGGCAAACACAGGCCAAAGTGACTGATACGCAACAAAATCACTAAAGCTAGCAAAGTCGGGAAGCGTCGCAGGGATAGAGGTCGCCATCAGTGCGCCAAATACTGTAATGCCAAGACTACCGAGTGGAACAATGCCGACTTCAATTCGGTGGTTTGAAAGTTTGTCACAGGCGAGTGAGCCAATCGCAATACCAATTGAAAAGAGCGCCAGTAAGAATGAAACCGCACTTTCACTGCCGTTAAGGTGAAGCTTGGTAAAGTTAGGAAACTGCGTCAAATAAGCCGCGCCAAGGAACCAAAACCAACTAATCGCCATCAACGCTTGAAAAATAGTTCTATCTGCTTTGGCTATAGCTATGGTCTGTTTCGTTTGTTTTATAGGTTGCCAACGGAATTTGAGATCAGGTGCACTTGCCGGTGCTTCAGGGATTGAGCGGCTAGAAGTGTAGCCAAGCACCGCGAATACCACCACACAAATTGCGGCAACATATTTAGCACTCTCTGCCGAAGCAATAATGCCTGCGCCTAATGTGCCGAGTAGTATTGCCAGAAAAGTTCCTGTTTCAACAAGTGCGTTACCAGGTACTAATTCATCCGATTTAAGTTGCTGGGGCAGTAAGGCGTATTTCACCGGGCCAAAAAAGGCGGACTGTGTTCCCATAAGGAAGAGCAGGATAAGCAGAATGATGTAGCTCTCGGTAATAAATCCGATCGCGCCTAAGCACATGATGCCAATTTCAGCGAGTTTAACCTTGCGTATAAACCAAGCTTTTTCGTATTTATCAGCAAGAACGCCAGCAGAAGCAGAAAAAAGAAAAAAGGGCAGAATGAATAAGCCCGCTGCTAGGTTGATGAATAGATTACTTGATACGGGTAATGTACCTGCACCAGCAAATGCGACAAATAACAACAGAACGTTCTTAAAGATATTGTCGTTGAACGCCCCAAAAAATTGAGTGATAAAGTAGGGCAAGAAGCGCCTTTGCCCAAGAAGCGAAGCCTGACTATTAGGCATTTGTGATCCTTATTCCTTTAGGATTTACCAATTGGTTAGGTAGTTAGACAGTAAGTTCTCAATGAGCTCTTTACCATCAATAGGTTCGGCAGCAAAAAACTTGTCGTCGACACTGAGCAGTGTAATACCATGTACACCAGACCATAATACACGACTTGCTTGTAACACTTCTGCTTCACTACGATTAGGTGCCAGAGCTTTTAACAGGTGCTCTAGCATGCCAGTCATTGAATCAATACGAGCAGACTGCCATTCAGGAAGTGGTTCACCATTCATATTATGTTCGAAGATCAGTTGCCAGCGGTTAGGGTGGCGCTGGGCAAAATCGTGGTAACAATAGGCCAGCTCATAAAGTGCCGTTTCAGCGTTCTTGCTGTTGGTTACCACTTGATTAGCTTCTTGGGTCAGTTCATCGAGAGTTTGGGCCACGGCATGCAGCAGCAGTAAGTTATAGTTACCAAAAACGTTAACCAATGTACTCGGTACATAGCCAATCATATTCGCTATCTTTCGTAAGCTAAGATCGTGGTGCGAGTTAGTCGCTAAAAATTCTTTGACGGTATTAAGTGTTAAAGCAACAAGCTCTTCGCGAGTATGATCGTTTCTTCGGGCCATGGTAAGTTATCTAAAATGAACATTGTTCAATATTTTAATTATCAGATGCCTATTGCGTCAACTGACAGTGCTATTATTTGCAATATTCTGATACATGTAATCAAGACGTTTTAGTTTGAATATAAGCTAGCTAAGGTTAATATGATTAGATAAGTATAAATTCATAACCTTGATAGACACAAAAGGAAGAACATGAAACGACTTTTTTCTCTTGTTGCCCTACTGATGGTCTCAGTCGCGATTACTCCAATCGCTGAGGCGAAAAAGTTTGGTGGTGGTAAATCTTTTGGCAAAAGCTTTAAGACAGCACCGGCGCCGAAACAACAGCAACAGAACACCAATACGATTGGTAAAGATCAAACGACAAAAACGCAGAGTTCTAGCAAGAAAGGCCTAATGGGTGGTTTACTTGGTGGTTTACTTGCTGGTGGTCTACTAGCTGCGTTCTTTGGTGGAGCATTTGAAGGTATCCAGTTTATGGATATTCTTATCATGGGCTTGATTGCCTTTGTTATCTTCAAGCTAATGCGATCCATGCTTGGGGCGAAGCAGGGTAGTATGAATCAGCAGCGTCAACAGCCTGCTTTTGGTGGTTCAGCGCCTAAGTTTGAACAGCCAAATGTACATAACTTTGAGCAACCACAGAACGCACCACAAGGTGGTGGCTTCGGTTTTGGTGCTCAAACGGACGTACCACACAACTATCCACCGGGTTTTGACCAATCGGCATTCATCAATGGCTCACGTGAACACTACCGCATCCTTCAAGGTGCTTGGAACCACAATCAGTTACACACGATTGAAGAGTATGTGTCGCCAAGCCTATACGAAGATTTGAAAGCGGAACGCGCGAAACTAAACGGTGAGCAGCATACTGACGTGATGTATGTTGATGCGGAAATTGTTCGTGCAGATCACGACGCAACTAAAGCGCAGCTTAGCCTACAATTCAGTGGCCGTTACCGCGATGCTGTAGAAGGCATTGAAGAAGACATCACTGACATCTGGCACTTAGAGCGTGATTTAACTACGCCTAACGCACCATGGTTGATTGTTGGTATTCAAGGCTAAATTAGCCTCGCCAGTCAATAATTCGAACGCCCAAGTTAACGCTTGGGCGTTTTTGTATTTGAGCTAAGGCGAGTCCGCTTGGTAGGATAGATATAGTAAAACTACAATCATAAAGGTAAGTAAAGTGGCTGAATTTAAATACAAAAACCTATCTCAAGAAGAACAAGATAAGCTAGATGCAGCGACATTTCGTCGTCTATTAGCTCACCTCGATGAAAACAAAGATGTGCAGAATATAGATCTGATGATTCTGGCTGGCTTCTGCCGTAACTGTTTTAGCAAGTGGTACAAAGCAGAAGCAGAGAACCAAGGTTTAGATCTGGATATCGATGATGCACGTGAGCGTGTATATGGCATGACTTACGATGAGTGGAAACAGAATCATCAACCTAAAGCAACGCCAGAGCAGTTAGCAGCCTTCGAGGCGAGACAGAATAAGGGTTAATCCTTGTTTAGAAATAAGAAAACCGCGATCGAGAGTCGCGGTTTTATTTTATGCCAAAGGCTGACGTTGTTGTAATTCGCTTGAGCAAGCGTTTATGAAGAAACCCTCACTCAAGCATTTTTAAATTCTATTGTTCAATCTGGCCTGTTTGTTCAAAAGCTTCTAATTTTGCTGCATATGGCTGTAGGTCACCAATATTCTCTTTTACCCACTCTGGGTTGTAGTAAGTATCAAGGTAGCGCTCGCCACTGTCACAAAGTAGTGTCACGATAGAGCCTTTCTCACCACGTTGTTTCATTTCACTTGCTAGCTGCAACACACCGTATAGGTTAGTACCTGTTGAAGCGCCGACTTTACGACCAAGCATTTTTTCTAACCAATGTGCAGTCGCCACTGATGCTGCGTCGGGGATAGTACGCATCTCATCTACAACACCAGGAATAAAACTTGGCTCTACACGCGGGCGGCCGATACCTTCGATTTTGCTTCCGCAATCGCCAGTCAGGTTCTTATTACCTGTTTTAAAGTAGTCATGGAATACAGAATTTTCAGGATCAACCACACACAGTTTAGTGTCGTGTTGCTGGTAACGGATGAAGCGACCGATAGTAGCTGATGTACCGCCTGTACCTGGGCTCATAACAACCCATGCTGGCACTGGGTGATCTTCCATTTCCATTTGGTTAAAAATTGAATTGGCAATATTGTTGTTACCACGCCAGTCTGTTGCACGTTCCGCGTAAGTAAATTGATCCATGTAGTGGCCATTTAGCTCTTCTGCTAAACGATGAGATTCTGCATAGATTTGGTCTGAGCGATCAACTAAGTGTGCTGTGCCACCGTAAAACTCAATTTGTTCGATTTTTTTACGTGCAGTGCACTTAGGCATAACTGCGATAAATGGCAAGCCAAGTAGGCGCGCAAAATAAGCTTCAGATACCGCAGTACTGCCAGAAGATGATTCAATAATCGTTGTCTCAGGGCCAACCCAACCATTACAGATCGCGTATAAGAACAGTGAACGAGCAAGACGGTGTTTAAGAGAACCCGTTGGGTGCGTACTTTCATCTTTAAGATAGACGTCGATGCCATCAATGCTTGGCAGTTCAAGTTTGATTAAGTGGGTATCGGCGCTACGTTGGTAATCTGCTTCGATTTTACGAACAGCGTTATTAATCCAGTTATGGTCAGTACACATAGGGTTTCTCCTTAGAATCGTTATGTTATTAATCTAACGAGTTTTCGGGAGAAAAACTTTGCTATTTATGCTTTGATTTGCTTTATTTGGAGAAAAGTTTTCTACAAAGTTGATGTTATGGAAATTGAACTGGATAAAATCGACCGAAAAATACTCGATCTACTGCAAAACGATGGCACGCTTTCTTTGAATGACTTGTCAGAAGCGGTCAACTTAACCACTACGCCATGCTGGAAAAGGCTCAAGAAGATGGAAGAGGCTGGGATCATTCAAAAGCGCGTAGCCTTATTGAACCCTGAAAAGCTCGATTTATCTTTCACTGCCTTTGTGCTGGTCAAAACCAGTGATCATTCACATGAGTGGTATAACCAATTCGTCTCTACTGCTTCTGAGTTTCCTGAGGTGATGGAGTTCTATCGTATGGCAGGGGAATACGATTACATGATGAAAGTGCTAGTAAAAGATATGCAATGCTTTGATCACTTCTATAAGAAGCTAGTGAACTCAGTGGCAGGCATTTCTAATGTCACCTCGACCTTTGCGATGGAACCGCTTAAGTATACGACTGCGCTTCCTATATGTAATGACTAACAACCAATAGAAAAATGCCACTCGCTAGGAGTGGCATAGTTTTAATTAGTTAGTATAGATTGAGTTAGTCCGTAAAACGCATCACGCCTTCTTGAACAGCGCTGGCCACAAGATGGCCTTGGCGGTTGTATATCTCGCCTCTCACTAGACCACGAGTATTGCTTGCCGTTGGGCTATCAATCACATACAACAGCCACTCATCCATTTTAAATGGGCGGTGGAACCAGATCGAGTGATCGATGGTAGCGACTTGGAATTTCGGCGTCATCAGTGATACACCGTGTGGATGTAAGGCGGTCACTAAGAAGCCCCAGTCAGACGCATAACCCAATAGATATTGGTGGATTAACTGGTTATCTGGCATCGCGCCATTGGCTTTGATCCACAAGTATTGCTTAGGCTCGACTTTCGGCGGATTCAGTGGGTTAACCACGGTAACCGGGCGCATTTCAATTGGTTTTTCACCACAGAATGTTTTCTTAAGCTTTTCCGGTAGAAAGTCGGCTATTTTCGCAGCGAGTTCTGATTCAGATGCAAAGTTCTCAGGTCCAGGGATATCTGGCATGGTGTTTTGATGCTCAAAGCCAGGAGCCTCACCATGATAAGAAGCGGTTAAGTAGAAAATAGGGCGACCATTTTGAATAGCCTTAACTCGACGCGTGCTGAAACTGCGGCCATCGCGGAGATTTTCAACATCATAGATGATCGGCTTTTCAGGATCACCAGGGTATAAAAAGTAGCTATGGAATGAGTGGACAGTTCGATCAGCATCAACGGTGTATCTCGCAGCAGATAGCGCTTGCCCTATCACTTGTCCACCATACACTTGAGGCAAGCCTAAGTTTTCACTTTGTCCTCTAAAAAGCCCTTCTTCAAGCTTTTCTAGTTGCAGTAAGTTCAATAACTCGTTGAGAGGTTGGCTCATTGTCGACTACCTTAATTACGCCTTGGAGCGATGTTCACGTTGTTGTAGGAAAATTCAAACAGATGTTTAATTTTAGGTCAAGATCTCATCTTTACCGTTAAGCTGCTGTCAAGATTCAGACGTTGACGATGACAATATTACAGCGTCTACATATAATCGTTATAAATTTAATTGCTTATAGGTAAGTTTCATGAAAAAGGCACTAGCATTCATTTCATCATTAGTATTAGGAGTAGTATTGGTGGGTTGTCAATCAGAGCAAGCAGAAACTGAGCAGGCAGCAGTAGAATCAATTACCGGTACACTAGCGTACCGTGAGCGTATTGCACTGCCAGATGATGCAGTGGTTACGATTACTCTACAAGATATCTCGTTAGCAGATGCGCCAGCAAAAGTTATCGCAAAGCATCGCTTCGAGACAGCAGGTTCGCAAGTTCCTTTCGAATTTGACCTTGCTTATGACCCTGCAAAAATCGAAGCTCGTCACCGCTACAGCGTGAGTGCTCGCATTGAAGTGAACGGCAAGCTTAAGTTTATTACGGATACGTCGTACCCAGTAGTGACTGATGCAGATAAGACAGATAATGTAGACCTACGCCTTATCGGCGTTCGCTAATCAAAATCTTTATGTCGGTGGTCGGCTAAGGCTGCCACCGATATTTCCTTAAGCTAACTTTCCCATCATTACTCACTTCTATTCCCTCAGCGATCAACGCCTCCCTCTGTCGAACTAAATCTTCACCTTTCAATGAAATGCGTCCTTGGCTATTGATGACGCGAAACCAAGGTAATTTACTCTTGCTAGGAAGATTGCCAAGTGCTTTACCAACATGACGGGCATAACCGGGATAACCTGCCATTTTTGCGATCTCACCGTAAGTACTGACTTTTCCGAGAGGAATTTGGTGAATTACAGCAAAGATTTGCATCAAAAACTGGTCCATAATCATTTAGTCCTAGTACAGATTTCCAAAGGAATGGATAAGGAGAGGGCATGCTATTTTCAACGTTTCAATTCTTAATAACAACCCTATTGGCGGTTGTATGTGCTCGAGCTATCAGTCTAAGTGAAGGCGATATTCCCGTTCTCGCGATGCTTATACCTGCATTGTGGATTTTGCCTCAGGGAGGATTGGTTGGCTTGCTACTTATGGCAGCGATGACCGTTTATGGGTTAACACTACCTTATCAACCGATCACCTTATCAATCAGTCTTTGGGTTCTATTTCCTTTACTTATGGTGGCGTTTTCAAAACGTAGTAGCCTAGCCGTAGTATTGACCAGCGCCTTAATCGTGACCACGTTAATGGTTGGGATCATGGTTACCCAAGCAGGTGACAAACTTGCTGGTGAGCCAATGATTACCATGACCCAAATACTATCCGTGATGGTCATTTGGTGGTCAGCGTCGCACTGGAAACCGTCGAGTAAGCATAGTTGGTGGGCTTTGGGGCTTATTTTACCGCTATGGATGGCAGACCTTTCTTACGCAGTGTTAGTTGCCTTAAGCATTACTGGCATCATGGCATCAATGGAAAGTTTGTCTAAATTGAAAACGTTCCGTTGGAGTAAGCTACTTTGTTGGACGCTACCCACGGTTGGGTTCGCTGCATTAGTTGTATCACCAAGCATTGAGGTGCCGAATCCTGTTTTTGTTGTTTGGATTTGCTTGTTGGGTACGGCTTGGATGACCGACTATATTCTGAGAAGTGCTGAAGAAAACCAAGATGCATAATTGCGCCATATGTCACTGAGTTGTTATATAGATTTGGATAACTGGTTAATTTGTGGCAAGGTTGAGCTTAATTTATACAGGCTATCGTGTGCCCACTTTAGCTTCGTATCATAAGTAGCCTAGAAGAGCTACGCATATAAAGACAAAAGGGTTTTCTGTAAATGGCGTGCTTTTGGCGATGGCTTAGCTTTGCTCTAATACTGTTAATTTCATCTACTTTACATGCGCGAACGACTTACAAAGTCGCGATGGAAGAAGATGATGTGGTCACGAGAACATTATTCGACGCTGTCGCAGATAAACTGAATATCAACATACATTATGTTTACTATCCAAGTTTTAATGCCATTCTTAATGCAGTGAAAACAGGCGAAAGCGATTTTGCTGCTAACGTTACCTATACTGAAGCTCGTGCTCAGTCACTCTCCTTCTCTAGCCCGACAAATATTGAATATACTTACCTCTATAGTAACAACAACTCCACTCTTGATTCTGTTAAAACCATAGGAGTACCCAAAGGAACTATATATGGTGCATTAGTACGGGAGCATTATCCTAATATTCGTCAGGTGGAGTATAGAGGACACGAGCATGCCAAGACACTGCTTGAGTCGGGTGAAGTAGAAGGTGTGATTGACGCAATCAATCAGCTTAAGCCAATGTTGCTCGAGGGTTATGACGCTCAACTATTAAACCACCAGATTTCAATTAAACCTGTTTCTATTGTGACGGCGAACGGCAGCAATCAGGTTATGCTAGAGCGTATTGAATCGTTTGTGCGTAGTGCCAGTATTCAAAAGACGTTGAGAGAGTCAGTTAAATCTTATCAATTTGAGATACGCCAACAAGCGCTGAGAAGAGCAGTACTTGATAGTGGCATCGACCTTACTAAGGTTTTCCGGGTAAAACTTGATGGCATAGGCCAGTATTCTACTTATAACAGTGACGGGACGGTGACGGGTATTAGTGCGGACGTTGTCCAACAAGCGTGTACGATATTATTGCTTAAATGCGACATCGTAAGTAAGGCGGACGAAACTTGGGAGAGTATGTATCAAGACCTACTTGATAAGAAAATTGATATCTTAGCGCCATTGGTTGTTTCAGAGCAGCGTAAAGCCACGTTGGAGTTTAGTTCACCTTACTATTTCCCCGAAGTAGTGATGGTTAAGAGGGAAGGGTATAAGCCCAATGTGTATAGCAACGTCTCTGAGTTGATTGTTGAGCAGGTAGGTGTTGTTAAAGGCGATTTCTTTGCCACGCTTTTGTCACAATTATTACCGAATAAACCTCTGCGCTCTTATTCCCATATTGATGAGATCTTCACTGCACTGCTTGAAGGTGAAGTCGACTATATGGCGATAAGTCGAGCAAACTTTAATAAAACCCTACGCGAGTCGAATTCGTTGTTGCCTTTAGAGGAAGATATAGCGATCGGCGGATTTTACCAATCGGCAATCGCAGTGGGATTTGCAAAAAATGAAACGGGTAAGAGAGTTGCGGCTCTATTTAGTCGAGCAATAAAGATGATCGATACACGTAAGATCATCGAAACGTATGACTATCGGCCCAACTGGAAAGCAACATTGCAAGCGGAAAAAGCGTTCGCCAGTAATACCCAAATCTTATTTGGTTTAATGTTGAGTTTTTTAGTCCTTATTGCGTTCTATCTCCATAGTCAGTCAAATACCGACCCGCTTACTCGCTTGAAGAATAGACGCTCACTTCATCGGCGCTACCGCAACGGCCTATACCCAAGTGAAACACTGGTCTATTTAGATATGAACAACTTTAAGCAGATTAATGACAGCTATGGGCATGATATCGGTGACCAAGTGTTAGTGAGTGTTGCACGCCATATTGAACAACTTTGGGGCGGTCGCTGTTACAGAATTGGTGGCGATGAATTTATCTTGGTCGGGAAAATATCAGAGTCGCAGTTGATCAAACTTGCTCATCAGTTGAAAACCGTCGAATTTACTGCTCCGGCGCAACAAATCACTTTTCAAGTTTCATTAGCGGTTGGGTATTCAACGTCTAGGGGTAAAACCACTACATTGCAACGTGTGATAGGAGAGGCTGATAAGGCAATGTACCGTGATAAGCTAGCAGACAAAAACGCTGATTTAGAACAAAAGCAGTGCGACAATGTTGTCCATTACCTCAATTAATGGTCACTCACTAAGCAGTTGAATCGGAAAGATGCTTTTTATTGGTGGTTTCGCTTGAAATCAGCATAAGGATACTTGATAATCCTTACCACTCCTTAGCGATGCTAAGGAAACAGAATCTATGGAGGCCCTGGTCCTCCCGCAACAATAGCTCGTGAACTCGGTCAGGTCCGGAAGGAAGCAGCCGCAGCGAGTGACTTGTGTGCCGGGATGTGGCTGGGGCTTCCACCCATTTAAAACGCCGCTTTTATTAGCGGCGTTTTTCTATCTGCTCTAGAATAAGACTTGTAGCCTAAAGCGATACGAATCAGCGCCTTATTTCTGCCAGACGTTCAATTCCCTATACCTTTTCCGGAATAATTTCTTCGCTCAATGTATCAGTTTTTATGCATGTGAAGAAAAAAACACGACGCAGTGATTAACTTCACATTCCCTCAGTTTAGACAAAGATTAATGTGTTTTAGTGTTAGCTAGATCGCATAACTTTTGTTAATTTTCCGTACAATATCTAGCATAAGATGCTAATTAAAAGTGTCTTATTAGATTAAAAGGCACTTCAATCTACTGAAAATGTAATCTGCAAATATATCAACTAGGAATTTTCTGATTTACAGACTTTTTTACCAATATGTTGATGCTTTTGGCGAATTATACGATTTTTTGCTACATTTTTATGGCAAATTACTTCAATGATTGATAATGTGTGCCGCAATCTTTGTAAGGTTTTAGATTTTTGTGCTTATTTTTTGAGCTAAATAAATCTAAATCACTAGCCGTTCTGGTGTCTTGCAAAGAAGTCATGGATGCAAATGAAAAACTTGGAGTTTTACACATGTATAAGAACAAAATCACTCAAGCCCTTCTTCTAGGTGCTGGTCTAGCAGTGGCCGCTACTTCAACCGCAACTATCGCAGCAGAGGTTCCTGCAGGAACTGATCTAGCAGCAAAACAAGAACTCGTTCGTGGTAACGGTACTGAAGTTGCAACAATCGACCCGCACAAATCTCAAGGTGTTCCTGAATCTCACGTGATTCGCGACCTTCTTGAAGGCTTGGTGAACCAAGACGCGGAAGGTAACACTATCCCTGGTGTTGCAGAATCTTGGGAAACTACAGACAACAAAACATTCACTTTCCACCTACGTAAAGACGCAAAATGGTCTAACGGCGACCCAGTAACTGCTGGCGATTTCGTTTACTCTTTCCAGCGCGCTGTAGATCCAGCGACTGCTTCGCCATACGCTTGGTATATGGAATACACCAAGATGGTTAACGCGAAAGACATCGTAGCAGGCAAAAAAGACAAGTCTGAGCTAGGTGTTAAAGCAGTTGACGATCATACTTTGGTAGTTGAGCTAGACACAGCTGTACCATACTTCGTTATGATGATGGGCCACACAACAGTGAAAGCGGTTCACCAACCTACAGTTGAAAAATTCGGCGACCAGTGGACTAAACCAGAAAACTTCGTTGGTAACGGTGCATACGTAGTAGACAAATGGGTTGTGAACGAGCGTCTAGTTCTTAAACGCAACGAACAATACTGGGATAACGATAAGACTGTTCTTAACAAAGTAACGTTCCTACCTATCGAGAACCAGGTTGCTGAAATGAACCGCTTCCTAGCAGGCGAAATTGATTTCACTAACGAACTTCCAACAGAGCACTTCAAGCGCCTTAAAAAAGAGCACAACGAAGAAGTATCGGTTACTGGTAACCTATGTACTTACTACTACATCTTCAACACTAAGAAAGCGCCATTTGATGATGTACGTGTTCGTCAAGCGATCTCTTACGCGATCGACCGTAACATTGTTACAGACGCTATCCTAGCTCAAGGTCAAAAACCAGCTTACTTCCTAACTCCTGAGATCACAGCAGGCTTCAACCCAGAAATGCCAGCTTACGGTCAAATGAGCCAGAAAGAGCGTAACGCTAAAGCGGCTGAGCTACTAGCAGAAGCTGGCTTCGGTAAAGACAACCCACTTGAATTCAACCTTCTTTACAACACTTCTGAAAACCACAAGAAGATCGCTGTAGCACTAGGTTCAATGTGGAAGAAGACGCTAGGTCTAAAAGTTACGCTTGAAAACCAAGAGTGGAAAACTTACCTATCTTCTAAAGATTCAGGTGACTTCGAAGTTGCACGTGCCGGCTGGTGTGGTGACTACAATGAAGCTTCATCTTTCCTAACGCTGATGAAGAGTAACAACACAACTGGTGGTGTTCACTACGACAGCAAAGCTTACGATGAGATCATGGCTAAAGCTATCGCTGCAACTTCAGCTGAAGAGCGTCAAGCACTTTACCTAGAAGCTGAAAAGCTAATGGCTAAAGACATGCCAATCGCACCTATCTACCAGTACGTGAAATCACGTCTACTGTCTCCAAAAGTTGGCGGCTTCCCAGCTGACAACCCGGAAGAGAAGATCTACTCAAAAGATCTTTACATCATCAAGTAATTCTTGAACTGATAGAACTATAAAAATATGGGCCTGCATGTGATAAATCGCATGCAGAGCCTTTATTCAACCTCAATTCGCAGAAATTGGGTTGATACTTTTCATTATTTAATTGTCACAGACTGAAAGAGTGAGTTTATGCTTAAATTCATCGCTAAAAGGATATTTGAGGCGATCCCAACAATGTTGGTTTTGATCACCGTATCTTTCTTTCTCATGCGTTTCGCACCGGGTAACCCTTTCTCGAGCGAGCGTCCATTACCACCAGAAGTTATGGCTAACATCGAGGCTAAATATGGTCTAGATAAGCCAGTATTCGAACAGTACACAACTTACCTGACAAACGTAATTCAGGGTGATTTTGGTCCTTCATTTAAGTACCTTGATTACACAGTAAATGAGCTGATTTCTGTTGCACTTCCTGTATCGGCGAAAGTGGGCTTTATTGCCTTTATCTTTACGTTAATTATGGGGGTGACTGTCGGGACCATTGCCGCATTGAAGCAGAATACCTGGGTCGACTATACGATTATGTCTACCGCCATGCTTGGTGTCGTAATGCCATCTTTCGTATTAGCACCAGCTCTTATTTACTTATTCTCATTGCACTGGAATCTATTCCCAGCCGGCGGTTGGCATGACGGTGGATTTAAATATCTTGTACTTCCAGTTATTGGTATGTCATTACTTTACGTTGCTACTTTCGCTCGTATTACTCGTGGCTCAATGATTGAAACACTAAACAGTAACTTTATTCGTACTGCTCGTGCGAAAGGTTTGAGTTACCGTTACATCATTATCAAACATGCGCTTAAGCCAGCGCTACTTCCTGTTGTTTCTTACATGGGCCCCGCGTTCGTAGGTATCATCACAGGTTCTGTTGTTATCGAAACTATCTTTGGTCTACCGGGTATCGGTAAGCTATTCGTAAACGCAGCATTCAACCGTGACTACTCGCTAGTAATGGGTGTAACCATTCTAATTGGTTTCCTATTCATTTTATTCAACGCGATTGTAGATATTCTACTTGCAATGATTGACCCGAAAATTCGCTACTAACAGGGACGTTTGGTTATGTTAACGAAAAAAGAAAACCTAGAAGCGATTGAGAAATTCTCTGAGAACTTAGAGATTGAAGGTCGTAGTCTATGGCAAGACGCTCGTATCCGCTTTATGCGTAATAAAGCTGCGATGGTGAGCCTATTTATTCTATTCCTTATGACGCTGGCTGTGATTGTTCTTCCAATGATTGCTCCTTATGCGTTCGATGATACCGATTGGTATGCAATGCACGTTGGCCCAAATGCTGATCACTGGTTTGGTACCGATAGTTTAGGTCGTGACCTTTATGTTCGTACACTCATTGGTGGGCGAATCTCCCTAATGGTCGGTGTGATGGGCGCGTTCGTTGCGGTACTGATTGGTACACTTTACGGTGCAGCTTCTGGCTTTATCGGCGGTAAAGTTGACCGTATTATGATGCGTATTCTAGAGATCCTTTACGCGGTACCGTTCATGTTCCTAGTTATCGTACTAGTAACCTTCTTCGGTCGTAACATCATTCTTATCTTCGTTGCTATCGGTGCAATTGCTTGGCTTGATATGGCGCGTATCGTACGTGGTCAAACACTTAGCCTACGCAGCAAAGAGTTCATCGAAGCGGCACACGTTTGTGGTGTAAGTAACTGGAAGATCATTACTCGCCATATCGTTCCAAACGTATTGGGTATTGTTGCCGTTTACTCAACGCTTCTAATCCCGAGTATGATTCTAACTGAATCATTCCTTTCATTCCTTGGTCTTGGTGTTCAGGAACCAATGACAAGTTGGGGCGCTCTTCTACAAGAAGGTGCACAGACAATGGAAGTAGCAATCTGGCAGCTGGCATTCCCTGCAGCGTTCATGGTTGTGACTCTATTCTGCTTCAACTACGTTGGTGACGGCCTGCGCGATGCGCTGGATCCAAAAGACAGATAACTAGAAAGCAAACAATTACAAAATCTAGAATAAAGATTAAGGAAGCAATGATGAGCTTATTAGATGTCAAAGATCTGCGCGTCGAATTTACCACTCAAGATGGTATTGTTACCGCAGTAAATGATTTAAATTTTTCTCTGAATCAGGGCGAGACTCTAGGTATCGTAGGTGAATCTGGTTCAGGCAAATCGCAAACTGTATTCGCTATTATGGGACTACTGGCAAAGAACGGTATTATCTCTGGTAGCGCAAAATTTGAAGGCAATGAGATCCTCAACCTTCCAGAAAAGGCACTCAACAAAGTTCGTGCAGAACAGATCGCTATGATCTTCCAAGACCCAATGACGTCACTTAACCCATACATGAAGGTAAGTGATCAGTTGATGGAAGTACTGATGCTTCACAAAGGCATGGGCAAAGCGGAAGCATTCGAGGAGTCTGTGCGCATGCTTGAGGCGGTTAAAATCCCTGAAGCTCGTAAGCGTATTACTATGTACCCACACGAGTTCTCAGGCGGTATGCGTCAGCGTGTAATGATCGCGATGGCACTGCTGTGTCGTCCGAAGCTTCTGATTGCTGACGAACCAACAACCGCGCTTGATGTGACGGTTCAGGCTCAGATCATGGATCTTCTCAACGAGCTCAAGTCTGAGTTCAATACTGCGATCATCATGATTACGCATGACCTTGGTGTTGTTGCGGGTTCATGTGACAAAGTATTAGTAATGTATGCAGGTCGTACAATGGAGTACGGCACTGTAGATGAGATCTTCTACAACCCAAGTCACCCATACGCAGAAGGCCTACTTAAGGCGATTCCACGTTTGGATACAGAAGGTGAGATTCTACCGACAATTCCAGGTAACCCACCGAACTTACTGCGTCTACCACCAGGCTGCCCTTACCAAGAGCGCTGCCACCGTGTGATGGATCGTTGTAAGCAAGAAGCACCTATCTTGATGCCATTTGCCGATGGTCGTCAGCGTGCATGTTTTTCTGAATGGGAGGCTTGGAAAAAATGAGTGTAGATAAGAACCTAATCTTAGATGTAAAAGACCTTAAAGTTCACTTTAGCATTGCGTCGAAATCTGCTTGGCCATGGTCTAAGCCTGCTAACCTTAAAGCCGTTGATGGTGTTGATGTTCGTCTATACGAAGGTGAA
This sequence comes from Vibrio orientalis CIP 102891 = ATCC 33934, assembly GCF_000176235.1. Lineage (NCBI taxonomy): Bacteria > Pseudomonadati > Pseudomonadota > Gammaproteobacteria > Vibrionales > Vibrionaceae > Vibrio > Vibrio orientalis. Next base: position 1,433,675 of record NZ_ACZV01000005.1, on the reverse strand, counting down.
ACACTCGGCGTAGTAGGAGAGTCTGGCTGTGGTAAGTCAACGTTTGCTCGCGCGATCATTGGCTTAGTCGAAGCGACAGACGGCGATGTAATGTGGTTAGGACAAGACCTAACTAAGATGCAAGCGGTTCAGCGCCGTGAAACGCGCAAAGAAATTCAAATGATTTTCCAAGATCCTCTTGCGTCTCTAAACCCACGTATGACAGTGGGCGATATCATCGCTGAGCCTCTAGAGACATTTTACCCAGAGCTTTCAAAGCAAGAAGTCAAAGATCGCGTTAAGGAGATGATGGCAAAAGTAGGTCTACTGCCTAACGTTATCAACCGTTACCCACACGAGTTCTCTGGTGGTCAGTGTCAGCGTATTGGTATCGCACGTGCGCTTATACTTAAGCCTAAGATGATTATTGGTGATGAGCCAGTATCAGCACTTGATGTATCGATTCAGGCTCAGGTAGTTAACTTGCTTAAAGAACTACAAAAAGAGCTTGGTCTTTCGTTGGTGTTTATCGCACACGATCTGTCGGTAGTGAAGCACATTTCTGACCGCGTATTGGTAATGTACTTGGGGAATGCGGTTGAGCTAGGTGAAGCAGAAGCACTATTTGCAGACCCTAAACACCCGTATACACGAGCATTGATGTCTGCCGTTCCGATTCCAGATCCTAAACTTGAGCGAGAGAAAAAGATTGAGATGCTAGAAGGTGATCTACCATCACCAATTAGCCCTCCATCTGGCTGTGTATTCCGTACACGCTGTCCTCAAGCGACAGAGGCTTGTGCTCAGACGAAGCCGCGTATTGAGGGCAATGATGTCCACGCGGTATCTTGTCTGCATGTTAGTGTCTAATCACTAAACCTTAATTCAGCCTGTGACGGGCTTAAGCGCGGCATCTTTCGGGAGTCGCGCTTTTTTTATGCGAGTACAGGCATAGCACTTACCTTCAAAATATTCGAACAACAAAGCCAACCCTATCTACTCATCTTATTGTCTGAGTTTTTTATACTAAACTCATCAGGATAATGGTGTAGGAGATAACTATGGGTAAGCTAGTTGATGGTGTTTGGCACGACGTTTGGTACGACACTAAATCGAATGACGGTAAGTTTGTACGTGAAGATGCCGGGTTCCGTGATTGGATTAAAAATGAACCAGGGGCAAAGTTTGCGCCTGAATCAGGCCGTTACCATCTATACGTGTCACTTGCCTGTCCTTGGGCGCACCGAACATTAATCTTCCGCAAGCTCAAAGGATTGGAGTCTCACATCGGAGTCACAGTTGTATGCCCGGATATGATGGGTGAAGGGTGGCAGATGGGGTTACCAGAGCCACTATTTGGTCATATGCGTCTGCATCAGATTTACAATCAAGCAAAACCTAACTATACAGGGCGGGTAACGGTCCCCGTTTTATGGGATAAAAAGCTTAATACTATCGTGAGTAACGAATCGTCAGAGATCATTCGTATGTTTAACTATGAGTTTAATGAACTTACTGGCAATACCGATGATTATTACCCGCAAGCTGACCGCGAGATGATAGATGAATGGAACGCGTATATTTATCCGCATGTGAACAATGGCGTTTATCGTTGTGGTTTTGCGACGACGCAAGATGCGTATGAAGAGGCCTATCATCAATTGTTCGCATCACTTGATAGATTAGATGAACATCTAGCCAAGCATCGTTATCTAGCGGGTAAAACGATTTCTGAAGCGGATTGGCGTCTGTTTACCACATTGATTCGTTTTGATGCCGTGTACGTTGGTCACTTCAAATGTAATAAAAAACGCATTGCCGACTACAAGCATTTGAATGGTTATATGAAAGAGCTGTATCAAGTGCCGGGAGTGAGTGAAACTACGGACTTCTATCATATTAAACGCCACTACTATTTCAGCCATACGGGAATCAATCCGACCCAAGTGGTACCAGTAGGACCAGATCTCGATTTAGATTCTCCTCATGGGCGAGACAGCCTTTAGCCTTTTTATAGAGCCCAATAAAAGAAAACCCTCGCCGTGGCGAGGGTTTGTCATTTCAGAAAAGGGTTAAATTAGTTAACCACTTTCTCTTCTGCTTGAGCAGCTTGATCTGCCTGAATCGCTGTTAGAGCAACTGTGTACACGATATCGTCTACTAGTGCACCACGAGACAGGTCGTTTACAGGCTTACGCATACCCTGAAGCATTGGACCGATAGACACTAGGTCAGCTGAACGTTGTACCGCTTTGTAAGTCGTGTTACCTGTGTTTAGGTCAGGGAATACGAATACAGTCGCTTTACCTGCTACTGGAGAGTTTGGCGCTTTAGAAGCGGCAACGTTTTCCATGATAGCTGCGTCGTACTGTAGAGGACCGTCGATCACGAGATCAGGACGTTTCTCTTGAGCAAGTTTCGTTGCTTCACGTACTTTATCTACGTCTGCACCTTTACCAGATTCACCAGTAGAGTAAGAGATCATAGCAACGCGAGGTTCGATACCGAATGCTGCAGCAGAATCTGCAGATTGGATAGCGATTTCAGCTAGCTGTTCAGCTGTTGGATCTGGGTTGATCGCACAGTCACCGTAAACCAATACTTGGTCAGGCAATAGCATGAAGAATACAGAAGATACGATAGACGCATCAGGTGCAGTCTTGATGATCTGGAACGGAGGAACGATAGTGTTCGCCGTTGTGTGAACTGCACCAGAAACTAGGCCGTCAACTTCATCGTTCTCAAGCATCATTGTGCCTAGGAATACTGAATCTTGTAGCTTCTCACGAGCAACTACTTCAGTCATACCTTTCGCGCCACGTAGTTCAACTAGGCGAGCAACGTAGTTTTCACGCACTTCATCAGAGTTGATGATCGTTACGCCAGCACCTAGCTCAACACCTTGCTGCGCTGCAACACGTTTGATCTCTTCTGGGTTACCTAGAAGCACACATTCCGCGATACCACGCTCAGCACAGATAGCCGCAGCTTTAACTGTACGAGGTTCGTCACCTTCAGGAAGAACGATACGCTTGCCTGCTTTACGAGCGAACTCAGTTAGCTGGTAACGGAATGCTGGTGGGCTTAGGCGACGAGACTTCTGAGTACCCTCAGTCATAGACTCGATCCAGTTGCCATCGATGTTGCCAGCAACGTGCTCGTTGATGAACTCGATACGCTCTTTATCGTCTGCAGGTACTTCGATAGAGAAGCTCTGTAGGTTTAGAGACGTCTGCCAAGTGTTACCTTGCGCTTTGAAGATCGGTAGACCTGAGTCAAACGCTGGCTTACATAGACCTGCGATTTCCTCTGGGATGTCGTAACCGCCAGTTAGAAGTACAGCACCGATTTCAACACCGTTCATAGCAGCTAGTGCCGCCGCAACGATTACGTCTGGACGGTCTGCTGAAGTCACAAGTAGAGAGCCTGGTTTGAAGTGCTCAATCATGTTTGGCAGAGAACGTGCACAGAATGTGATGCTCTTAATACGACGCGTATTGATGTCACCAGCGTTGATGATATCAGCGCTTAGGTGCTCAGCCATGTCGATTGCACGCGTAGCGATTAGGTCGATGCTCCATGGCACACAACCTAGTACACGAATAGGAGAAGTGTTGAAGATTTCCATCACTTTCATTTCGTTTTGCTTCGCGCTATCTGCATCGTCAAAGATTTCAGATAGGTCAGGGCGAGTACGGCCAGCTTCGTCAACAGGTGCATTTAGCTTGTTGATGATCACGCCAGAGATGTTTTTGTTCTTAGTGCCGCCGAAGTTAGAACATGCTACTTCGATACGCTCTTTAAGCTGCGCAGGGTTATCTGTGCCAGGCGTTGCAACAAGTACAATCTCAGCACCAAGTGTTGCTGCAATTTCAGCGTTCACTTGGTTAGCGAATGGGTGTTTACGAGTAGGTACAAGACCTTCGATTAGCGTTACGTCAGCATCTTTGTTGATCTGGTTGTAACGCTCAACCACTGTTTCTAGCAGCTCATCCATCTTGTCGTTACCGATTAGGCTTTCAGCAACAGACATCGCAAGAGGTTGGCCGATCTTCACATCGCTGTTTGTACCAACGATAGTTGAAGTTAAATCAGGTTGATCGCCACCAGAGCGTGGCTGACAGATTGGCTTGTAAAAAGAAACTTTAACGCCTTTGCGCTCCATTGCGCGAAGAACACCCATGCTTACGCTAGTAAGACCAACACCAGCACTTGCAGGGATAAGCATAATAGTACGAGACATTCGTAGAGTACCTATAGCTATTGGATAAAAGCTTAACTGCGTATTCCTTATCAGTTGGAATAGGAGTTAAGCCCCTTAGTAAGAAAACCGGCTGACGTTAGGTCAGCCGGTCAAGTCAATTAAAGACCTGCTAGACGTGCAGTGTCTTCAGCGATAACTAGCTCTTCATTAGTAGAGATAACCATTGCTGGGATACGGCTGTTTGCTGTAGTGATTGTACCTTCGCCGCCGAAACGTGCTTTAAGGTTAGCTTCACCATCAACTTCGATACCGAAGATACCTAGGCGGTTTAGAACCATTTCGCGGATAGGACCAGAGTTTTCGCCGATACCACCAGTGAAAGTGATTGCGTCTAGACGACCTTCAAGAGTCGCTGTGTAACCTGCAACGTACTTAGCTAGACGGTGACAGAACACGTCCATTGCACGAGTTGCTTCTTCTTTCTCACCGTAGTTGTCTTCAACGAAACGACAATCAGAAGTCACTTCAGTTAGACCAGCAAGACCAGACTCTTTAGTTAGCATGTTGTTGATTTCTTCAACAGAGTAACCTAGAGCGTCATGTAGGTGGAAGATGATTGCAGGATCTAGGTCACCACAACGAGTACCCATTACAAGACCTTCAAGAGGAGTAAGACCCATAGAAGTATCTACAGATTGACCGTTCTTGATTGCACATACAGAAGCACCGTTACCTAGGTGACAGTTGATGATGTTTACTTCTTCAATTGGCTTGTCTAGTAGGTTAGCAACTTCACGAGTGATGAATAGGTGTGAAGTACCGTGCATGCCGTAACGACGGATACCGTGCTCTTTGTACAGGTTGTACGGTAGAGCGTATAGGTACGACTCAGAAGGCATTGTTTGGTGGAATGCAGTGTCAAAAACAGCAACGTTTTGTAGACCAGGGAAGTTTACTTTAGCCGCTTCGATACCAATTAGGTGAGCTGGGTTGTGTAGAGGCGCGAAAGTCGCAGCGTCTTGAATACCCTTAAGTACTTCATCTGTGATTAGTGCAGATTGAGTGAACTGCTCGCCACCGTGTACGATACGGTGACCGATAGCGCCAAGGTTAGCTTTAAGCTCAGGCTTAGAAGCAAGAATAGTTTCTACCATGAAAGATAGTGCTTCTACGTGAGCTGCGCCCGCGCCTAGTTGTGCTTCGTGCTTGCCGTCAAGTTTCCACTTCATACGAGCTTCTGGAAGACCTAGACACTCAGCAAGACCAGTTAGGTGCTCTGCACCTGTTTCTGCATCAACTACAGCGAATTTAAGAGAAGAACTACCGCAGTTTAAAACTAAAACTAGCTTAGACATTAATGACTACCTGTTAATTTTTCTGATCGAAATCAGTAAGGGTGAAAATTAATCTCAAGAATAGACGAAGCAGAAGAAGCTGCGTACTAATCTTGGTCAAAAAAACTTCGAATTCCGTATATAAGACAGTGGCGATCCAGATCACCACCCTTGCATCCGCTGCAGAAAGGTCTCAAGAGTTGCTTAAATTGTAAATAACAGCAACAATGAGATTGTGGGTCCGCAAAGGATAACGATAATAGGCAATGATAACAAAAAAAATTTGAAAGAATATTAACTTTCATCAATTTTTTCTTTGTTTAGTTGAATCTTTCAACTAAATTTTAGCCACTGGCCCTGATGTTGAAGTGAGAGAGCCCTATGAGCAATAAAGTCGGTCTAGTTCACAGCCTACGTGACGGACAAAAATACATGGATATTTGGCCAATGCGAAAAGAGCTGAATATGTTATTTCCTGAACAGCGTATTATCAAAGCTACGCGTTTTGGGGTAAAGGTTATGCCAGCGATCGCCGCTATAAGTGTGTTAACACAAATGGCGTTCAATAATTATCAGTCTATGCCTCAAGCTGTCATCATCGCACTTTTCGCTATCAGCATGCCGATTCAAGGAATGTGGTGGTTAGGAAATCGCGCTAACACTCAGCTACCACCGGCACTTGCAGGTTGGTATCGCGAAATCTATCAGAAAATCGCAGAAAGCGGCTTTGCTTTGGAGCCGATGAAATCGCGCCCACGCTATAAAGAGCTAGCAAAGATTCTTAACCGCGCGTTTCACCAACTTGATAAGAGTGCGTTAGAGCGTTGGTTTTAATCTCTTCATTCCTACTCCTTTGATTTATCGTCATTCCCTATAGCGCAGAAACAGCGCAGTAGGGAATGTCTACCAACTAATATTAGCCTTCAAGAGATCCTCAACTCTCTCGTCCCTCGCTCTCGAGGATGACAGAGAACCTGATCGTGTCCATTATCTCGGCCATTCCGTAGAGTGACAAAAGAGCGAGTGTATATATTGACTCTGTCATTCCATAGAACGACGACGTATGCCTGTCATTCCATAGAGTGACGAAGGAACGAGTAGGGAATCTCTCTAAATTCTCGATGCACTTTAAAAGATCTCCAGCTCAAACAAAAAAACGCCCACCGAAGTGAGCGCTTTCTCTTATATAAGACGATTCAACATTAGTTAAACATTGCAATTGCGTCTGCTGGTGAAACGTATTCAAGATCGAAGCTTTCAGCAACTTCTTTACACGTTACTTTACCGTGGATAACGTTTAGGCCTTCTAGGAAGCCGTTATCTGCTAGTAGAGCTTCGCGGTAACCTTTGTTCGCTAGCTTAACAATGTAAGGAAGTGTTGCATTGTTTAGAGCGAATGTAGAAGTACGAGCAACTGCACCTGGCATGTTTGCAACACAGTAGTGCACTACCTCGTCAACAATATACGTTGGGTCAGCGTGAGTCGTTGCATGCGATGTTTCAAAACAACCGCCTTGGTCGATTGCAACGTCAACAACAGCTGCGCCAGGCTTCATCTTAGCGATGTGCTCTTTTGTTACTAGCTTAGGCGCTGCAGCACCTGGGATTAGTACCGCACCAATCACTAGGTCAGCTTCTAGAACATGCTTCTCAATAGCGTCTTCAGTAGAATAAACCACTTTTGCACGACCTTGGAACTCTTCGTCTAGACGACGTAGTGTATCGACATTGCGATCAAGGATAGTAACGTCTGCGCGAAGGCCAACAGCCATACGAGCTGCGTTAGCACCAACTACACCGCCGCCGACAACGACAACTTTCGCTGGCTCAACGCCTGGAACGCCACCAAGAAGAAGACCACGGCCTCCGTGAGATTTCTCTAAAGTTTGTGCACCTGCTTGAATAGACATGCGACCTGCTACCTCAGACATTGGAGCAAGTAGTGGCAAGCGACCCATATTATCTGTTACAGTCTCATATGCTATACAGACAGCTTTGCTCTTGATTAGCTCATCAGTTTGTGGAAAATCTGGTGCTAGGTGCAAATAAGTAAATAAAATTTGCCCTTCTCGTAGCATAGCGCGCTCGACAGCTTGAGGTTCTTTAACCTTTACAATCATTTCTGCTTTGGCGAAAACGTCAGCAGCGGTAGGAAGAATGGATGCGCCTACAGCGATGTAATCATCGTCTGAAAAACCGATGCCTGAACCGGCATTAGTTTCAACAAAAACTTGGTGACCTTGAGACACTAGCTCGCGAACGCTCGCTGGGATCATGCCAACACGGTATTCGTGGTTTTTGATTTCCTTAGGTACGCCAATAATCATCCTGACTCCTCATTTTATATTGGTTGTATAAACTATAGTAGTTGTATTAACTGTTTGTAGGGTAATTCTGTCGAATTAATATCTAGTATAGATATGATTGAATAAAATTTGATACTGAATATTAAAAAGTTGTAGTATATTTTTTTGCAAGGAAGTAATAAGGTGGAATAAAAAATGGCAGACAACAATAAAAAGCCGTCCAAGGATCTTGACCGTATCGATCGCAACATTCTAAATGAGTTGCAGAAAGACGGTCGCATTTCGAATGTAGAGTTGTCTAAACGTGTGGGGCTTTCTCCTACACCATGTTTAGAACGTGTGCGCCGCTTAGAGCGCCAAGGGTACATTACGGGTTATACAGCATTACTGAACCCTCAGTATCTTGATGCTTCACTACTGGTATTTGTTGAAATTACGTTAAATCGTGGTGCGCCAGATGTATTTGAACAGTTCAATACAGCTGTACAAAAGCTAGACGACATCCAAGAATGTCATCTAGTCTCTGGTGATTTCGACTACTTACTGAAAACTCGTGTATCAGACATGAGTGCTTACCGTAAGCTGCTAGGTGATACGCTGTTACGCTTACCTGGAGTAAACGACACGCGTACCTACGTAGTTATGGAAGAAGTGAAGCAAACTAACCAACTTGTTATCAAAACTCGATAACTTCGAGTAGGCATAGAGTTAAACTCTTAATTGCTTTCTATATTCTGACTTTAAGCAATTGGGTTTTTGCCCTTGATATGGTTAAATCGATAGTCCGAGTAGCAGTGCTGCTCGGACTATTTTATTTTCTGCCGAAGCGAATCTTTCGAGCTCGGTTTTATGCTACGTAGATAAAGTTGGTTATGTTTAAAGAGACCAAAAATAAAGTCCAAACAATTATTAAAACGGGTGATGACTCCTCGCTTTCTCGTCTGAGCGGACCTCAGCGTCTTCAAGAGTGCAGTCTGATTGTTGTAGTTTTAGCATCGATATTGCTTTCAGTTGCACTTATCACTTTTAATGCCGCCGATCCGTCGTGGTCTCAAACTGCGTGGGGTGGGGAGATCAACAACGCTGGTGGCTTAGCAGGAGCTTGGCTAGCAGACACTCTCTTTTTTACCTTTGGCTCTCTTGCTTATGTTTTACCTCTTGTTATTACAGGTACCGCTTGGGTTGTGTTACGTAAACGCAGTGAAGACGAACCTGTCGATCTGATGTTGTGGGGCACGCGACTGCTGGGTCTGACCATAGTGATCTTGACCAGTTGCGGACTGGCAGACATTAACTTTGATGATATTTGGTATTTTTCATCGGGTGGTGTGATTGGTGATGTATTAACAAGCTTAGCGCTGCCAACTTTAAACATTCTCGGAACCACATTGGTATTTCTGTTTTTGTGGGGAGCGGGTTTTACTTTACTGACTGGTATTTCTTGGTTATCAATCGTGGATTGGCTAGGTGAGAAGACCATTAGTCTGTGTACTGGGCTGGTTAATCGCGTCCGTGGTCGAGAAGATGAAACTATAGAAGCTGAGTTAAATGACTACGAACAAGACATTAAGCTAGCTCGTTCAGAATCGTTACGCGAAGAGCCGACTGTATCACTGACTCCAGATTTAGTAGAACCGACACCTGAACCGCGCCGCTTTAATATTCATATTCCTGAATCTCAAGAAGTTGAGCCTAAACCCGTTCAACCTGAGCCAGTGTCCGAAGTTCAGCAACCTGTTCCTGAATACAGTGAACCAGTCGCACCTCAGACCGCTTATTCTCAGGTAGAACAAGCACAGCCAATAGCTCCAGTTCAGCCTGCTGTGAGCAATGAGCCTCAAGTTGAGCGCTCTAAGCAGCTTGGAGCCACTATCGAAGAGTTGGATCAAGCAGCGCAATATGCCGATGACTTTGTTGAACCGGATCAAGCCGTTAGTGTCGCAACTGCAACGATGGCTGCGGCTGCTACGGCTGACGTTCATACGCAGGAAATGGCGACGCCGTATGAGCAAGAAATACCATCGAATGTTGATGTTGAGCCTGTAATAGAGACGGCTCCTGCATATGAAGTGATAGAAGAAGTCCCTAGCTCCGAATTACCGTGGAATGAGAGCGTAGTGGATGAAGATATTGCGCAGCCAACTATTACAACCTCCGAGCTTGATCAGATTTCTACTGAAATTGAGCCATTAGAGCATCACCAAGAACCAATGATTTCATCGTTTGACGTTGTAGAAGAAGCGCAACTTGAACCTGTAGAAGAATATCAGCCTCAGCAAGCAGAACTTCCAGAAGATGACGATGCTGCAGCGCTTCATAATATGGTTGCAGAAGCTCAAGCTAAAGTCGTAGCACAGCAGAATCCATTCCTTGTGCAACATGAGTCAAATCTACCCAAGCCGGTAGAACCGATGCCGACGCTAGAGCTACTTTACCATCCAGAAAAGCGTGACAACTTTATTGACCGTGATGCATTAGAAAATATTGCAAGATTGGTTGAAGCTAAATTAGCTGACTACAAAATTAAAGCTGAAGTGGTCGATATCTTCCCTGGTCCTGTTATTACGCGCTTTGAGCTAGATCTCGCTCCAGGGGTGAAAGTAAGCCGTATCTCTGGCCTTTCTATGGACTTAGCTCGCTCGCTATCGGCAATGGCTGTTCGTGTTGTCGAAGTTATTCCGGGTAAGCCGTATGTGGGCCTAGAATTGCCAAACATGAGTCGTCAAACAGTCTTTTTCTCGGATGTTGTTGGTAGTCAGCAGTTTATTGAGGCTAAATCGCCAACGACGGTTGTGCTTGGTCAAGATATCGCGGGTGAAGCGGTAATCGCTGACCTATCTAAAATGCCACACGTGTTAGTCGCGGGTACGACAGGTTCGGGTAAGTCGGTAGGTGTTAACGTAATGATTCTGAGTATGCTCTACAAAGCGACGCCGGAAGATGTACGTTTCATAATGATCGACCCGAAAATGTTGGAGTTGTCGGTTTATGAAGGTATTCCTCATCTTCTATCCGAAGTTGTAACCGATATGAAAGATGCGTCAAATGCTCTGCGTTGGTGTGTCGGTGAAATGGAACGTCGCTACAAGCTGATGTCGGCATTAGGCGTACGTAACATTAAAGGCTTTAATGACAAGCTTAAGATGGCGGCTGAAGCGGGACACCCTATCCATGACCCATTATGGCAACCAGGTGATAGCATGGACGAGCATCCGCCGTTATTAGAGAAACTGCCTTACATTGTCGTGATTGTCGATGAGTTCGCAGACTTGATGATGGTGGTAGGTAAGAAGGTAGAAGAGCTGATTGCTCGCTTGGCACAAAAAGCGCGTGCGGCTGGTGTTCACTTAATTCTCGCGACTCAGCGTCCTTCTGTAGATGTCATTACCGGTTTGATTAAGGCGAACATTCCGACACGTGTTGCGTTTACTGTTTCGACTAAGACGGACTCGCGTACCATTCTTGATCAGGGCGGTGCAGAGTCGTTACTTGGTATGGGTGATATGCTTTACTTGCCACCGGGTTCAAGCCATACCGTTCGCGTTCATGGTGCCTTTGCATCAGATGATGATGTTCATGCGGTGGTTAATAACTGGAAAGCACGTGGAAAGCCGAACTATATAGAGGAGATCACCAATGGTGATCAAGGCCCTGAAGCGTTACTCCCGGGTGAGAAGCCTGAAGGCGAAGAGGAAATGGATCCACTGTTTGACCAAGTTGTGGAACATGTTGTCCAGTCTCGTCGTGGTTCTGTGTCCGGTGTTCAGCGCCGCTTTAAGATTGGCTACAACCGTGCAGCACGTATCGTTGAGCAGCTAGAAGCGCAAGGTATCGTAAGTGCACCGGGTCATAACGGTAACCGGGAAGTTCTTGCCCCAGCACCTAGCCGTGATATGAACTAGGACTTGCCAATACAAGCATCAAAAAAGGGTTAGCGATCGAGCTAACCCTTTTTTATGTGTAGCTTGAGTGAAGCATCGTCATTGAGAGGCAGTGTCATTCCATAGAGTGACGAAGGAGTGAGTAGGGAATCTCTAAAAATTACCTGCTTGCTTTAAGAGATCCCCAATTCACTCGTGCCTCGTTCTCGAGGATGACAGAAGTCGTCATTGAGAGGCAGTGTCATTCCATAGAATGACGAAGGAGCGAGTAGGGAACCTCCAAAGTTACCTGTTTGCTTTAAGAGATCCCCATGCACTTGTACTTGTTTTCGAGGATGACAGTGGTCGTCATTGAGATACAGTGTCATTCCATAGAGTGACGAAGGCACGAGTAGGGAATCTCTAAAAGTTACCTGCTCGCCTTAAGAGATCCCCAATTCACTCGTGCCTCGTTCTCGAGGATGACAGTAGTCGTCATTGAGAGGCATCGTCATTCCCTAGAGTGACGAAGGAGCGAGTAGGGAATCTCCAAAGTTACCTGTTTGCTTTAAGAACCCCCCAATTCACTCGTGCCTCGTTCTCGAGGATGACAGTAGTCGTCATTGAGAGGCAGTGTCATTCCATAGAATGACGAAGGAGCGAGTAGGGAATCTACAAAGTTACCTGTTTGCTTTAAGAAATCCCCAATTCACTCGTGCCTCGTTCTCGAGAATGACAGTAGTCGTCATTGAGAGAAAGTGTCATTCCATAGAGTGACGAAGGAGCGAGTAGGGAATCTCTAAAAGTTACCTGCTCGCTTTAAGAGATCCCCAATTCACTCGTGCCTCGTTCTCGAGGATGACAGTAGTCGTCATTGAGAGGCAGTGTCATTCCATAGAGTGATGAAGGAGCGAGTAGGGAATCTCCAAAAGTTAACTGCTTGCTTTAAGAGATCCTCGATACATTTTTTCTTCATCGTGAGGATGACTGAGCGCTTAAAGAAAAAGGGCTGATGTCTTCACATCAGCCCTTCGTTGTTCTCTTATCTTGTGCTTATTTGTTCTTAGCAAACTGCGCAATAACAATCACACCAAGTGCAATTAAATTACCCGCAAAAATAACCACTAACCATTGCGGCATTGATAGCGTTAAGAACTGCCAAACCACTTTGCTACAATCACCATACGCTTCAAACATCCAAGGAACCCATTGGTTCAATGGCGCCCAATCAGGGAAGGTGACGAATAGATCACAAGTTGCGAAAGGTGATGGGTTGAACTGGTAATCGACGTGTTGCATGGCAAGAGCTAAACCTTTGTATGCACTTGCACCCCACGCGGCTAAACCTAACCAACGTATCAATGGGTTGTTCGGTGCAATTAAGCCAAGCAGTGCAGCACCACCGACGCCAAGCATTGCGACGCGCTCATAAATACACATCACGCAAGGTGATAGCATCATAACGTGTTGAAAGAACAGTGCACAGGCTTCAAAGAATACGACAAAAAGGAGTAGTAACAACCATGAGAGTCGTCCTTGAGAGAAAGTTTTGATTGCAGAAAGTATATTCACACAGATGTCCTGAAGTAATAAAAAAGCCCTGAGTTATCAGAGCTTTTTATCGTGGAAAAGTTTCAGTATCAACTAAAAAATTTGAATTTGATCTAATTAGTGTCCACTGGATACAGCTTGTACAGCGTCACCAACTTGTGCAGTAATCCAACCTGCATCGTAGAACCATGCTGTCATAGGCTCAACGAAGAATACGATACCAGCCAGACCTACTGTCGCTAGGACAATAGTGTATGGCAGTGCCATGACAACCATGCGACCGTAAGATAATCGGATTAGCGGTGCAAGTGCTGACGTTAGTAGGAACAAGAATGCTGCCTGTCCGTTAGGCGTTGCAACTGACGGTAGGTTAGTACCTGTGTTGATGGCTACAGCAAGAAGGTCAAACTGATCACGAGTAATCACACCTTCAACTAGCGCTGATTTCACTTCATTAATGTATACCGTACCAACAAACACGTTATCCGATACCATTGAAAGAACACCATTTGCTACATAGAACAGAGCAAGCTGGGTGCTTTTATCTTCAACGGCCAGTACTGCGTCGATAACTGGCTTAAATAGCTCTTGGTCGATGATTACTGCCACAACCGCGAAGAATACGGCGAGCAGAGCGGTAAATGGTAGAGCTTCTTCGAACGCCTTACCCATTGAGTGCTCTTCGATCACTCCTGTGAATGCCGTTGCTAGAATAATGACGGACAGACCAATAAGACCAACTGCCGCTAGGTGAAGGGCGAGGCCAACGATTAGCCAAACAGCGATGATACCTTGTACCCACAGTTTTGCGACGTCTTGCTTAGTACGTGTCTTACGTTCTTCACGGTCAAAATCAACAAGGATTTGACGCACGTTATCTGGCAGACGAGCGCCGTAACCAAAGACTTTCAGCTTCTCGACAATTACACAGGTAATTAGGCCACAAACAAATACAGGCGCCGTTACTGGAAGCATACGGATGATGAATTCGCCAAATTGCCAACCAGCTTGGTCGGCAATGATAAGGTTTTGCGGTTCACCCACCATGGTCATTACGCCGCCCAGCGCGGTACCAACACCAGCATGCATTAGCAGCGAGCGCAGAAATGCACGGTAGTTCTCAAGGTCGTCACGAGTTAGCTCTGAAAGATGATCATCTTGGGTATGATCGTGCGATGCATGTGGCCCTTGGCCTGATGCAACCTTGTGATAAATCGCATAGAAGCCAACAGCAACACTGATAACAACAGCGATTACAGTTAGTGCATCAAGGAAGGCTGAAAGGAATGCTGCCGCGAAACAGAAGGCAAGCGAGAGCATACTTTTTGAATGGATACCGAGTAATATCTTTGTGAAGATGAACAGCAATAGCTGTTTCATAAAGTAGATACCCGCCACCATGAAGACCAGAAGTAGCAGTACTTCGATATTGGCCACGAGTTCATGTTTCACTTGATCAGCACTGGTCATACCGATGGCAATTGCTTCGATGGCGAGTAAGCCACCAGGCTGTAGAGGGTAACATTTTAGCGCCATTGCTAGAGTAAAGATAAACTCAGCAACGAGTAGCCAACCTGCTACAAAAGGGTCAACCAAGAAGAAAACAATAGGGTTGATAATTAGAAAAGAAATGATGGCAACTTTATACCAATCTGGAGCTTTACCAAGAAAGTTCTTGATAAATGCATTTCCGAGTGACATCGGCATGATCTAGATACTCTTAATGTTGTTATGAATAGACACTGCGCGTGCTTGAATCCATTAACCGGAAATTGTGGAATTTCCAACATCTGGCTATCGTCTAGCCAGAGGGAAATGAACCCGATTCAACAGTGACTTAGAAAAACAACATTGCTTCTATGATCATGTGGTCTTGCCAAGTCACTCCCTGAGAAAGACAAACACTCCTTACTTTGGCCGCCACTCTACTCTTCAACAGAATTTAGTCAACGATAAACTGGATGTTGTGATTTTATTAAGTGACTTTTGTTGAAAAACGCGATCAAAGTGGCGTAAACATATCATAAGAGTTGTGAAAAACAATGGTTAATGTTGGCTAGCCACTGAAACGTTAGAATAAGAAAGAATATGTAATTATATTGCATGAAAATGGCAGTCTATTTTTGCAATTTTAAAAACTTAACTTTTGCATATAACCCTAAAGGGGGTGGGGTGTGTCGCGTGTTTACATTTTGTTAAACTTTAGATTGGAGGCGTTTCATCCTCCTGCGAGGGTCAGTAAATGTGAAGGTGATTTAGAGTGTTAGCTCTAATGATGCTTTGTGCCATGTTTCCTGTGTGACGGTTTCCGATATAGGATAACTAGTGGTATGATGAGTTAATTAGACCCAAATAATAAAGACTGGATAATACATAAATGGTCATTAAGGCAAAGAGCCCAGCAGGATTCGCAGAAAAATACATTATTGAAAGTATTTGGAAAGGCAGATTCCCACCTGGTTCAATTTTACCAGCAGAACGTGAGCTCTCTGAACTAATTGGCGTTACTCGCACAACACTACGAGAAGTTTTACAGCGTTTAGCCCGTGATGGTTGGCTGACAATTCAACATGGTAAACCAACGCGCGTAAACCAGTTTATGGAAACCTCGGGCCTGCATATCCTTGATACGTTGATGACACTAGATGCCGATAATGCGACGTCTATTGTTGAAGATTTGCTTGCAGCACGTACGAACATCAGCCCAATTTTTATGCGTTATGCATTTAAAGCGAATAAAGAAAACTCTGAGAAAACCATTTCTAACGTTATCAGCTCATGTGAAGCGTTAATTTCAGCAGATTCATGGGATGTGTTTATGGAATCTTCTCCTTATGCAGAGAAGATTCGTCAACACGTAAAAGATGACGGCGAGAAAGATGAGTTGAAACGTCAATCCATCTTGATTGCAAAAACGTTCAATTTCTATGACTACATGCTATTCCAACGTCTTGCGTTTCATTCAGGCAACCAAATCTACGGTTTGATCTTTAATGGCCTGAAAAAGTTATATGATCGAGTGGGAAGTTACTACTTCTCTAACCCAGAGGCTCGTGAGTTAGCACTGCAATTCTACCGTGATTTACTTGAAGTGTGCGAGACCGGAGATCGTGAACAGATCCTAATTGTGGTTCGCCATTACGGTTTGCAAAGTGCACAAATTTGGAACCAAATGAAAACAACGTTGCCAACGAACTTCACTGAAGACGATAGCTAACAAGTAGAACGCTTAAATTGAAAAACCGCCTTTCGGCGGTTTTTTTAGCTTTGTTGATCACGTGTCGGTTAGCAATCGGCTATTTCTTCTTCGCGACCGCCCGCTTCTGCAAACCAGTCCGCTAGATGAGTTCTAAGGTCCTTTAGTTCGTCGGGGCCAATCAGAGCGAGTCCTAGGTCTTCAGCGCGCGTAATATCGTTGTGGCGCAATGGACGGAAGCTAACCAGCATTGCTCGTGCTTGTAGACCACCTAAAAGGTCGCGTAGAGATTCCAACTTGTAGAGCGTATCGTCACCATCATCACGCATCCCTTTCGTCTTACATTCGATGATATGCAGCTTATTGTTCACCACTGAAGCAACGTCAAGCTCATTGCGCACCTCTCTATCACCGAGTTGGCGGTAGACTTGAACGTTGAGCGAGCGATCTTGAATGGTTGGCATATCCTGCTGGATCTGTCTCACAGTGCTGTGCACTAAGGTCTCTAGCCACTCACCGTTAGAAAAACGTCGCGCATCTTCGTTAGCAAATGTCAGTACACCGTTCTCGTACGTTGCGATCTCTGCTTCGACCAAGTCGGTCAATAACATATTCAGCTCGCGATAGCCTTGCTGTTTCTCAGAAAGCTCTACGTCGAGTTTTTGCTCTTTACGGCAGGTCGTCGCAAGATAGTTTAGCGTTGCCAGACCAGGCCCAAGTTCTAGAGCATTACCTGCCCAGCGTTCCCCAAGCTCATACAACTTTTGGTCAAGCTGCGGTGGTAGCTCATGGTCGTTGAATTCGCCACGAGCACCAAACACGGTGAGATAATCGTCAATAGTAATACGGTCTTCGACTTGCGAATCTTCCTTACCATCTGGATACAACCAGCACAAACGGTCACTATTGGGCTCAACAACAAAAATTGGCCAGTGATAAGTACGGAACACTTCGTATACGGACAACAGTCTATGACGCAGACCGCAACTCGCGTTAAGTTTTACTTCCTCTCCTCTAGCGGATAGGTTTTCGGCCAATGTACTGATGGCTTGTTTGATTTTAGAGGTATTCGCGACATTCGGGATTTCGAAGAATTCAGAAGTGATGTTTCTTTTGCTCAATACACTATGAAGGCGAAGGTACATATCTTCTTGCGATGCTACCCCGATGAAAACGATGTGATCGCTAATCGTGCGATTATCCAATAATGGGGTAACTAGGCGTATTGGGTCTTGGTCAATAATGCCAACATGAACGGCCATAACAATTCCTCATGTTCGGCTTGCAAAAAAGAGTAAGAAAAGCGGGGGGCAAGCCTATTAAATCATATAATGACACTGACCCCAAAAAACAAGGGCGACTATAGAAAATAGTCGCCCAAACTCAATTAATTACTGTTTTCTGACTTAACTACAACTTAAAGCGATGCACCAAGTCACCTTGTTGGTTTGCGAGCGAAGAGAGGTTAGAACTGGTTTGCGCTATCTCTGCCATCGCTTGATAACTGGCGTCGGCAATCAGATTGATCTCTTCAATATTGCGCGCAATTTCACTGGTTGTTTCGCTTTGTTCCCCTGCCGCCTGAGAAATGTAGCCACTCATTTGGCTGATTTCCATAATCAGCCCTTGAATTTCTTCCATTGCACTGTTGGCACTTGAAGCTTGTGCAACTGACAGCTCCATATCGTCCTTACAGCTTTGAATGACTTTGTTTGCAGAGCTTGAGCTGCTTTGAAGATTGCTGATCATATTTTCAATTTCTGACGTTGATTCAGTGGTACGCTGCGCGAGCACACGAACTTCATCAGCAACGACAGCGAATCCGCGGCCTTGTTCACCGGCGCGAGCAGCTTCAATTGCAGCGTTAAGTGCCAGCAGATTAGTCTGTTCAGCAATGTTACGGATTACGTCTAAGATGCTGCCGATTTGACTGCTCATTGCTTGCAAATCTTTTACTGCGTCGACCGATTGATTCAAGCGTGTTTCGAGTTGGTTGATGGTCGAGATGTTGGTGCCCATGATTTGTCGACCCGACTCTGACGCAATTTCGACTTTCTCAACCATCGTTTGAGAATTCTGCGCACTTTGCGCGACCTCTTGGACTGAATGCGCCATTTCGGTCATCGCAGTGGCGACGTTAGCGGTTTGCTCACGTTGTTGGCTTAATTGCGATTGAGCCTGTGAAGAGGTGGATTGGTTGGTTGATGCAGTATTGGTCAGGTTATCTGAAGCATCGTTTAGCTCGACCAAAATGCCATGTAAGTTGTCCGCCAGTGAATTGATATGGTGACTAACACGACTGAATTCGTTGTTATAGCGAATATCGATTCTCTGGGTCATATCACCGTCGGTTAGGAACTCCAGTGTACGGAGAATGCGAGTTAAAGGTTCGCGTACACTTTGAGCAATATGATAACCGATAGCAAGCGCCATAAAGATCACGATAGCACCGATAGAAACGGAACGAATCACGCCTTGTTCATAGACTTCACCAGCTTCGCTTAGTGAGGCATTCAGCCCTTGCTGTGCAACTTCGCTAAATGAAGCGAGTAGTTCGCTGGTTGCATCAACTTGTTGGGTTAGATTGGCGATATTGGCATAGAGCGCATCTTTCGCGTGCAGGTAAGTACTATGTTGATCAAGCACCCCACCTTTTTTACCGACATCTAACGTAAACTGCTGAACTGACTCATCGAACGCTTTTTTGATCTCTGGCATCTGGCTGGTTAAGCCACGATAAGCGTAATTGAGGTGGGTGACCGCTTTCTTGTTTTTAGCAACCGCTTTAGCGACGAATTCCGTGTCACTGCTTGCTAGCGCGTCAGAGGTGATCATCTCAGCATCTTTTAACTTGATGAAATAGCTTTTCGCCATCACTTTCACAGAGATGCTGCTTTGATCATCAACATACTCTTTCATGCCCAAGCTCAGTTCTGAGTGCAGTCGCTGGAATTGGCGAGTGGACTTTTGTACCTGAGCTTGCGCTTCAAACATCTCGCGGTAGTTTTGCATCGCTTGAGTTGCTTCAGTGAAATAGTTCACTTCCATCTCTTTAAGCTGAACAATCGACTCGGCTAATTCAGGTTGATTTGTACTGACCTGTTGTAACTTTAATAGCTGTTGATTATAGGCTTGTTTAACCTCTTCAAATTCGCCGGACAGTTGGTCCATGCGCTCGAAGCTCTGCGTGGTCAAAAAGTCTTTGAATAGTTTATCGGCAGAAAGTAGCGCTACACTCGTTTGGTTAGATTGTGAAACCAGTGGTAGTGAAGTGTTAGATACGCCTTCGAAATTTTGGTGTATCTGCTGCATTCCTCGCATCATCATCAACGTAGTGATGACGAACATTATTATGATCAATGCAAAGCCAGCGTACATACGCTTAATCACTGAGCCCTTCATGGATCTCTCCCTTATACTTATCATTTCTTAGAAAATTAACAAAAAGATGACCATTGTATTGACAACGAGACACGCATTTTATGACGCACAATACAAATTTAGCTAACCGCCCGTCACCGTATGCTGTTTAAATCAAATGAACACTGTTTTTTATTGTGATTTTGCGAAGCTTGGCGCATACTCGAATCAATTCAATTAATAAAACCGTACCGATGGAGCGCTTCATGGCTGAAGAAACCATTTTCAGTAAGATCATTCGTAAAGAAATCCCAGCAGATGTTGTTTATCAAGATGACCTAGTCACGGCATTCCGAGACATCAACCCACGCGCGCCAAGTCACATTTTGATCATCCCCAATAAGCTTATCCCGACGGTCAACGAGATCGAAGAAGAGGACGAGCTAGTCATGGGGCGCATGTTTACGGTTGCACGCAAGTTAGCGAAAGAAGAGGGTATCGACGAAGATGGTTACCGTCTGATCGTGAATTGTAACTCTCATGGTGGTCAAGAGGTTTACCATATCCATATGCACCTTGTTGGCGGCCGTCCGTTAGGTCCAATGTTAATGAGCTGATCTTTGACTTTAAGGCATATCGAACAAATTTAATCTCGTGTTGTCTTAAGCAAGGATAAATTTAGAGCGTAGCGAGTGTCGCAACGCTCTTACTGACAACTATGGAATACCAAGTGCATAAACACATTCGACTGGCATTCGTCATCGGCAGCTCACTCGTGCTTTCTGCATGCGCTAACTTATCTGCGGGCAATTTATTTAGCCACTACAGCGCACAAAATAATGAACTGCATCAAAAGGTGAGAAGCGGTGACTATCAACAAGCAGAGTCATTACTCCCAGAGCAAGTTGCAGGCGATATTCTAGATAATTTTGAGAAGGGCCGAGTCTACCTATTGAATCAGCAATATGCTGAGAGTAAGTCGGCGCTTGACGATAGTGATCGAGCCGTGAGAGTTCAGCAGGACCAAGCAACGATCTCACTTTCTGAAAGTGCGATGAGTGTTGGCGCGTTAGCGGTTAACGACAACTTGAAAACCTATCACCCTGCTGACTATGAACTTGGCTTTCTTCATCTTTATCTTGGGCTCAACTATCTTAAGGGAAATGACCTAGAAGGCGCTTTGATTGAGATGCGTCGTGCTAATCAAGTTCAAGAACAAGCTCGTAAAGATAGAGAGAAAGAGCTTGAGTCTGCTCAGAACCAGATGGAACAGCAAGGTCTGACGCCAAATTTAGGCAGTATCTTGTCCAACTACCCAGATGCAGGTCAGAAGTTACAAGCGGTTCAAAATGGTTACTTACTCTACCTGTCGGCACTGCTATATGAAGCGGATAGGGACTTAAACAGTGCTTATGTGGACTATCGACGTGCGCTTGCGGTGATGCCTGACAACCAACAGATCATTGATGGTACCAAGCGTGTTGCGAAGCGTTTAGGGATGCGAGAAGACCTTGCAAAACTGGAAAAACGTTACGGTAAAGCCAACTATCTTGCCCAAGACAAAAGTCGCGTTATTGTGATTGATGAACGTGGTGTTGTTGAAGCGATGCAAGGTTGGAAACAAGCTTTGCCACTATATGACAGTCGCGGAAACGGAGCTTGGTACAGTATTTCTTTGCCGTACTACCCAGATAAGCGTGAGCAGAGCTTTGGGTCATTGTCTCTTAACAATAATACGCTTTCTGCTGATATGTTGAGTGATGTGAATTTGATGGCGAAGCAAGATCTCTCTGAGCGGATGCCAAACATCATCATTAGACAAGGTTTAAGAGTCTGGGCTAAAGATCGATTAAGAAAAGAGGCCGCAAAGGACGATGATGTCGGGAATTTGCTGTTCAACGTATGGAATACATTGACCGAGCAACCTGATACGCGCAGTTGGTTGACGCTTCCTAGCGAAGTTTACAGTTCGAGCGCGATGGTAAAACCCGGAGAGCAGAACATATTGCTCAACGGTCAACCTTACACATTTAACGTGGAACCAGGGCAAACAGCGTTAGTCTGGCTTTCACGTCAAGGAAACAATGCCACGATTTGGCATAAACAGTTAGGAAACATACGATGAAAAAATGGCTTATTTCATTAGTAACAGTATTGGCCATCGTTGGTTGTGCTGACAATACTGCAGGGCTACGTATTGATGGTGCATCTCAAACGGTCATTTTTGGTGACAACGTATTGGCTGGGCGTTTGAAGATCGATGATATTTCAACGACTGAAGTTGATGGTAGAGCGCGCGGTGTAGTACGTCTGATTAGTCAATACACTGGTGACCAGCATGTACAGTATCGCTTCTATTGGTATGACGACCAAGGTCTAGAAGTGAATAACAAGCTAAGCCCGTGGAGACAGGCGATTGTTCGAGGGACTGAAGAAATTTCGATTTCAGAAGTGTCGATCAACCCAAATGGAACTCAGTTCCGTGTTCAGATTCGTCAGCTAGATAACTAATTAAGTAGTAATAAAGGAAATTTTAAGGAACCAACAATGAAAAAAAGTGTAATTGCATTACTTGGTTTAGCGGTTGTATTGGGCGGTTGTTCAAACCAAGTGAGCTACGGGGATGCTCAAGCCGTTGAAACAACCACAATCGACTTTGGTTCAACAGACTTGCAAAAAATTGCTGGTGAAATGGTTGATAGCATGATGATGTCAGGTTCTGTTGCTGCCATCACACGTGACTCGCGTCCGATTGTTTTTGTAGAACGTATCAAGAACAAAACCAGTGAACACATTGATACTGAATCTGTTACAGACAGCATCAGTACCAAGATGCTGAACTCTGGTAAGTTCCGTTTTGTTGATATGGACCGTGTAGAATCGGTTCGCGATCAACTGAACTTCCAAAATAACGATGAACTTGTCAATCAGAGCACAGCGATTCAGTTTGGTAAGATGGTCGGTGCGCAATACATGCTTTACGGTAACCTATCAAGCATTGCTAAAAACGCAGGTAGTGACAAAGACGTGTACTACAAGATGACGATGCGCTTGATGGATCTAGAAACAGGTCTTATCGAGTGGGCCGACGAGACTGAAATTCGTAAGCAAGAGTCTAAGAGCTTCTTAGGCCTATAATGAGTTAGAGAAGGGGTGCGCTATGGCGAGGATGTCTTGGAGCGAAGCTTGTCATCTTGATCGTTCGTTATTGTCGTTAGAGCACTTTTTCTCTATTCCTCCGGATTACGCACAGACGTTGACCGGAGGGCTCACCAATCGTTGCTGGAAAATCGTTACGACAGACAATAAGTCTTTCGTGTGGCGTCCAGCAACGCATATCACCAAAGCGTTTTCAATTTCACGCTTTCAAGAATATCAAATCCTTTCGGCTATTGAATCAAGCCACCTTTCTCCTACTGCTATTCATATCAATGATCAAGGTCTACTTGTCGATTGGATAGAAGGGGAATCGCTGACGGATAGTTTGAGTTTTGATTCGCTGCTTCAAACCATGATTAAAATTCATGATTTAGATACTCAGCGCCTTCCTCTCGCACCATTTAATTACACAGCCAGAGTGGATCATTACTGGATGCTGTTATCCGATGAACACAAAGTGCCGGCGTTTGCTGAAATCTACAATCGATGGCGTACTGCTCCGAACTTGGCTGATGTGGGCTTATCTCTGTGTCACTTTGACTTAGCAGGCTATAACATGGTGAAGACAGAGCAGGGTAATAAAGTTATTGATTGGGAATACGCTGCATTGGCGGATCCGCGTTTAGATCTCACTCTTAGCATCGATGTGATGGATGAGAAACCCTTAGAAGCCGTTTATCGATACTGCCAGTTGCGTGGTATTGAGGGGGTAGATGATTGGGTTGAGGGCGTGTTAGCTTGGAAGCCAAGAGCGACCATGATGGCGATGTTGTGGTACTTGCTTGCCTATCAGTTATGGGGAGATGAACAATATTTAACCCAAGCAGAAAAGCTGCAACAAGCATTTTGTAGCTAAGATCACTGTTTGATGCATCGGTAGAGGTTATCTCTAGCCCGTTGCTTTTAAACCTTATTTTTCGTGGTAGATTAAGCTCACAAGGATCGGGGGATTACACGATGATTATTTATTTACACGGTTTTGATTCAACTAGCCCAGGCAATCACGAGAAAGTGCTTCAACTGCAGTTTATTGATGATGACGTGCGTTTTATCAACTACAGCACACTTCACCCTAAGCACGATATGCAGCACCTACTTAAGGAAGTGCATAAAGTGATTGAGCAATCAGGTGACAAAGCGCCGATCATCTGTGGTGTAGGACTTGGTGGTTACTGGTCCGAAAGAATTGGTTTTTTATGCGGTATTAAACAGGTTATCTTCAACCCTAATTTGCACCCTGCGCGTAATATGGAAGGTCGTATCGATCGTCCAGAAGAGTACGAAGATATCGCGACGAAATGTGTTTCTGAGTTCCGAACAAAGAACAAAGGTCGCTGTTTAGTGATTCTTTCCAAAGACGATGAGATCCACGATAACAGCAAAACTGCTGCTGAATTAGAAGATTACTACGACATCATTTGGGATGAAACTCAGGCTCATAAGTTCAAAAAAATCTCCCAACATCTTCAAACGATGAAGGCGTTTAAAAACGCATAGCGAACGCTTTCTCCGTATCGGCTCATCAAAGCGGCGTTATTTATTAACGTCGCTTTTTTATTGTTCAATCCAGTCAAAATCCTTACAACTTTAAATGAGATTAGCGCATTCTTTAGTTGCGAAGCGCAGTTTGCCCTATATAATGAGTTCACTATAAATTTTTTGATAAATATCAAAAAAAATTGAGAGTGAGTGAAAAAGCTTACCCATTATTAGCTGATCTTGTTGCAGATTAGTGCTTAGCCATAAGGCTTTATTATCCAATAAGCGTGTCGTATATCGAACAACACCTCTACCAGTATGTGCTTTCAGTTGATGAAAGCTGACTGAATAAAAAGAACCAAATTTTATCGATGTGGTTTAGGCCGTGTCGAAACACATTTATTAACTTTTTTGAGGAATGTAGCTGTGACACGAATTATCGTAGTAGGCGGCGGCGCAGGCGGCCTAGAGCTTGTGACTAAACTTGGTCGTACGTTAGGCCGTAAAGGACGTGCAAAGGTGACTTTGGTTGACCGCAAAGCGAGTCACCTTTGGAAGCCACTTTTACACGAAGTTGCAACTGGTTCACTTGATGAAGGTGTGGATGCTTTGAGCTACCGCGCTCATGCTAAAAACCACCACTTCGACTTCCAAATGGGTAGCCTTGAGGACATTGACCGTGAGCGCAAAGTGATTAAGCTGCGTGAACTGACGGACGAAAATGGCGAACTGCTCATGCCAAGTCGTGAGCTTGATTACGACATTCTGGTAATGTCTATCGGTTCAACGTCGAATGACTTTAATACTCCCGGTGTTCGAGACAACTGTATTTTCCTAGATAGCCCTGAACAGGCTCACCGCTTCCGCACTGAAATGAACAATCAGTTCCTAAAGCTACACGCGAAAAATGGTAACGGGACCGTTGATATTGCGATCGTTGGTGCTGGTGCAACAGGTGTCGAGCTTTCAGCGGAGCTGCACAACGCGGTAAAAGAACTGCGTACTTATGGTTTTGGCGATCTTGACTCAAGCAAGCTTAACGTAAACCTTGTTGAAGCGGGTGAGCGTATTCTTCCTGCTCTACCACCGCGTATTTCTGGTGCGGCACATCAAGAGCTGACGAAGCTTGGCGTGAATGTGCGTACAGCAACGATGGTGACACAAGCGGATAAAGATGGCTTGGTGACCAAAGATGGTGAGAAGATCCCAGCACAAATCATGGTGTGGGCTGCGGGTATCAAGGCTCCAGATTTTATTAAAGATATTGCAGGTCTTGAGACCAACCGCATTAACCAGTTAGTGGTTAAAGATACGCTGCAAACCACGCGTGATGACGACATTTTCGTGATTGGTGATTTGGCTCAGTGTACTCAAGCGGATGGTTCATTCGTGCCTCCTCGTGCTCAAGCAGCACACCAGATGTCTAGCTGCGCGTTCTCAAATATCGTTGCTAAGCTAAACGGCCGTGACATGAAACCTTATGTCTACAAAGATAAGGGCTCGTTGGTCTCTCTAAGCCGTTTCTCTACGGTAGGCAGCCTAATGGGTAACCTAACTAAGGGTTCAATGATGGTTGAAGGTCGTATCGCACGCGTGGTGTATATCTCGCTTTACCGCCTACACCAGATGGCTTTGCATGGCATGTTCAAAACCGGCTTGATTATCCTGATGGGGCGCATCAACCGCGTACTTCGCCCTAACTTGAAGTTACATTGATATTTGGTTTGAAATCGAAGACAAAAAAGAGCGCTAAGGCGCTCTTTTTATTATGGTTCTTTTGATTAAGGAATAATGGAGTAAACCAAGCCTGCTTTGGGCTTCCCATTGTAGAGAAAGCGGTTTTCTGCGCGTGATTCGAACTTGCCGCCGCATCTTTCAATCAATTTCTGGCTCGCCTGATTACCGGGGTCGCAGACAATCTCAATACGGGTAAGTTTTAGCACATCAAAGCAAAACTCAACTAAGGCGTTAACAGCTTTACTACCGTGTCCCTGGCCTTGATGCGCATCGCCAATCCAGTAACCGATGCTAGCCATGTTGAAGGTGTGGTATATCTCATTAATCGCAACCATTCCCAGCAACTGATCTGAGTGACGACAAAATACACCGAAACCATACGCTTGTGCTTTGACCCAGTTGAGCCGGGTCGCAAGGATGAATCTCTCTGCATCGTCGGTTGAGAAGTCAGATTGGCACCAATCAATCCATTGATGGAGGTTAGGGGAGTTACACACGCAATCGCGTAAGATCTCCGCCTCTTCGCTATCGATTAAGCGCAAGTTAAGATCTTGTGTGATGATTTGATAACTAGGTGTCATAAAAATTGAGCCCTCGTATGAGGGCTCAGACCTTTACTGATTGACTCGGCGTACTTGAATGATCATGCCAAGAAGTGGGTGATCTAAGTAGTGGGTTTCTGTGCTGCGCATACGACGCTTTTGGTCTAAGCGGTAGCTTTTTAGGAACTCTTCGGTACGCACGGTTGGCGTGACATCTTCCATTAAGCCGACTTGTACCACTTGGTCGTCGCCACTGAGTTCTTGATCAAGTACTTCCGGTTTGTTTTCCTCAATAATCACGTCGCGAACGCTTGGCGCTTTAAGGTCGAGCTCAACGTCTGCATACAAATAATGTTCAACGTAGATCTGCAATTTACCATCTAGCTGATAAAGCGCCTTAGGAATCGTGTCTTCCTGAATCCCCTCAAGTGCTTGAGTGCCACTGTCGCTGCCAATCATAGAGCCGTCTTGATTAAACTTGTTTGAAAAATCTTTGCCAGCTTGGATATGAAACGTTGGCGCACCAAAGCGGCCTTGGTCGCCCTGACGCCAAGCTTTGTGCATCAAAACTTGAAAGCCAGCATGACGTCTTAGTCTCTCGACCTCACCATTTAGCTTGTAAGCAGAATAAGGCAGCATCTGGACTCCCTTCTTCGAGCGATAA
Organism: Vibrio orientalis CIP 102891 = ATCC 33934; assembly: GCF_000176235.1. Classification (NCBI taxonomy): domain Bacteria; kingdom Pseudomonadati; phylum Pseudomonadota; class Gammaproteobacteria; order Vibrionales; family Vibrionaceae; genus Vibrio; species Vibrio orientalis. The sequence continues at coordinate 1,406,304 of NZ_ACZV01000005.1, read as the reverse complement.
TTGGTATCGGAGAAAGAACCTGCTCGTTCAAGATCGATTTTAGGTAAGTCATTTGGCCATGACTCAGCTGTTTTCTCTGCGTCGACGGCACGCTTAAAAATGATCACTTCGATATCGAATTGGCGCTGCGCCATAGAGGGCATGGCAACTAACATTAGCAACAGCGGGATCAGTTTTTTCATTACAACTCCATCAAGAGGTACTTAGTACCTCAAATTTAAATATTTTTGGACAATCAGGCTTTTGGTAATAGATTTTGCTGGAACTCGCCCAGTATGTCATTAACAAATTGTATGCGTTTGCGTCTATCAACCAATGGTATCGTAAACTTGAACTTAGTTGGTCCATCCATTGCGAATTTTTGTGGCTGAGATTGCAATAGTTTAACCAAATACATTGGGTTAATGTCAGCATCTGGGTAGAATTCGACAAAGCCCCCCTTGTCATGAGCTTCAATCTTTTTCACTTTCAGTGCAGCGGCTTCTAGTTTTAGCTGCGCAACGGACAGTAAGTTTTTCGTTGCGTCAGGTAATAATCCGAATCGGTCGATAAGTTCAATCTTAAGCTCACCTAACTCTTGTTCACTGCTAACGCTGGCAATTTGTTTGTACATAGATAAGCGCGTGTTGATGTCTGGGATATAGTCATCGGGCAATAGAGCAGGTAGACGCATCTCAACTTCTGTCTGGTCGCGTAGTAGCTCATCCAGTGAAGGCTCTTTACCTTCTTTAAGTGCTTCAACTGCTTGCTCTAACATCTCCATGTAAAGAGTAAAGCCGATCGATTGAATTTGGCCACTCTGCTCGTCACCAAGCAATTCACCCGCACCGCGGATTTCCAAATCATGAGTTGCCAACGTAAAGCCTGCGCCTAAGTCTTCTAATGAAGCGATAGCATCGAGACGTTTAATCGCATCTTTAGTCATCGCCTTAGGGTGTGGTGTTAGCAAGTAAGCGTAGGCTTGGTGGTGCGAACGACCGACACGGCCTCGAAGTTGGTGTAACTGCGCCAGACCCAAATTATCGGCACGATCCATGATGATGGTGTTGGCCGTTGGGACATCGATACCCGTTTCGATAATGGTGGTACATACCAGTAGGTTGAATCGCTGGTGGTAGAAATCGTTCATAATGCGTTCAAGCTCACGCTCGCGCATTTGACCATGTGCGACCGTAACACGTGCTTCAGGAACAAGCTTTTCGAGATCAGCGGCGACCTTTTCGATGGTTTCAACTTGGTTATGCAGGAAGTAGACCTGACCGCCACGCATGATTTCGCGCAATACTGCTTCGCGGACCACGGCATCATCACTTTGTCTGACGAAGGTCTTGATGGCAAGACGTCGAGCAGGCGGCGTGGCAATAATCGATAAGTCGCGCATGCCACTCATCGCCATATTCAAGGTCCTAGGGATTGGTGTTGCAGTCAGAGTTAAGATGTCGACGTCGGCACGCATGGCTTTCATCTTCTCTTTTTGACGAACTCCGAAGCGGTGTTCTTCATCGACAATGAGTAGACCTAAATCTTTAAACTTGATGTCGTTCGACAGGAGTTTATGGGTACCGACCACGAGGTCGACTTTACCTTCTTCGATATCTTGTAAGACTAGCTTTTGTTCCTTGGCGGTTTTAAAGCGAGAAAGTACTTCGACTCGGATAGGTAAGTTAGCAAATCTGTCGCGGAAGTTTTCAAAGTGCTGTTGGGCGAGCAAGGTTGTCGGTACTAGTACAGCAACTTGTTTGCCGTTGTCGGTTGCAACAAACGCAGCGCGCATGGCCACTTCTGTTTTACCAAAGCCCACATCACCACAGACCAGACGATCCATTGCTTTTGCTTGGCACATATCCGACATGACAGCGTTGATTGCCATCGATTGGTCATCGGTCTCTTCAAATGGGAAGCCCGCTTTGAAGGTCGCATATTGACCACGGTCCAACTCAAACTTGTAACCAGGCTTAAGCTCTCGTTTGGCATACACGTCAAGCAGCTCTGCCGCAACATCGCGAACTTTTTCTGCGGCTTTACGGCGCGCCTTAGCCCAAGCTTCACCGCCAAGTTTATGGATAGGAGCACCATCTTCAGCGCCACCAGAGTAACGGCTGATTAGGTTTAAAGAGGCAACAGGTACATACAGTTTGGCCTCATTTTGATACTCCAGAGTCACGTACTCGGTGACCATTCCGCCCGCTTCGAGCGTCTGTAGGCCAATGTAACGACCAATACCGTGGTCGATATGCACGACAGGTTGACCTGGTTGAAGTTCGGCAAGGTTGCGAATGACTGCATCGCTATTGGTTGCTTTGCGATCTTTGCGTCTGCGCTGGATAACGCGGTCACCAAGCAAGTCACTTTCACAAATAAAGGCGACTTGATCGCTGCCGAAAATAAAACCGTGTTCTGCCGCGCCGAGTACAAGACTAAATTTATTAGTGCTACTTATGGCTTGATCCAAACAACCAAATTCTTCTGGACGTAATTTGATTCTTTGCAGTAGTTCAAGAAGTGCTTCACGTCGACCTTCTGACTCTACAGAGAAGACGATCTTTCCAGCAAATGACTCACTGAACTGGCGTAGTGCCGCCATCGGCTCTTTGTTTTGATGCTGTACGGCGAGATCAGGTAGCGGTGATAAGTCAGGGTTACTGCGACCTTGTTTTTCTGTTACTGGTTCAACAAACAGCTGTACTTGAGGTAGATGCTTAAAGTGGCTGAAGAGTTGATCTTTCTTCAGCCATAGCTCTTCCGGCGGTAACAGCGGACGCAAAGGGTCGATTTTTCGCTGGTCGTAGCGGTAGTCGACGTCTGTTAGAAACGTATCAATAGACTCTTCGAGGTTCCCAACCGTTAGCAACTGGCTGTCTTCAGGAATGTAATCAAATAAGGTTTCAGTTTGCTCAAAAAACAAAGGCTGCCAATATTCAATACCTGCCGGCCACGTGCCTTTAGAGACTTGCATGTAAACTGATTCAGGCTCTCGTCGCGCTTCGAAGCGTTGACGCCAGCGGATGCGGAAGTCTTCGATGGCACTTTCTGACGTCGGGAATTCGTGTGCAGGAAGCAGTCGAATTTCTTTGGTGTCCTCAATTGAACGCTGATTCTCAGGGTCAAAAGTGCGGATGGTATCAATCTCGTCATCGAAGAAATCAATACGGAAAGGGTCTTTTGAACCCATTGGGAACAGGTCAAGAATCGAGCCGCGACTTGCATATTCACCTGGGCCAAATACTTGGTCAACGTGGCGGTAGCCTGACTTTTCAAGCTGAATACGCAATTTTTCCAGTGAGAAAAGATCGCCCACTTTGACCATCAGCGTGTGCTGCATTAAGTAGTCACGCGGGGATTGGCGCTGAAGCAGCGTGCCCACAGGGACGATAGTAATGCCACCAGTTTGAGTCGGCAGTTGATACAGGCGCGAAATACGGTCAGAGATAATCTCTTGGTGTGGAGAGAAACTGTCGTAAGGCAGCGTTTCCCAATCGGGGAACAGTGATACTTCTTGGGTTGTGAACTGTTCGATTTCCTGCAGTAGCTTCAAAGCTGTCTGGGGATCGGGTACAGCAAGCAAAGTGTGCTTACCATGCGCTGCCGCTAGCTCCGAAATCGCGATAGCTAAGCTGGCTCCGTGCAGGTTTCCGATCTGTTTCTTATCTCCAGCGCCTTGGGCACCGGCGAGATTAAATAAAGATGTATTAGGCATAGTATTTGATTATTTCTCGCGGTTAAGCGAACGCTGACGTAGTAATTTCTGTTGCTGGAATAGAGCCGCTTTAATGAGCAGGTCTTGATCAAGGTCTCTGAGTAAATCGTATTTGACGGTAACGAGTTTTTTGTCGTCTTGGTCTTCACTGTGAGTAACGTGCCCGTAGCAATAAATTGCAGCGGCAGGGTGCTCTAAAAACAGTTTAACTCGAACTTTTGTCTCAGTAGCGATAGCGTGCTGGCTGTAATAACTGAACTGACTCGCGCCAAACGAATGAGTTTGGTGGCGCACTGAAGCGTCATCTTGCTGCGAAAGCATAAAAGTAAGCAATAGGTTGAGCTTGGAGTTTTGCGTATCAAGCAATTGAATTACGTGCTTGAAGTCGTTGTTTTTCAACTCAGCACGGGCACTATCACTAAGCATGTCTAGGTGGCTAAATTCACTCGCGACGATAAAGGGAGCAGGGATCTCTCCTTCAAAATTATCGTAGCTTGGGAAGTGTTCACCTTCAGCTAATGGCTCCACATTCACTGTCATCGTGTGGTTCACAGTGAAAAATTCTTGGTCTGACATGCTCGATTCCTTCTTTAGATAGTTTTGATTATCGTTATACCTGACAAGGAATCAAGGTATCCCTTTGTTTATTACATAATTTAACGACTAATTGGCAATTAAACACTACACCCAAGGCGATTTAATCGGTAGAGTAACCTCATTAATTAGGTCTCAAGACTCTAACGTTGGTTTCTACTATGTTTCATCCAGTCTCTACCTTTATTGGATTGCGCTACTTGCGAGGGCGATCTGGTGATAGGTTTAGTCGCTTTGTCTCTTATATGTCGACAGCGGGTATCACGATCGGTGTGATGTCATTAGTTACGGTGCTGTCAGTGATGAATGGCTTTGAAGCTCAGCTCAAAGGCCGAATTCTGGGCGTACTTCCTCAGGCGATTGTGTCTCAAACTGATGGTAAGACAGAGCGAACAGAACAAGCCCCTGAGTTTGTTCGTCAACTTTCTGATGCTGCGCATCCTGAGCCAATTGTTCAAAGCGAAGCCGTACTGCAAAGCGCAAGTCAATTAAGCGCTGGGCTACTGATTGGCATTAAACCTTCTGAACATGACCCCATTGAGCAGCACCTTATCGCGGGTAGGTTAGAGAATCTACAAGCAGGTAAATATCAAATTTTTATTGGTCACACCTTGGCGCGTTCTTTAGATGTCTCTATTGGCGATAAAGTTCGTTTAATGGTGACGAGTGCCAGTCAGTTTACGCCTCTTGGTCGTATTCCTAGTCAGCGACTATTTACTGTTGCGGGTATCTACAATACTGGCTCGGATGTCGATGGGCAGTTAATGCTGACTCACATTCAAGATGCTGGAAAATTGATGCGCTTGAAGCCTGACACTATGACAGGTTGGCGACTTTTCTTTAATGACCCATTTGTGGTGGCGGATTTAAGTCAACAACCTTTACCTCAGGGTTGGAAGTGGCAAGACTGGCGCGATCAACGCGGTGAGTTGTTTCAAGCCGTACGAATGGAAAAGAACATGATGGGCCTTATGTTGGGTTTGATCATTGGCGTTGCGGCTTTCAATATTATCTCTGCCTTAATTATGGTGGTGATGGAGAAGCAGTCGGAAGTTGCAATCTTGAAAACTCAAGGTATGAGTGACAGGCAAGTGCTCGCTATTTTTATGGTGCAAGGTGCCAGCAGTGGGGTAATAGGTGCGGTTATTGGTGGCGCTCTTGGTGTCGCGCTCGCGAGTAATTTGAATGCCATCTTAGAAGCGGCCGGTGTCGCGCTGTTTTCTGTGGGCGGAGAACTGCCTGTTTTGATTAACCCAATCCAAATTACGATTGTTGTGGTTATGGCGATTGCGCTGAGCCTGATTGCAACGCTATTCCCGTCTTATCGCGCATCTTCTGTAAAACCAGCCGAGGCTTTGAGATATGAGTAACCTTCTACAGTGTCACAACGTTTGTAAAACGTATCGAGAGGGTGCGTTTGATACTCAAGTATTAAAGGGTGTGAGCTTTGATCTCAAGCGTGCTGAGCTGGCTTCAATTATTGGTAGCTCCGGTTCAGGAAAGAGTACTTTATTACATATTTTGGGTGCGCTTGATGAAGCAACAGAAGGGCATGTGACGTTTCTCGATCAAGACTTATCCAAACTTAGCTCAAACAAACAAGCAAAATTACGCAATCAGCATTTGGGCTTCGTTTATCAATTTCACCATTTGTTATCCGACTTTAGTGCAGTTGAAAACGTTGCGATGCCGCTTCTGATTGGTGGTACCAAAGTCGCCGTTGCGAAACAGGCCGCGCAGGCACTGCTTGATAAAGTAGGGCTCACTCATCGTTTGGACCATCGCCCATCAGAACTGTCTGGCGGTGAACGTCAGCGTGTTGCCATTGCGCGTGCACTGGTGAACAACCCTGCACTCGTATTAGCCGATGAACCGACGGGCAACCTAGACCATAAGACAGCGCTAGCCATTTATGATCTGATGCGTGAATTGAACCAAGAGTCGCAAACTGCTTTTCTTGTTGTCACGCATGATGGCGAGCTAGCGGCGAAAATGGACCGTCAACTGCACATGCAAGATGGTCTACTTCTGAATATTGAGGGGGCATAAGTGTTCTCTTCACTATCTCACTTTATTGCTCGCCGTTTTAGCCGTGGCAAGCAGCGTAACAAAATGGTGTCGTTTATCTCGATGTCATCTACTATCGGTATTGCGGTTGGTGTCGCGGTCATCATCATTGGTTTATCAGCGATGAATGGCTTCGAGCGTGAATTGAATAATCGAGTATTGTCAGTCATATCACATGGTGAGTTCGAAGGTGTGAGAGGGCCACTGGTTGAATGGCAACAGGTCGTCACTCAGGCAGAAAAACACCCGAAGATAGAAGCGGCTGCCCCTTACGTTAAACTCACGGCTTTGGCTGAAAAGGGTACGCAACTTAAAGCGATTGAGGTTAGAGGTATTGACCCTGAGCAAGAAGGGCGCGTATCGAGTTTAAGTGACTTTATCGATCCAAGTGTCTGGGCTTCATTTAAAGCAGGTCAGCAACAAGCCATCTTAGGTAAGGGAGTCGCAGATTTACTCGGCGTTAAAAAAGGGGATTACCTGACGCTGATGATTCCTACCGGAGGAGCGACTACAAAAGTTCAAGCACCTAAGCGTGTACGAGTAAAAGTCGCGGGCCTATTAACATTGAATGGGCAAATAGACCATAACTTAGCGCTGATTCCTCTGGCTGATGCGCAAAGCTACGCTAAGTTAGGTCAAGGTGTGAGTGGCGTTGCTGTTAAGGTCACCGATGTATTAGAAGCAACACAGATTGTAAGAGAAGCTGGCAATACCTTAAGCGTGTATGTCTATTTACGCAGTTGGCAGCAGAAATATGGTTTTCTCTACCGTGATATTCAGCTAGTGAGAACCATTATGTATTTAGTGATGGTTCTGGTGATTGGTGTTGCGAGCTTTAACATCGTCTCTACCTTAATGATGGCGGTAAAAGATCGCGCAGCTGAGATTGCCATCTTGCGTACGATGGGAGCCACTGATGGCCTTGTTAAACGTATTTTTGTCTGGCAAGGCGTTTTCTCTGGTGCTTTTGGTAGCATTGTCGGCAGTATTGTCGGCGTGCTGGTCGCGCTCAATTTGACACCAATGATCTCTGCTTTAGAAAATCTTATCGGGCATAAGTTTTTATCCGGTGATATTTACTTCGTTGACTTTTTGCCATCACAAATTGAGCCGTTAGATGTAGCGGTGGTTTCAATCACAGCCATCGTACTTAGCTTATTGGCAACTTGGTACCCAGCTTCTCGTGCGAGCAAGCTCAATCCAGCCGCGGTGTTAAGCTCAAAATAAAACCGCTATACGAGTACAAAAAAAAGGACCGTTAGGTCCTTTTTTCATTTCTGTCTTACAGCGTTGTTTCATCAAAGCGTTGATTCTGCTGTGACAACGCAAACGTCATTTTACTTCTTCAGTAAGCCTTTTATTCTGATTTTACGTTTTTGCCAGCTGCGCACGACGGAGTAACGCCACAGTGCTTTTATTCCAAAGTATCCAGCCATGGCCGATACCACGCCACAGATTAAACATCCCAATAGGAATGGAGGTCCAATGGCGCTCATCTGATGCAAGATGAATTCCCAAGACAGTTCAAAGTGGAATTCTTGCGGCGGTACATGCATTGCCCAAGCGCCAACCTTGTATGCGAAATAGAAAAGCACAGGCATGGTCACCGGATTGCTAACCCAAACTAAGGCAACAGAAAGCGGTAAGTTGACCCCACAGGCAATCGCAAGCCCTGCGGACATGATCATCTGGCTTGGAAGTGGAACAAAAGCCATGAATAGGCCTACGGCGAAAGCACCCGCAGCGGAGCGTCTGTTAAGACACCACAAGTTAGGGTTGTAAAGCACGTTGCCAAAAATCTTTAGTGCCTTTTGACGCTTAATTACTTCGTGGTCAGGCATAAAGCGTTGGATGAATTTTCTTGGCATAAGGAAATATGACTCTCTACTTAAATTATTGGTCGCTGATTTCGTTTTCGTTGTTGATCGTCACTAGCCCATATTGGCCAATCATGCCCAATTGGAAATATCTAATCATTCCTTGCATCTTGATAGCCGTATCCATCAAGTATAGGCAAGTGAGATATTGTGTTGGAGCAGCATTCGCGTGCATTGTCATATTTGTGCATGGCAACTTGCTGCAACAGCAAACAGAAAAACTTTTTAAAGCAGGTCAGGATATTACCATAATCGCTGACGTTGACAGCCTTTTTAAACCAATAAACCGAGGCTTTCAAGGCAGAGTTATAGTTAGATCAATCAATGGACAATCCTTGAGCACTTTTTATCAACCTAAGATCACGCTCAAAGCGCCATTACCATTTCAACTGGGTGATACCGTAACGGCTAAAGTATCACTCAAACCAATTACAGGGTTACTTAACGAGGTGGGCTTTGATGCCGAAACTTACGCGTTATCTCAATCCATCGTCGGCCATGGAGCAATTCAAAGTCGGCAGAGCTTTTATCTCGTCAGCTCAGGAACCATAAGAGGGGCGGCATTAGAGCAATTTAATCGTCACACATACCTGTTAGCTAACCGAGATATACTACTCGCATTGATGTTTGGTGTACGAGATGAGTTGAAAGCGGATCGTTGGAGACAGTTGCAACAGAGTGGTCTAAGTCATCTGATCGCGATTTCTGGTCTTCATATTGGTATTGCGTTTGGAATTGGCTGGAGTTTGGGGAGAGGGTTACTTCGAGCCCACTGGACGATGACGTTCGCTCCAACGTTATTTGGCTTAGCACTCGCAATGGGCTACGCGTGGCTGGCAGGTTTTTCGATTCCAACTCAAAGAGCCATGTTGATGTGTGTCGTTTTGTGCTTAGTGCAACATTTTCCTGGTCAACTTTCTTATCGCTATAAATGGTTGTTTGTACTTTCTGTACTACTCACCGTTGAGCCTTATTGGGTTGTGAGCAGCAGCTTATGGTTATCAATGGCCGCTGTTGGATTCGTTTTCATCTTTTTATCCGTCACTAAAAGGTCGCAATCGTCATGGGTGAAGGCGATCAAACTTCAGGCCGTCATTGTGTTGCTTATGCTCCCGATAACGGCACTGCTTTTTCATGGCATAAGCTTGAGTGCTTTTGTATATAACCTCATATTCGTACCGTGGTTTACCTTCATAGTTGTCCCGATGCTATTTTTTACCTTCAGCGTCAGCTATCTCGGCATCAATACAGCATCACTTTGGTCTATGGCGGATTTAAGTTTAGCGCCAGTCATTTGGGCAATAGATTATGCACAATGGGGATGGGTTGACCTGTCTTATTCTGAAGTGAAATGGCTTGGAATGTTGGTCGCGTTATTATTGGCTTATCGAGTGTTGAACAAATATGGAGTCATCGCTGTTTTGGCAATTTGTGTCAGCTTAGATACTCGATGGCAGCAACAACCATTGTGGGAGCTGAGCGTATTTGATGTTGGTCATGGGTTAGCAATCGCAGTGAAGCAAAACAATCGCGTTATGCTCTATGACACAGGGGCCGCTTGGGGAACATCAAGTATTGCCGAACAGATAATTTCTCCCTACTTAGTTAAATCTGGTGTGAGTAATCTCGATTACTTAGTGCTTAGCCATATGGACAATGATCATGCGGGTGGCTGGCAGCAAGTCGTTGATAGATGGCAGCCTGAGTCCGTTATCACCAGTCAGAGCAATGTTGGAGAAGTGGGATGCATTAAAGGGCAGACGTTAACTTGGAATCTGCTGACTATAGAAGTGTTATGGCCTGTGACACAGGTAACTCGGGCCTATAATCCCCACTCTTGTGTCCTTAGCGTGACTCATCAATCTACCCAGCAAAAAGTATTACTCACGGGTGATATCGAAACCATTGCCGAGTGGATGTTAATTCGGGATAAAGACACGCTTGATTCTGACGTTGTTATCGTTCCTCATCATGGCAGCAAAACCTCTTCCATTACGAAGTTTATTGAAATCATGAGTCCCTCGTTAGCCATCGCTTCCACTGCCAAAGGTGGTCGGTGGGATTTACCTAATTTAGAGGTGGTCGAGAGATACAAAAATCAAGGTGCTGTGTGGGCAGATACGGGCAGTTCAGGGCAAATATTGGTGAAGTTTTATTCGGACAGTATCGAGATGACCCGCCTGCGAGAAATCAAAGGGGGGAGTTGGTATAGGCATATGCTGCGTAAGGGAGTAGAATAGCCGCAATATTGTAAAAGAAAAATAAGCACTTCTATGTCATTGAATCAAGACGAAACAACTTGGCAAACGTTCAAGCGCCTGTGGACTTATATCCGTTTATACAAAGCAGGTCTGGCGGTTGCAGTTGTTGCACTGATTGTTAACGCGATTGCTGACACTTATATGGTTTCACTACTAAAGCCGCTTCTTGATGAAGGTTTTGGTAACGCGGAATCTAACTTTCTTCGAATTCTTCCTATCATCATTTTTGGTATGATGATAGTCCGCGGTCTGAGCGGATTTGTCTCAACTTACTGCTTAAGTTGGGTATCTGGCAACGTTGTTATGCAGATGAGACGAGCTATCTTCGACCAGTTTATGCATATGCCGGTCTCTTATTTTGATAAAGAGTCTGCTGGTGGTCTTCTTTCTCGAATTACTTACGACTCTGAACAAGTCGCCGGAGCGACTAGTCGTGCGTTAGTGAGTATCGTGCGTGAAGGTGCAAGTATTATCGGTTTGTTGGTGTTGATGTTCTGGAACAGCTGGCAACTATCTATCGTGCTATTTGTTATTGCTCCACTCGTGGCTTGGGGTATCAGCGTTGTTTCTAAGCGATTCCGCAAGATCTCTAAGAATATGCAAGAAGCGATGGGGCATGTGACTTCATCAGCAGAACAAATGCTTAAAGGGCATAAGGTTGTGTTGAGTTACGGCGGTCAAAATGTTGAACGTGCACGCTTTGACAGTGTCAGCAACCAGATGCGTCAGCAATCAATGAAGTTGGTGGCTGCTCAAGCTATTGCTAACCCAGTTATTCAGGTGATTGCCTCTATTGCGCTTGTAGCCGTGCTGTTTTTAGCCAGCGTAGACTCTATTCGCGCCGACCTAACACCGGGTACGTTTACGGTTGTATTCTCAGCAATGTTTGGCTTGATGCGTCCGCTTAAAGCCCTGACTAATGTTACTTCTGACTTCCAACGTGGTATGGCAGCGAGCCAAACGTTGTTTGCACTGATGGATCTTGAAACAGAACAAGACAATGGCAAGCTAGAAGCTGATAAAGTTCGTGGTGAGATTGCAGTTAAGAATGTAACGTTCACTTACGATGGTAAAGAAAAACCAGCATTAAGTGATATCAGCTTTAAGATACCGCAAGGTAAAACCGTGGCACTTGTTGGTCGTTCGGGATCAGGTAAAAGTACTATTGCGAACTTATTTACCCGTTTCTACGATGTGGATTCCGGCTCAATCTGTTTAGATGATGCCGACGTGAGAGATTACACGCTAGGTAACTTGCGTACACACTTTGCGCTTGTTTCGCAAAACGTCCACTTATTTAACGATACCATTGCCAACAACATCGCTTATGCGGCAACAGAGCAGTATAGCCGTGAACAAATTGAACACGCGGCCCGCCTTGCTCATGCTATGGACTTTGTTGAAAATATGGATGACGGCCTAGATACCGTAATTGGTGAAAACGGCGCAAGCCTATCAGGCGGTCAACGTCAGCGTATTGCCATTGCGCGTGCGCTATTGCGTGATGCACCTGTGCTGATTCTAGATGAAGCGACTTCGGCTCTTGATACAGAATCAGAGAAAGCGATTCAAGCCGCACTGGATGAACTGCAAAAAGACAAAACGGTACTGGTTATCGCTCATCGCTTATCGACTATCGAGAATGCCGATGAGATTTTGGTTGTCGATGATGGTGAAATTGTCGAGCGTGGTAATCATGCAGAGCTAATCAAGCAGGATGGCGCTTATGCTCAACTTCACCGAATTCAATTTGGTGCCTAGCCTTGATTGAGAAAATTTGGTTTGAAAACCACCCAGTTAAATATCTACTGTGGCCATTATTATGGCCTCTTAGTGTCCTGTTTGGTTGGATAAGCAAAAACCGTCGCCATCAATATCAAACAGACAAGAAAGCGTCCTATCGTCCGCCTGTACCTGTTATCGTTGTCGGTAACATTACAGCTGGTGGTAATGGCAAAACACCTGTTGTGATCTGGTTGGTTGAGCAGTTGCAACAGCTTGGTTATAAGCCTGGTGTCGTATCGCGTGGCTACGGAGCTAAAGCGCCTTCTTACCCACTAATGGTTGAAGCTGAAACGTCGCCAAAACATTGTGGCGATGAGCCCAAATTGATTTATAAGCGCACAGGTGCGCCAGTTTCGGTCTCTCCTATTCGTAGTGATGCGGTTAAGGCCCTGCTGAAGTACGATGTCGATATCATCATTACCGATGATGGTCTGCAACATTACGCGTTGGAGCGAGATATTGAGATCGTGGTAATCGATGGTAAACGTAGATTCGGTAATGAATGCTTAATTCCTCTGGGCCCGCTTAGAGAGTCGGTAGAACGTCTGTCTGAGGTGGATTTGTTGATTACCAATGGTGGTCAAGCGCTCGGTGGTGAAGCAAGCATGTCATTGGTCCCTACGATGGCTGTGAACTTAATGACTGGAGAGCGTAAAGCAGTCACAGAGTTGAAAGAGGGGTTGGTTGCGATGGCGGGGATTGGCCATCCACCGAGATTCTTCAATACTCTTGCTCAGCTTGGTGCAACTCCAGTTGTCGCACAAGGTTTTGCTGACCATAAAGATTTTGAACCGTCACAGTTAGATGCGTTAGCCGCACAAGGTAAGCACCTAATTATGACTGAAAAAGACGCAGTAAAATGCGCACATTACGCAAAAGAGAATTGGTGGTACCTACCAGTGAATGCTGAGTTTAGTGCGACTGATGAAGTGCGTATTTTAGATAAGATTAAAGAGGTTAAGGAAAAGTATGGATCACCGTCTACTTGAGATTGTTGCCTGTCCGGTATGTAAAGGGAAACTAACCTTTGATAAGGACAAGCAAGAGTTAGTTTGTAAGTTTGATCGTTTGGCTTACCCAATTAAAGAAGGTATCCCTGTATTGTTAGAGCCAGAAGCTCGCAAAATTAGCATGGACGAGGGTAGATAATGTCATTCACTGTTGTTATTCCTGCGCGTTATCAGTCGACTCGACTGCCGGGTAAGCCTCTTGCCGATATTGGTGGTAAGCCAATGATCGAATGGGTTTACGAGCAAGCCATTCAAGCAGGGGCTGATCAAGTTATCGTCGCGACGGATGACAATCGTGTGGAACAAGCCGTTAAAGCATTTGGCGGTCAAGTTTGTATGACTTCTCCTGATCACGAATCAGGTACCGAGCGACTGGCTGAAGTTGTCGAGGAAATGGCCATTGCTGATGATCATATTATCGTTAACGTACAAGGCGATGAGCCGTTAATTCCACCGTCAATCATTACTCAAGTCGCTGACAACTTGGCAAGCAGCCAAGCGCCTATGGCAACATTGGCGGTAGAGATTAGTGATGAAGCAGAAGTCTTTAATCCAAATGCGGTTAAAGTTCTTACGGACAAAGATGGTTACGCGATGTATTTCAGTCGTGCGACCATCCCGTGGGATCGAGACAACTTCGCTAAGCAAGATAAGACGATTGCGCAGCCATTAATGCGCCATATTGGTATTTATGCTTACCGCGCAGGTTTTATTAATACCTACATAAACTGGGAACCGACGGCGCTTGAGAAGATTGAGTGTTTAGAGCAGCTACGTGTGCTTTGGTACGGTGAAAAGATCCATGTAGAAGTCGCGAAACAAGCTCCTGCTGCTGGAGTGGATACGCCGGAAGACTTAGAAGTCGTTCGTAGTATCATCGCAAAGCGATAAACGAGAAAAGGCCCGGTTAGGGCCTTTTTTGTATCATCGAGGGTTAAATTTTTGCGTCATAATCGCCGCGTTTTGGACACGTGGTCAGGATTTCACGTCTTCCGGTATCTTTCACTTCCTCTAAAATAACGTCAAATCCCCATAAGCGATACAAGTGTTTCAATACTTCATCGTAGCTTTCGTCGAGTGGAATTCGATCGTGGGGAACATATTGAAGTGTTAGCGAACGATCACCACGGACATCGACATTAAACACTTGGATATTCGGTTCTAAGTTACTCAGGTTATATTGAGCGGCGAGTTTCTCTCGAATGGCACGATAGCCACTATCATCATGAATAGCACTCACTTCGATATAATTTTTACGATCATCATCGACGATGGCAAACAGTTTAAAATCTCGCATCAATTTTGGTGAAAGGTATTGACTGATGAAGCTCTCGTCTTTGAAGTTTTTCATCGCAAAATGCATAGCTTCTAACCAATCAGAGCCAGCAAGGTCAGGGAACCACTCTCTATCTTCATCAGTCGGTTCTTCACAGATACGTCTGATATCGCGGAACATTGCAAAGCCCAAGGCATAAGGGTTTATGCCGCTGAAGTAAGGGCTGTTATATGCTGGCTGTGCGACGACACCGGTGTGGCTGTGCAGGAACTCAAGAATAAACCTATCGGTAACCAGTCCTTCGTCATATAAGTGGTTAAGAATGGTGTAGTGCCAGTAGGTCGCCCAGCCTTCGTTCATGACCTGCGTCTGTTTTTGTGGATAAAAGTATTGGCTACTTTTACGCACAATACGCACGATTTCACGCTGCCATGACTCTAATAGCGGGGCATGTTTTTCTATGAAATAGAGGATGTTTTCTTGAGGCTCGGATGGAAAGCGCACCTTTTGACTTTCTGGCTCAACTTTAGACTTAGGGACGGTTCGCCATAGGTCGTTTACCTGTGACTGTAAGTAAGCCTCACGCTCTTCTTGTCTTGATTTCTCTTCTGCAATTGAGATTTTCTCTGGTCGCTTGTAGCGGTCGACACCAAAATTCATCAAAGCGTGACAAGAATCGAGTAAGTTTTCGACTTCTTGAACGCCATATTTTTGTTCACACTCAGCGATGTAGTTCTTGGCAAACAATAGATAATCGATAATGGAGCTAGCGTCAGTCCATGTTTGGAATAGGTAATTACCTTTAAAGAAGGAATTATGGCCATAGCAAGCATGTGCCATTACCAATGCTTGCATCGTAACGGTATTCTCTTCCATCAAATAAGCGATACATGGATTGGAGTTAATAACAATCTCATACGCAAGGCCCATTTGGCCGTGTTTGTAGCCCTGTTCAGTTTGAATAAATTTCTTACCAAATGACCAATGGTTGTAGTTAATTGGCATACCTATGCTCGAATAGGCGTCCATCATTTGTTCAGAGGTGATGACTTCTATCTGATTGGGGTAAGCGTCTAATTTATAGTGATCAGCGACCCGTTTAATTTCTACGTGATAGCGCTCTAGCAGATCGAATGTCCAATCTGGCCCGTCAGGTAGTGCTTTGGATTTGGTTGGCTTTTTGGTTTTTGTTGTCATATCGGCCCCCTAAGCGGTTTCCTTTTTGAAAAGCTCTCTGAATACAGGGAAGATATCTTCAACACTGCGGATGTTTTTCATCGCAAAGTTAGGAAATCCCCCCTCTAGCTTTTCATACTCATGCCATAAGGTTTGGTGAGAACGGCGAGTGATCTCTATGTACGAATAGTACTGACAGTTTGGCAGTAGATGCTTGGTTAATAGCTCTCGACAGCGTGGAGAATCATCGGCCCAGTTATCGCCATCCGATGCTTGGGCTGCGTATATATTCCACTCTCCGACAGGGTAGCGGTCAGCGACGATTTCATTCATTAGCTTCAGCGCACTTGAAACAATGGTTCCCCCAGTCTCTTGCGAGTAGAAAAACTCATGTTCGTCGACCTCTTTTGCTTGAGTGTGGTGGCGAATGAAAACCACTTCAACATTTTCATAGGTTCGTGTCAGGAATAAGTAGAGTAAGACGTAGAAACGTTTAGCAATGTCTTTCGTTGCTTGGTCCATTGAACCAGAGACATCCATCAAACAGAACATCACGGCTTGGCTAGATGGAATAGGACGTCGTTCATAGTTTTTAAAGCGCAAATCGAAGGTATCGATGAATGGGACACACTCTATTTTTCTGCGCAAGTTCTTAATTTCGTCTTGTAAGCGTTTCTCCTCCAGCATCTGTGCAGGTTCGCTCATTTTTACCTGGTCGAGTTCCTCTTCGAGTTCTCGAAGCATGCGCTTTTTACCCGCAGTCATCGCTGTGCGGCGCGCTAAAGATTGTTGTAATGATTTGACGATGGCAATGTTGGCAGGTACACCAGCGGTTTGGTAACCGGCTCTGTGCGTTTTCCATTCGGTGATTTTGTTAATTTGGTTCTTTTCCAGATTAGGAAGTTCTAGGTCTTCAAACAGAATATCTAGATACTCATCTTTGGAGATCTGAAATACAAAATCATCTTCTCCTTCTCCGTCGGCACTGGCATCACCTTGACCAGAACCACCGCCTTGGCCGCCACCTTTAGGCCGTTCGATTTTATCGCCAGTGATAAATTGGTCGTTACCCGGGTGAACACGTTCTTTGAGTCCCCCTTTACCTTGGTGGAACACTGGTTCTTTTATGTCTTTATGAGGAATAGAGACATCTTCGCCCGTTTCAGTATTGGTTATTGAACGGCGATTCACCGCATCAGCAACAGATTCTTTGATCTGCTCTTTATGGCGGCGTAAAAAGCGCTGGCGGTTTACAGCACTCTTATTTTTGCCGTTCAGTCGTCGGTCAATAAATTGCGCCATGAGTCACCCCTTATCTCATACATGCCCCACATAAAGGGGCAGGCCATTCTTGCATCCTGTCTCCTACCAGAGCGTTCAACTCTGGTAGGTTAGTCATGGGCTAAAACACTGCTATTACGAGGATTTACGTACGCGTAGATACCATTCTGAAAGTAGGCGAACTTGTTTCTCTGTGTAGCCCTTTTCCATCATGCGTGCGACAAAATCGTCGTGTTTCTTCTGATCTTCAGAAGAGGTTTTAGTGTTAAATGAGATAACAGGTAGCAACTCTTCTGTATTTGAGAACATTTTCTTCTCAATCACAGTGCGTAATTTCTCGTAACTGGTCCATACCGGGTTGGTACCGTTATTGTTTGCTCGTGCACGGAGTACAAAGTTAACGATCTCGTTACGGAAGTCTTTCGGGTTGCTAATTCCCGCCGTTTTTTCGATTTTTTCTAGTTCATTATTGAGTGCAGAGCGGTCAAACAGTTGGCCTGTTTCCGGATCGCGGTATTCTTGATCTTGAATCCAGAAGTCCGCGTAGGTTACATAGCGATCAAAGATGTTTTGCCCGTACTCTGAGTAAGACTCTAAGTAAGCCGTCTGAATTTCTTTACCAATGAACTCTACGTAGCGAGGTACTAGGTAACCTTTAAGAAACTCTAGGTATTTCTCAGCGGTTTCTTGCGGGAATTGTTCGCGCTCGATTTGTTGCTCAATGACATAGAATAAATGCACTGGGTTAGCGGCGACTTCGGTTTGGTCAAAGTTAAACACTCGAGATAGGATCTTAAATGCAAAACGAGTAGACAGACCTGACATACCTTCATCAACACCCGCAAAGTCACGGTACTCTTGATAGCTTTTCGCTTTCGGGTCGGTATCTTTTAATGTTTCGCCATCGTAGACGCGCATTTTAGAGAAAATCGACGAGTTTTCCGGTTCTTTCAGACGAGAAAGAATACTGAACTGAGAGAGCAGTTCTAATGTACTTGGCGAACAAGGCGCTTTTGATAGCTCTGAGTGATCAAGTAACTTCTGATAGATCTTCACTTCTTCCGCGACACGGAGACAATAAGGCACTTTAACGATGTATACACGGTCAAGGAACGCTTCATTGTTCTTATTGTTGCGGAAGGTCTGCCATTCTGATTCATTGGAGTGAGCGAGGATCATGCCGTCAAATGGTAAAGCGGATAGACCTTCTGTGCCGTTATAGTTACCTTCTTGGGTTGCCGTTAGTAGTGGGTGGAGCACTTTAATAGGTGCTTTAAACATCTCCACGAACTCCATCAAGCCTTGGTTCGCGCGGCACAGGGCCCCAGAGTAGCTGTAGGCATCAGGGTCGTCCTGAGAGAAATGTTCGAGTTGACGAATATCGACTTTACCTACCAATGATGAGATATCTTGGTTATTTTCGTCACCTGGTTCTGTTTTCGCGATCGCCAGTTGGTCAAGAATCGAAGGGCGAACCTTAACCACCTTAAACTTGGATATATCACCACCAAACTCGTGCAATCGTTTCGCAGCCCAAGGCGACATAATTGAGCGTAAGTAACGTTTTTCGATACCATACTCTTGCTTCAACAAATCGCCGTCTTCAGTTACATCAAATAAACAGAAAGGGTGATCATTGACAGGGCTACGTTCACCGTTTGCAGACAGAACGTATACAGGAACTTGCTGCATCAGCGCTTTTAATTTTTCAGCTAAAGAAGATTTACCACCACCCACTGGGCCTAACAAGTAGAGGATTTGTTTACGTTCTTCTAAACCTTGAGCGGCGTGTTTTAAGTATGAAACGATCTGCTCGATGGCATCTTCCATACCATAAAAGTCTTTGAATGTGTCGTAACGAGAAATAACACGATTGGAGAAAATACGACTTAGTTGTGGATCTTGTGCAGTATCAATAACTTCAGGCTCACCGATAGCCATCAGTAATCGCTCTGCTGCATTGGCGTATGCACTTTTGTCATCTTTACATAAGCCAAGGAAGTCCTGTAGGGATAGTTCCTCATCCTTTGAGGCTTCGTAGCGTGCTTGGAAATGGTCGAAAATACTCATAATGAATTCCCCTCTGAACCTGTCAAACTGACAATAAACCCGCATAGAAAAGCTAATCCTTTCTTATTTAAGCCTAGTTGGTTTTTAGAATTCTGCTTAAAAAATATGTGTTTAATTGCAATGTGTGATGAAACACTACATATCGGACCACTCGTTGGCTAACGGTTGGGAATCTCGTATTTATATGCCAAATAAAATCAAAAGATTGGATTGATATTTTCATGCCACTTATTGCAATTATGCTGCCGTCTAGTGTTGGTAAAGGTGTATTGGTTGCTGATTATCAGTACAAAAAGAGCGCATATTGACCATTGAAAATTGGAATGACGTACTATATAGTTGCGACGTCTATTTATAATATTAATAATCTCGGCAGGAATTATGTTGAAATCTTTTGGTTTGAAAGGCGTATTGATGGTTGCGTTGTTATTGGCGCCACTCGCGAATGCGACAGTTTCTCAGTGGTCACTGGGTGTTGCGGCGTCCTATTCGCCCGCAGTATATAAAGATACGCCTTCAAACAAGACCGTCATCCCAGTGATTGGCTATGAAGGCGAACATCTCTTCCTAAGAGGTTTTAGTGCGGGTTATCGTCTTTTTCCAATTGGTTCACCGCAAAATATTGTATTTCGTGCGGTCTATGATCCACGTACGTTGAAACCAGAAGATTCAGATAACCTAGCGATTCAGCAGATGGATGAACGTAAATCGACGATTCTTGGTGGTGTCAGTTATCAGCTGATTACCTTAGTTGGTATGTTTGAAGCGACAGCAGGCACTGATTTGGGACGAACCCACAATGGTATTTATGCCGAAGCGGCATGGCGCCTTCCAATTCGTAGAAATGGTTGGGGAATTACACCGTCGATGGGCTATGCATACAATAGTGAAAGGTTAAATAACCATCTGTATGGTATTAGTGCAGAGGAAGCGGCAAGAGCTGGAGACCCTAGCTTGGAGTTTGATGCGGATTGGGATGGTCAGTTTTTTCTAGGTGCATCAGCGTATATGCACTTAACTCCGAGTATCCGTCTAACTGGTGGCATCCGTTATACGAATCTTGAAGGAGATATTGAAGCCAGTCCACTGATTGAAAGTGGTGTGTACACTTCAGCGAATATTGGCGTTGCATACGTCTTCTAACATATTGCTTTGAATAGCTTAAACTAAAAAGGGGTGGCTAACAAAGCCACCCCTTTTTTGACTGGAGAATCTTAAGCGTTGAAGATTTGCTTTAATTCATTGGCACATAAATGGTACTGACGTGGACAGTTTTTCCATGTAGCCAGCATGCGACGGTATTTGTCTAGCATTGGCATTTGGGCATTAAAGTGATGTTCACCTTTATCGAATTGAGGGTAAAGACCTTCAGAACCGGTGAGGAAGCGTACGTAGTTAACCAGTTGAGCTTCAGTAGCGATATCAAAACCAAGGAAGGTTAGGCGGCGCTGATCAACGTCTTTTTGCTCGCTGTCAGAGAGCATGTTATTTGACTCTTGCATCGCATGGTACATTTCCATGATATCGATAACTTCACGACATTCGGCCTCAACCAAGCAACCAAAGTCTTTGTTTAGTTCACTCATTTGGAGCTCATAACCACGTTCAACAATTGTTTGTAGACGTTGATATTTTGCCGCATTTTCTGGGTTCATTTGCGACATTAAGTAATATTGATTCGATAGGATCAAACGTTGAGCGTTTGTCATTTCCATGGTGGCCTCACTAAATAATCTAATACATTTTTAATGTGCTTAGGTTATCTTTTCCTAGGTGGGTGAAACATGATCTCAACACATATTTAATATGAAAAGTACAAAGAATCTGTGACAAATTTCTTCACAATTTATGGCGGTGATTATAGAGCTCACCTCAAAAAAAAAGCCAACCTTTAAAGGTTGGCATTTCTGAAGAATAATTCAGCTCTTGGTATCAGTATTTTACATTAGAGTGATACTGCTCAAGAATGGAAACGATCGAATCCATCACTTCTTTGGAAGGAGGATTGGTACCCTCTAATGGATATTCAAGACCTAACGCTTCCCATTTGTGGGCACCTAACTTGTGGTATGGAAGCAGTTCTATTTTTTCAATGTTGTCCATATCCTTAATGAATTCACCAAGCATATGCGCAGCTTCCGGGTCGTCTGTGTAACCAGGCACGACAACGTAACGAATCCAAGTTTTCTGGCCAATCTTGTGTAAGTAACGAGCGAAATCGAGAGTACGTTTGTTAGAGACGCCGATAAAATCATGGTGGACCTCATCTTTCATATGCTTGAGATCTAGCATCACAAGATCGGTTGCTTCTAGAACTTCATCGATAACCTCAGTGTGCTTACGAATGTAGCCGTTGGTGTCTAAACAGGTATGGATACCTTCGTTGTGTGCAGCACGGAAGAAATCACGCACAAATTCAGGTTGAAGCATGGCCTCACCACCGGAACATGTCACGCCACCACCTGAAGCATTCATAAAGTGACGGTATGATTTGGCTTCGCTGATGATCTCTTCAACAGTAACCTCTTTTCCATCGTGAGTGTCCCAAGTGTCGCGGTTGTGGCAATACTTACAACGCATTAGACAGCCTTGCAAAAAGACAATAAAACGGATACCAGGACCGTCTACGGTTCCACACGACTCAAAAGAATGAATACGACCAGTAGTTGACATGAGCTCATCTCGTATTAGTTATTTGCGCGTTATTTTATTACAAATTGTGGGGACAAAATAGGGTTTCTCTGTGTTCTCATCGAGAAAAGCCCAATTAAGAAAAAATGCGCATATTTGCTAAGATTTATGTTATAAAATTGTTTCATTGATATAAAAAACAATAACAATAAACCACAACGGTATGGCAAGGTTTTTTACATCTACTTGATGCAAAGGAACTCTTTATGGATATGCTTGCGCTCTCTCAAAAGCAAAAAGTGACACTGTTTTTGATTGTACTGACGATAGGATTTGTTTCTCTCGCCAGTTTCACTTCTAGTCGATTGTCACATATGGAAGAGCAATATCACAGTAGTGCTGATATTGCTAAAGGCTCTTTGTCGATCTATCAAACTCAAAGTCAGATCTTGACTCTAGGGGGAGATCTCGATGCGATGACCGGGTCACGCGTTGCTGGAACGAAAAACGTTATTGAGGACGTAGTAAAAGCGATTGAACAGGATTCTCAGTTTCTAACGAAAGTTGGATTAAACCAACAAGCTCAACGGCTTACTGAAAGTGTTATGAACTTTCGTAGTGCCGTAATGCCGTGGTTAACGCTAAAGCAAGAGATGGGCTTCACTATTGATGAAGGCAAACTCGGGCAATTAAAACAACTGGCAACGGTGATCGAACAAAAGATCGCTGAGACAGGTATGGTAACGCTGAATTCAGACTTTCAAGCGATGGTGAAGTCTCAGCAAAATTATCTACTGCAGCCAACCGAAGACAATTTAAAACTGTTCAATCGTGCGATGGGTAGCTTTGAGAGCATGTCTAATGTGTACGCCATGCTTGAGTTATATGAAAAAGAAATTGAACAGTACAAGCAGACATTTACTCGGGTTGCGGAGCTCTCTCAGCAACTGGGGACAGTGGAGCAACAGCTTGATGTTTCTAAGAATGAAATGACGCAATTGATTGGTAACATCACCGCAGAGTTAGGGGGGATTAGTGCCAATTATCAACAAGTCGCGGAAAAAGCATCAACTCAGACAATGTGGTCAATCATGGTCGCCTGTGTCGTGCTAGCGGTGTTTACTATTTCGATCTTTGGTATGCAGAGTGCTTCGATGTCCCGTTCGTTGAATCGTACCAAAGAAGTCCTGAACAGTTTATCTCAGGGTGACCTTTCTCAGCGTATGACGCCCGCAAAGAACCCTAACGATGAATTCAACCAGCTAGCCACAAGCATTAATCAAAGCTGTGAAAATTTAGGTGAATTGGTATCCGGAGTACAATCGAGTAGCCAAGAGCTTTCGGGGAATGCAGCGGAGCTTAACCAAGGGCTAGATATGCTTGCTCACCACCAGTCTGAAGTGTTGGGGCAAACTCAACTACTTGCCTCGGCGACTGAAGAGGTCAGTGTCACAACACAAGAAGTGTCGAGTTCGCTTGAGTTTGTGGCAGAAATTAGCCGCTCGTCAACGCACGCAGCGGAAGAGGGGGCAAAGGTAATTGGTTCTGCGATTGGTTCGTTAGAAGAGGTGGGGGCGATCATGACCTCTGCTGCGGGTCATATTAAGCAGTTAGAAGAGGCTTCCTCAAAAGTTGACTCAGTGATGGAGATCATCAACGGAATTGCTGAACAGACTAACTTACTCGCCTTGAATGCAGCGATTGAGGCGGCGAGAGCAGGGGAGCAGGGGCGGGGTTTTGCCGTCGTAGCTGATGAAGTACGCAGCCTGGCTGTTCGTACCGTCGATGCTGTAACTGAAATCTCTGGAACCATTGATACGATGAAGAAAGAGAGTGCCGAGGTGATCCAATACATCGGTCAGTCTGAATCTTCGATGACTGCGGGTCGAGAAAAAGGTCAGGAAGCGATGGATGCGCTTAAATTGATCACTGAAAAAGCGGACGAAGCATCACATCAAACCGAAGTGATTTTTTCCTCTATCAAAGAGCTAGCGACCACCAGTCAGTCGATGGCTGATAACATGACACAAATATCCTCGGCGATGAAAGAACTCGAAGAGAATAACGCGCAGTTGAAGAGTGTCAGTGGGGCGGTAGAGCAGAGAGCTGGCAGCCTCAATCAAGACTGCCAGAAATTTACGATTTAGAAGAAAGCGTAAAGAGTGACAGCGCCTGTGCCGTAGACGGATTCAGGCGCTTTTTTGTAATCAGGTGTTTTTACGGTTGCCGTCAAAGTAGCACCGAAGCTTTGGCTATACCATGCGAAACCTGCAACGCCTGTTGCTTGGACATTCTCTAGCTCGACATCATAGATGCTAGGATCTTCGCCATTGGCAATCGCATATTCATCAACACCAGGGCGGTCACCTTCGATAGTAATATCATTAAAGCGATAGCGTGCTTCGGCGCCAGCGAACAAGAACCAGCCGCCTTGTGAAGCGCCTAGCATGCCCGCTCTAAACGGATTCTCGTTGTCGATATTAGCTGCACCCATACTACCGCCTAGATCGGCACCCCAACGGAACATTAAACCGGTAGATACATCGCTGCGGAAGTTGCCGACATTAACCTCAGAGACGTTTGATATTTCCCAATCGGTATTGGCAACGGAACGCTGACGTAGCAAGTTAAAGTGGCTCAAATAGCCGATACTACCGACCACTTCATTATCAATTTGATAGCCCCAGCCATTTGGTTCATCTGACTTGGTGATTGAATGGACTAACTTTTGTGCCTCTTCCGAAAGAGAGTTCTCACCAGTTGTACCAATGGTTAGATTGAATCGCTGTGCTTGTTGAGGGTGAAGGCTGATGTAATTGAATTCACCATGTAAGTAACCCGCATAAGGTCGATCATTGATCATTGGTTCGGTCGCTTCGATATCCGAAGGCGTATACATCTTATGGCCTAAAGTGAACTCAAACTTATCTAATGACGCACCACCCCAGTAAGAAAGACTTAATGGACTAAAGAGTGAATAAGGAGTAATCGCTCCACTGGTATAACTTAGGAAAATACCATTGGTATAGTCTTGGTCAACGCCAAAAACCCCATCATTATCAAGAGAAAATTGGATGGTTGATTTTTCCGAGGCAAAAGATGCCGTAGAGGCCAATACAAGTGGCAAGAGTAGGGCGTGGTTTAACTTCATTTGATTGTGCTTCACAAAATAACTGAGATGATAGTACAGGATAAGTTGATACAAATGGTAGCAATAAATAGGCCATCTGTAGCTAAGTGTGTGCGAAATCGCTGAAAGCGTAGAGTTTGATAAGTAGAAATAATAAAGCCCCGCGATTGCGGGGCTTTAGTCAATCATTTAACTGAGATTATAGAGACTCAGTAAATGTACGTGCGATTACGTCTTTTTGCTGCTCAACAGTTAGAGAGTTGAAGCGAACAGCGTAACCAGATACACGGATTGTTAGCTGAGGGTAGTTCTCAGGGTGCTTAACAGCGTCTTCTAGAGTTTCACGGTTAAGAACGTTAACGTTCAGGTGTTGGCCGCCTTCGATGCCTTGTTCATGGTGGAAGTAACCATCCATAAGACCAGCAAGGTTAGCGCGCTGTGAACCTTCTTCTTTACCTAGTGCATTTGGCACGATAGAGAATGTGTAAGAAATACCATCTTTTGCGTCAGCAAACGGTAGTTTACCTACAGAAGTCAGTGAAGCTACAGCACCTTTCTCATCGCGACCGTGCATTGGGTTAGCACCTGGAGCAAATGGAGCGCCTGCTTTACGACCGTCTGGCGTAGTACCAGTCTTCTTACCGTAAACCACGTTTGAAGTGATAGTAAGGATAGACTGAGTTGGGATTGCATCACGGTAAGTCTTAAGCTTACGGATTTTGCCCATGAAGTTAGAAACAAGTTCACAAGCCATGTCATCAACACGTGCGTCGTTGTTACCAAATTTAGGGTAGTCGCCTTCGATTTCGAAGTCGATTGCGATGCCATCTTCGTCACGGATAGGCTTAACCTTACCGTATTTGATTGCAGACAATGAGTCAGCTGCAACAGATAGACCAGCGATACCACAAGCCATAGTACGACGAACGTCACGGTCATGAAGAGCCATTAGCGCTGCTTCGTAGCTGTACTTGTCGTGTGAGTAGTGGATAGCGTTTAGCGCAGTCACGTATTGCTTAGCTAGCCAATCCATTAGGTTGTCTAGACCAGCCCAAACTTTGTCGAAGTCTAGAACTTCGTCAGTCATTGCTTCAGTCTTAGGACCCACTTGGATCTTAAGCTTTTCATCTACACCGCCGTTGATAACGTAAAGTAGAGTCTTAGCTAGGTTTGCACGAGCACCGAAGAATTGCATGTGCTTACCGATAACCATTGGAGATACACAACAAGCGATAGCGTAGTCATCGTTGTCGAAATCTGGACGCATTAGGTCATCATTTTCGTACTGGATAGAAGAAGTATCGATAGATACCTTCGCACAGAACTTTTTGAAGCCGTCAGGTAGTTGCTCAGACCAAAGTACAGTGATGTTTGGCTCTGGAGAAGGACCCATAGTGTATAGCGTGTTTAGGAAACGGAAGTTAGTACGTGTTACTAGCGTACGACCGTCAACACCCATACCACCCATAGATTCTGTTGCCCAGATTGGGTCGCCAGAGAATAGCTCGTCGTACTCAGGAGTACGTAGGAAACGAACCATACGTAGCTTCATTACGAAGTGGTCGATCATTTCCTGAGCTTGTTCTTCAGTGATGATGCCAGCAGCGATATCGCGCTCAACGTAAACGTCAAGGAACGTAGAAGTACGACCTAGAGACATAGCCGCGCCGTTTTGAGATTTAACAGCAGCTAGGTAACCGAAGTAAGTCCACTGGATAGCTTCTTGAGCTGTAGTCGCAGGGCCAGAGATATCGTAGCCGTAAGACGCTGCCATCTCTTTCATTTGACCTAGTGCACGGTGCTGCTCTTGAATCTCTTCACGAAGCTGCATCGTCATTTGTAGGCTTTCACCAGACTCAAGTTGGTCTTGAGTTGAGTGGAATTGAGCTACTTTGTCTTTGATTAGGAAGTCTACACCGTATAGTGCTACGCGACGGTAGTCACCGATGATACGACCACGACCGTATGCATCTGGAAGACCAGTTAGAACGCCAGACTTACGACATTTTAGGATGTCAGGAGAGTAAACATCGAAAACACCTTGGTTGTGTGTTTTACGGTACTCAGAGTAGATTTTAGAAACTTGTGGATCAAGCGTACGGCCGTATGCTTTACAAGAACCTTCGATCATACGTACGCCGCCGTTAGGCATGATTGCACGCTTAAGCGGAGCTTCAGTTTGTAGACCTACGATAGTTTCTAGGTCTTTGTTAATGTAACCAGCATCATGTGAAGTGATGGTAGAGATAACAGAAGTATCGAAATCAACAGGTGCGTGAGTCGCGTTTTCCTGCTTGATACCTTCCATTACTTTAGCCCAAAGCGCATTTGTCGCTTCAGTACCTTCAGAAACTAGGAAAGACTCGTCGCCTTCATATGGTGTGTAGTTCTTCTGAATGAAGTCGCGAACGTTTACTTCGTTTTGCCAATCACCGTTAGCAAAACCTTCCCAAGCTTTAGCAAATTGCTCTGCCATGACATACCTACCTTTTTAGTAGAAAAAACACGTACCTTGCTAACTGTTGAGCCAGCTAGTTTCCCATTGCTGGGGCGGTACACTCTTATGAATAACAATATGTATAGTCTTTAAATTCGATCAGTCAAATTGGTGTAAAACTATAGATATTGTCACTGTTATCTAAATGGTTGCTTACTAACTTGCTTTCAAGAGTACGCTAAAAAAAATTTGCAAACCTTAAACTAAATCAATAAATGGACGTTTTATTAAATTATTTTTTAAATTAAAGCTTGTTGTTCAAAAAAAGTTGAGAGCCTAACTTGGCTCTCAACATTATTTTTCTTATAGGAACGCAGGGATTCCGTACTGACCTTCTAGCATACCAACTGCTAGCATTGCAACTAGACAGATAACTAGAACACCAACAGGGATAACAATCTTATCGACGAATGATAGACGTGCTGCGCGCTCTTTATCACCGATTAGACCGTTGTTGTCTAGCAGCATAGTAAGTGCCCAAGCAAGTACTGGGTTAACAACCGCAGAACCAAAGATACAGATACCAGCCGCTTGTGAGTCTTTTGAATCTTTAACCATCTGCATACCCGCTTCAAGTAGAGGTAGAGATACACCTACAAGCAGCGCAACGCGCATTACTGGTGGCCAAACTGCAACGTCCATTGGGAAACCCAGAATCGCAACAATAATACATAGAGAGCCTAGTAGAATTGCACCACCTGGAATAGGGCGCTTAGCAATCGCTGCAGGGATCATGTAAGTACCCCAAGAAGAAGTAATGTTACCACCACCAACTGCTGTACCCACCATCTGACGAACAGAACACATAGTCATTGTGTCATCAACATCCATCAGCACTTTTTCAGATTTTTTCGGGTAGTTTAATTCTTGGAAAATACGGTGACCAAGGAAGTCTGGAGACCACATTGCAACAGCAAGGATTGCGAACGGCAGTGAAGCAATGAAGTGCTCTAGGTTTGGTAAACCAAGCATCCAACCTTCTTCTGTACTACCCCACCAGTAAACTGGGTTTAAGTTTGGTAGACCCGTTTCAGTCACAAATTTGATATCGAAGCCGGCACCGAGTATCAATGCGATCACTAGTCCTGTAAATGCACAAACTGGAATGGCTAACCAACGTTTGTTTACTTTAGCAAGGAATGCATAGAGACCAATGGTTACCGCAAGAACGATCAAGCCAATGTAACCCATGCTGCCAGCAGCAACAGTGTCAGATTGTAAACCAACAGCCCAAGCTTGGATTGAGTTGATCTGGCTCATTGTACCGGTCAAACCAAGGAAGATAAGCAATCCCCCCGCGGTTCCTTGTGAAGTCAGGTTAACCAGTTTTGAACCACCCTTTAGCAGACTCAAAATCAGACCAAATACACCAATTAGAATTGCCAATGCAAGAGGGTGTGCACCCGCTAGAGCGATTGTGCCTATAAGAGGGATCATTGGCCCGTGGTTACCTGCTAGGTTAGCTTTAGGGTTAATAAAGCCAGAAGCAAGAATACAGAAAAGGAGTGCAGGGATAAGCATTTCTACACGTGCAACTTCAATAGCAAAATCTTTGCCTAAGTTAACGTGATCCCATGCTGCTGTTAGACCTTCTGCCCAAGACATCATTACCGCTGAGTACATTGCGATAATACCGATAGTACCGGCAAGAGCTGGGACCAAATCTTCTAGTTCGAAGCGGAAGTCACGACCAGGAAGGTTCAAACCGAAGCGGCGTGGCTTCATGATTTGCAGTTCGTGATCTAGGTAATCTGAACGGCTTTCAAATTCAGAAGCTGGACGGTGCAGCTCTTTATAGCTCTTGTTTTCGATATCCGAATCAGAGTGCGGCTTGTTTACTGCGTCTGACATAGATTCCTCATATTCAAAAATTGTTAATAACTCTTCAACATACGACCCGATTATTATTCTATGACGGTCGCACTATATATAACCTGGCTTAGCTTCCTGCAATTGAATCCTGGTCACCTTAGCTGTAGCACGATGTAAGTGAGCTTAGCGTAGAGGATTTAAAAGACAAAAAATATGCCTATTGAGGCTTTTATCTTTGAGGCGAGTGTAACGTGGTAACCCTAAAGAGTGATTGATTTAGATCACTTTATGAAAGGTTGTGAAAGAAAACTACACAACAGCGGATTTATTGCGTGTCTGCCGATGATTTCAGTGAAATATAATTTCATATTCTGAGAAAAATTAACGGTCTACAGTGAATAATAATCGGCCAGTTTATTAGATATGAGACGATTAAGTGAGTTGGATCTTGTTTTTATAAAATTGTTAATTAGCTATAAGTTGCCGTCACTGTGTTAGTGAATGGTTTTATGCGTAAAATGAAGTTTATTTGTCTGTAATGAGCATTTTTACTCATATAAATTGACTGTATATCTGGAAATGGCAGGTTAATAATTTGTTGCAACTTAGCCGGTGTAGTGCTAATTTGTATCGCAATGTGGGTGGAACCCAGCAGTCAACCAGTCTCTTCTTTTATAGAGTGATTGGTCATAATAAAGACAGGGAGTAATAGCGCATGAATGATGTACCAGCGCTGGACATAAAAGAACTGCACAAAACATTTGGACAAAATGAAGTTTTAAAGGGCATCTCATTAGAAGCTCACAAAGGGGACGTAATCTCAATTATCGGTTCATCAGGTTCCGGTAAAAGTACCTTTCTCAGATGTATTAACCTTCTAGAAACGCCAACTGCGGGCGATATTTGGGTAAACGGTGAGTTAATCCAGATGAAAAACAATCGCCAAGGTGAAGCAGTTCCGGCTAATGAAAAACAAGTTCAACGCATTCGCTCGCGTTTAGCGATGGTGTTCCAAGGTTTTAACCTATGGTCACACATGACCGTGCTTGAAAATGTCATTGAAGCGCCTATTCATGTGCTTGGTGTACCCAAAGCTCAAGCCATCGAAAATGCAGAAATGTTGTTGAAAAAAGTGGGTCTATACGAGCGTAAAGATTACTACCCAGGTCACCTTTCTGGTGGTCAGCAACAACGTGCTGCTATTGCACGAGCTTTAGCGGTTGACCCAGAAGTAATGCTATTCGACGAGCCTACCTCAGCCCTTGATCCTGAGTTAGTCGGAGAAGTGCTAGGGGTTATGCGAGATTTGGCAGAAGAAGGGCGCACCATGCTAGTGGTTACCCACGAAATGGCTTTTGCTCGCGATGTGTCTAATCACGTTATGTTCTTACATCAAGGATTAGTTGAAGAACAAGGTAACCCATCTAAACTATTTACGAACCCGGACTCTGAGAGATTGCAGCAGTTCATTTCGTCAATTTACTAATCGCCGGACAACGGCAAACACAACAAGTACGTTTAAAATAAAAATCACAATATCAGGAGTATGGAAATGAAAAAGTGGTTATTAGCAGCAACATTAGCAGCTACCGCAGTTACAGGTGTGGCACAAGCAAAGGATTGGAAAACAGTTCGTTTCGGAATTGAAGGTGCATACCCTCCGTTTAGCTGGACAGAAGCCGATGGCTCACTGAAAGGCTTCGATGTCGATATGGCAAACGCACTTTGTGAAGAGATGCAAGTGAAGTGTAAGATCGTACCTCAAGATTGGGATGGCATCATTCCTTCTCTATTGGCTCGTAAATACGATGCAATCATTGCAGCAATGTCTATTACTGAAGAGCGTAAGAAGAAGATCGACTTCACTGGTAAATATGCTCTTATCCCAAATAAATTCATCGCGAAGAAAGGCGCAGGTCTAGATTTCGATAACCTAGATGGCCAGAAAATCGCTGTTCAGCGTGCAACAACACACGACAAGTACCTAACTGATAACTACGGTGACAAAGTATCTATCGTACGTTACGGTTCATTCGATGAAGCTTACCTAGATCTTGCTAACGGCCGTGTAGCTGCAGTTTTAGGTGATGCATCAGCGCTTGAAGAAGGCGTGCTAAATAAAGCAGGTGGTGAAGCGTACGAATTCGTAGGTCCATCTCTAACTGACCCTAAATGGTTCGGTGAAGGTTTTGGTATCGCTGTTCGTAAGCAAGACAAAGACCTAACTAAGAAGCTAGATGCGGCTATCCTATCTCTACGTGAGAAGGGCGTTTATCAAGACATCGCTGCTAAGTACTTCAACTACGACGTTTACGGTCAGTAATCGTCAATAGATGGCCGTTGGTTTTTGTTCCTAGGAGTATAACCAACGGCCTAGTTTTATAGTCTAGGGATCAGGAACATACCTATGCTGGATTTACAAGGATATGAAGCCTCTATTTTAAAAGGGGCCGTAGTGACCATAGAGGTGGCTTTATTGTCGCTGCTGGTGGCAATGATTTTGGGTATGCTTGGCGCGCTTGCTAAAATGGCACCTTATCGCTGGGCGAGAGCAATCGCAACGCTTTATACTACTGTAATACGTGGCATTCCAGACTTAGTTCTGATGATGCTTATCTTCTTTGGTGGACAGATTCTTCTTAACAACAGCCTTTACTCCATCAATGAATGGCTCAATGAATGGTTTGCATCTGGCAATCCAGATCACGAGTGGACTTCTTACCTACCAGATTATATTGATGTCAGCCCTTTCATTGCTGGCGTTCTAACCATTGGATTCATCTTCGGTGCCTATATGGCTGAGACCTTCCGCGGCGCAATTATGGCGGTAGACCGAGGTGAACTTGAAGCTGCTAAAGCTTATGGTATGAGCTCGTTCTTAGCATTTCGTCGAATCTTATTACCGCAAATGATCCGCCATGCTTTACCAGGCTTTGGTAACAACTGGTTAGTACTTCTTAAGACCACAGCCCTTGTGTCCATCATTGGCTTGGAAGACATGGTGCGTATGAGCGCTCTAGCGGCGGGTACGACCAAAATGCCGTTTACATTCTATATGGCGGTGGCGCTTATTTTCTTATTCTTTACCAGTGTATCGACAGGTTTCCTGAAGATGGTAGAGCGCAAATTTAGTATTCATGCGAGGTAAGAAATGGATTTCTCTTTGATTATCGAAAGCCTACCGATTTATTTGGATGGGCTTTGGACTACAGCGTGGTTAGTTGGTGCAGCACTGATCATCGGCTTGGTTGTCGCAATTCCTCTAGGTGTTGCTCGTAATAGCCCGAACTATTTGTTTAATGGGCCAAGTTGGGCGTTTATCTACTTTTTCCGTGGCACGCCATTGCTTGTTCAACTTTACCTAATCTACTACGGCATGGACCAGTTCTTCCCGGTTAAAGACACCTTGTGGGAGCATGCGTGGTTCTGCGCGTTAGTCGCATTTGTACTCAATACCTCGGCTTATACTGCTGAAATCATTCGTGGGGCGATTAACGGATTGCCGAAAGGTGAAGTGGAAGCCGCAAAAGCGTACGGTATGAGTACTTTTAAAACTTATCGACGCATTATTTTACCAAGTGCACTGCGCCGCGCATTACCGGCTTACAGTAACGAAGTGATCTTTATGCTGCATGGCAGTGCAGTTGCCGGCATCGTTACTATTGTCGACCTGACAGGAGCTGCTCGTTTAGTTAACTCGCGCTACTATGCGCCATTTGAGTCCTTCTTAACTGCTGGCCTTTTCTACATGGCACTGACGTTCATTATTCTCGGTTGCTTCAAGTTTGCTGAGAAACGATTCTTAGCCTATTTAAGGCCCCTCAGCTAGCTCACTAACGGCACCGAAAGGTGCCGTTTTCATTTCTATTTTGATAGCACGCTTCAAAAATACAAAAGATCAGAAAACTCCCCATAGGCTCTTGATTCTGTAGCGATTAAACTCCGAAAAAATTTAATGAGCTACTTAATATGAGTCGTATTAGCTGGAAAATTGTGTCGTGTTTTTCATTTGTTGTACTGCTCTCTGCCTGTGGTGGAGACGGGGAAAACGGTGCCCAAGGTAATGTTAACACTGGAGGTGTGGATACGGGGGGCTCTACAGGAGGAAGTGGAGGTGGCGGCGTTATTGTTAAACCGCAAACTAACGTAGAACGAGCTTTATTATCCGGTGACGCGCTTTTGGTCAAAGATGCAAAAGAGTATGCGCAGCATAGTGAAAAGCTGCTCGAAGGTTACCAGAACCAGTTTAATCAAATAAAACGTAGCCTCAACGGCGATACCAACTCACTATATTGGGACCCTAGTCATGATGCAGCAATTATGTCTCCAACCTACGGTTTTAATGACTCAATATTAAAGACCAATAAAGCGTTGCAAAGTGGCTATGCTGACCAGCAGCTCACATTAGGTATTGCAGGAGAGTATGGCGTTTCAGGTCGCTATGTCGCGCTCGGCAGTAACCCATTTCGAACCAGCTTGCGTTCACCGTCATCAATCAATAGTGAGATGGAGCAGTGGTCAGAGAATCTATGGACTTGGCTAAATGGGCAGGGCATTACTAAAACGACCAATATTGTGTTAGCTCACTTGGATCAGTCTTATTATTTTCCTGATGAGTCCGCGACTAGAGAGTGGATAGATAAACGGTTTAATGAAGTGGTGACAGTTAACCAAGTTGGTGCTTGCGATGGGGAGCAGCTATTAAGTTGTGTAGAGGCGAGGCCGAACGTTTTGGTGTTGTCTCAGCATCTCACCGATGAACAAGATTTACCTGCAGTAGA
This sequence comes from Vibrio orientalis CIP 102891 = ATCC 33934, assembly GCF_000176235.1. NCBI lineage: Bacteria > Pseudomonadati > Pseudomonadota > Gammaproteobacteria > Vibrionales > Vibrionaceae > Vibrio > Vibrio orientalis. Next base: position 1,372,359 of record NZ_ACZV01000005.1, on the reverse strand, counting down.
AGTAGCACTTCGAAGAGCTCTTGAGTTAGAGATTCCGATTTTCTACCTACACTTAAATGGTCATATGATGCCGCTTGGAGACTTGGTATTTAATTTGTTGAATATCAAATACGTTGGCGATAACTATTGGAGAAAACTAGGTATATCTGATTGGTCGCCAAGCGAGTTGATTGATCATGTTCCCGCTGAAATCAGCCAGCAGCAAGCTCTGTTAGAAAAGCTGGCTGACGACACATTCAGTATTGATCTCTCTTTGTGTGATGACAAATCGTGTCCAGCCGAGGCAAATATGGATGAGTTTTATCAGCCGGCTAATAGTATACGTGAACATCTAAAGTCGTTAGATGAGCGGGGCACAGAACTGTTTAATACAGACCAGTACGAGTATGAAAAGTTATTGGTTTTAACCGCTGACTATTATCGAAATAAAGTGTCTTTCCCGATGGATAAGCTCAATACAGAACGAGTGGAATTCCTCAGGTCATACTATGCAGATTATGCGCAGTATAACAGTCGCACGCTTAACTATGCTCAACCCGATATGGGCAATTTCAGTCGTAGTCACTTTGATGAACGTGTGGAACGTATTTCGAAAACCGTAACCTTAGAATCTAAGCGTAACTTTCGTAGTGCCGGGGTTTACGCATTGCCTGGCGAGAGCGTAGTTGTCACGCGACTGGACAATGAGCCCGTGACAACCAAAATCGTCATTAATACCTTGCGCAGCGGGGCAACGCATGAGTTCAATGATCACGCGTATAGTCGACCTAAGTTAGTCACATCGTACGCTTATGAAGTGAAACCTAGGGAGACAATTCGTTTAACCTCCTCCTATGGCGGGCCAATTCAAGTTCACTTCAGTGCTAACAATTACGATGTTTCGCTTAAGTTTGAAGGGGTGGCGCAGCATCCGGTTTGGCGAAGCCGAGAAGATAATCAAACGTTCGTCGAACAGCTGAACGCCAATCTTTTCGATTGGGCCGAGCTTGTTACTCCGGGTTTTGAAGTTCACTCTAAGTCAGAAAAAATGAAGGAGTCGATCAGCGCGCCAGAATGGGAACAGCCAGAAGATATGGCTTTGGCTACGGAAAGATATGTACATAACTTGCCTCATGCGTTAGCCGGATTCCAAGGGCCGGGGATCGACAGTATTGAGGATATTCATCACTACGCAATCAATAAGGGATGGGAAGTTGAAACCATTGATGTGGTAAAGCATATGAACGCAGATCAAGCGAACTGTGGCTATGGTTGTTCAGGGAATCCGTATGATGCGTATTGGTCATTCCATCCACTCGGACACGGTGACTTGCATGAGCTAGGCCATGGACTTGAAAAAGGGCGATTTCGTTTTGCTGGTTGGGATGGACACTCAACAACCAATTACTACTCGTATTACAGCAAGTCCCGATACTTTGCTGAAACAGGTAAAGTCTCTGCGTGTCAAAGCCTAGATTTTAAGAGCCAGTATGAGTTGTTACAAACGAGTCGTCAGCAAGCGGATCCTCATGCGTTCATGGCAGCGCAGGGTCAAACGAGTTGGAGCTGGGGAGCAAGGATCTTCATTCAGATAATGATGCAGGCACAAAGTCAGGGCGTGATTAACAACGGTTGGCATTTGCTTGGAAGATTGCACATTCTAGAACGAGAGTTTAACCGACTAAGAGCGGATGAAACGCGTTGGTTAACTTATCGGGATAATATAGGCTTCTCGAGCTACAGCCGTGATGAGGCAAACACCATCAGTAATGATGATTGGTTGTTGATTGCGTTTAGCATCATCACTGAGCGTGATATGCGTGACTATCTCGACATGTGGGGTTTTAGTTTTTCTGATAAGGCGAAATCTGAAGTGAGTGCAAAGAGTCTTACTCCGATGCCTCTAAGCTATTTTTCTTCAAGCAATACGGGGTATTGTTTGGATGAGTTCGCTCAAAGAGAAACACCAGTGGATGGCGTGACTTCTTGGCCACTATAGTAGAAACGAGAAGAGGAGGCATTGCCTCCTCTTTGCTTGTCAGTCAGTTTGCTAGCTCAAAATAATTAACACTGTACCTGCGAGGGTCATTAATATGTTGGCTATAGCGTATGTGCCAGCATAACCCAATGCAGGAATTGTCGATTTAGCGTAGTCATTAACGATGTCCATCGCTGGAGCACAAGTACGTGCGCCAATAATAGCACCAAACAGCAAAGCGCGGTTCATCTTGAGTATATAAGCGCCAACCAAGTACGCCAGCACGACAGGGACAACGCTGACCAAAAACGCAAGGCCAATAACTTGCGGACCAACTTGTGATAGGTGCTCAAACATCTTACCGCCAGCACTCAAACCGATCCCGACCATAAAGAACATCAGACCAAGATCTTTGACCATGTTTAGCGCGCCTTGAGGTACATAACCAAAAGTCGGGTGGTTTGCTCTTAAGAAGCCCAGTGTAATACCTGATAGCAGAAGACCTACCGCATTGCCCAGTCCGAATGAAACTTGGCCGAATGTCATGGTGATCAAGCCAAACATAATGCCTAAGATGAAGAAGCTACAAAAAGCGAGCAGATCCGCCATCTGGCTATGAATCGAGATGAAACCGATTTTTTCAGCAAGGCCGTGAACGCGACTTTTCTCGCCGCTCACCTGCAGGACGTCACCTTTAGCAAGAACAATATCAAGATCCATTGGCATTTCGATTTGCGCTCTGACTACTCGGTTTAGGAAACAGCCGTATTCGGATAAGTTCAAATCTGACAGGCGTTTACCGGCGATAGAATCACTTTTTACCACGATCTCTTCTTCAACAATACGAAGATCGAGTAGGTTACGGTCGAATACTTCTTTACCGTTACGGAAACTTGGATCCAGTCGAGCGTGGCTATCCGGGAAGCCTACCAGTGCTATCTCATCGCCTTGTTGCAAAATCGCATCACCGTCAGGGTGCGCTAGGATGCCGTTACGACGAATACGCTCGATGTAACAGCCAGTCTGACGATAGATCCCCAATTCTCGCAGGTTCTTGCCATCTATCCAGTCAATAAGCTCTTGGCCGACTCGGTAGGCACGGATAATCGGCAAATAGACTTTACGTTGCCCTGAGCTACCTAATCCGCGTTCTTGCGCGATTTGTTGGGCAGAATCAGATAGGTTTTGCTTTTGCAGTTTCGGCAGTAACTTAGCAAACATGATCATGCTAATTAGACCAACCAAGTAAGCCATCGCATAACCCACGGATAAGTTCTCTATGACTTGCGCAAAATCCATATTTCGTGGCGTAGTGGCTAAACCGGAATTTAGTGCGTCTTGCGCACCTACTAGTACAGGCGTTGAGGTGAGAGCTCCTGCCATCATACCGGCTGAAAGGCCGAAATCGAGACCAAAGTGGTGGCTAGCAAAGTAAGTGATGCAGAGTGCAGTCGATAACACAACCATACTTAATATGAAGTAGTGCTTACCGTCCCTGAAGAAGATGCCAAAGAAGTTCGGGCCGGCTTCGATTCCCACACAGTAAATAAACAGCATGAAGCCAATGGTTAAAGCGTCAGCATTGAAGGTAAAACCAAGGTGACCCATAACTAGCGAGGTAATTAATACGCCAATTGAGTTACCGAGTTGTAAGTTGCCGAAGCGCATTTTTCCGATACCAAGGCCGATAGCCAAGACAACGAAGATCAATAGGATAGGGTTTTGTTCTAACAGGAGTACGACGTCTATGTTCACGGGCAATTCTTGTTTGTGCCGAGGGGATTAAGTAAGTGTGCGAATTGTATCTGATTATTGCAAAAAGATAAGTGAAATATTTTATAATTGACTATTAGTTTACTTAGTCAAATAAGTTCACACGAATTTAATGAATGAGTTGGACTGTGGGTATAAAAAAAGCCGCGATAAGCGGCTTCTTTCGAAATATTCGATTACTCAGCGAATAGGCCTAGGTGCTCTTTCGCGTATGCTTCGAAATCATCACAGCCACCGATGTGCTCTTGATCAACGAAGATTTGAGGAACAGTTTCAACGGGCTTACCTACTGTTTTTTCTAGGTCAGCTTTAGAGATACCTTCTGCGTGGATATCTACGTAGCGGTAGTTGAAATCATCGCGTTGTGCTTTAAGTGTCTCAGCGTGCTCTTTTGCACGAACACAGAAAGGACAAGCTGGGCGACCAAAGATAACAACGAACATATTTCTTTCTCCTTTAATTTGATACCTGCAACTATGCACGAATCATTGTCGGAAATAAAGTGGCATTTGCCTGTTGTTTCGATAGGTGAAATCTATCGAACAAAATTTAAGCCTTACAACGCTCATTCGTAATGTTTTGACGTGCGTTAGGTCGAGAAGCCGCATGAAAGTAGGGGTTATTTCCAACAACTTGCAGTGCATCAAGTTAATTTTGACTGCGAGGGTGCAAGCTTAATCTACGACTTAGAAAAGGGGTGAATAGCATGTTTCAATTTATGACCTCCACACGAATTATCTTCGGAGAGGGTGCTCTGAATTCTTCATTGTCAGTCATAAATCAGTACGGTTATAGCGTTCTTCTTGTGACAGGTAAGAGCTTGGAACGCGCCACACCGATCATACGCTACTTGAAATCCCAAGGAATGCGCTACCAGCACGTTTCAATCAATGGGGAGCCTAACATCACCATGATTGAAGAGACAGCGTTAGCTGGTCGTAAATTCAAGCCTGATATGGTGGTGGCGATCGGTGGTGGGAGTGTTCTTGATATGGGTAAAGCTCTCGCTGCGGTGATTCCCAATCAAGGTGATGTATATGATTATGTGGAGGTGGTTGGACGAAATGTGCCACTAAAATCTAAGCCGCTACCTTATATCGCGATCCCGACAACAGCCAGCACCGGTTCTGAAGTGACCAAGAATGCGGTGCTACGCTCCGGGCAAGACCAAGTCAAAGTAAGCTTACGTAGCCCTGATATGCTGGCTGACGTTGCGATAGTTGACCCAACGCTTACTTATGGCACTGAACGATATTTGTCAGGACGTGGTGCAATGGATGCGTTTACCCACTTAATGGAAGCGTATGTTTGTGGCGAACCAAATCCGCTTACCGATATGATATGTGAAGAGGGACTTCGTCGTCTGGCTCAGTCGATGGTGGCAGGTTGTCTGCAAGATGATCACCGTGCGCGTTCGGATCTTTCTTTCGCTGCAATGCTAGGGGGAATGGCCATTTCTAATGCTAAGCTAGGTGCCGCTCATGGACTAGCGTCTGCACTCGGAGGCAAGCTAGATGCTCCCCATAGTGTTATTACCGCTCGGCTAGCTCCTTACGTCATGTCGGAGAACATTAAGGCTGCCTTTTCGGCAGGGCGTAGTGATGTTCTCAGTCGTTATACTAAGCTGGCACAAATACTAACGGGTAGGGCGAATGCCCATAGAAACGATGCCATATTATGGGTCAATATGATGTTAGAAAAGCTCGCTATTCCTACTTTAGATACCTTTGGTGTGTGTACAACATCGTTTGAATTGGTTACAGAGGATGCATTGAAAACTGTCGCCATTAAAGGTAATCCGCTTCCACTTACTAAGGAGCGTCTGCGTTATATACTCGAGAATGTTTGTCAGTGTGGTGGCGTGTGCAAAGAGGAATCTGCCGTGCCGACACCTAAGTCTGCTGGTGTATTGCGAATTAGCGTAGCAGAAGATGAAAGCCGCTACTCGAAAAGCTAGTAATATCTTGAGATAGAAATGAAAAAAGCGGAGCATGTTGCTCCGCTTTCTTTAGATTAAAACTGTGACAGTTTATCGTAACGTGAGTCTTTTAAGACATCTTTAACGCGCTTGAGGTTCTCTCTAAAGCCAGAACCTCGGCGAAGAGTAAATCCTGTTGCAAGCACATCAATCACTGTCATTTGGACAACACGACTCGCCATTGGCATGTAAACGTCCGTATCCTCTGGCACATCAAGCGAAATAGACAGTGAACTCGCTTTATCAAGCGGTGAGTCTTTTGCTGTGATAGCAATAACGGTCGCACCATTTTCACGGGCAAGGTTCGCAATCTCAACCTGGCTCTTAGTGCGGCCAGTATGTGAAATCAACACAATCACGTCGTTGTCTGTACAATTGATACAGCTCATACGTTGCATCACGATGTCTTCGAAGCAAGTAATTGGAATGTTAAAGCGAATAAACTTATTTTGTGCGTCTTTTGCAACGGCAGAAGATGCGCCTAAACCAAAGAATGAAATGCGTTTCGCTTGAGTCAGTAGATCGACCGCACGGTTAACTTGCATTGCATCTAAGCTGTTCTTTGCCACATCCAGACAAGCCATCGTAGATTCGAAAATCTTATGCGTGTAAGCATCTGGGCCATCATCTTCTTCGACATTACGGTTCACATAAGGAGTACCGTTAGCCAAGCTTTGAGCGAGATGAAGTTTAAAGTCTGGGAAACCTTTGGTATCCAAACGACGGCAAAAACGGTTAACAGTCGGCTCACTCACATCAGCCATTTTAGCCAGTGTAGCAATACTAGAATGGATAGCAGTCTGAGGTGAGGCCATAATGACTTCAGCAACTTTACGCTCTGACTTACTAAAATTTTCTAGGTTCTTTTGAATTTTTTCTAATGTGTTCATAGTGTTCACGAGGGTATAGAGAACAACTCACTGGACATACCCGAAATTAATGATAAGAAACAAACTGTTTCCTAAGAGAGCAAATACAATCCAGCGCCATGCAGCCAGTATAAACCTAAGCAAAAGGTTTGCGGCAACTTTTCTACTAGGGAATTGGCTAATATATGACAAGCCTCAAACTAAATTTTGGCTAAACTACAGAATTCGATCCTGTAGCGCTAAAACTTTCAATAATGAGGCTGTCGTTGATAGAGAAATTACACTTTTCTAGAAAGAAAATTTCAGTTTTTTCTAGACGAATGATTAATGTCGTCGACTAATCGTTCAATTTTTGCCATCAGCTTAGGCGCTTGCTTGGCAATTTCTCGCTGTTCTTCGAGCACTGAGCTTAAAATATCACAACCCGTTAGTGGGTTCGCAAGAACAACTCGGAATACGATGGTATTTAATCGTCCCCAACGCTCTGGGTTTAAGCGTGTACGTGAGACAAAGGATTTCCCTGTCTCGCGCTGACGTTTTTGAATGAACTTAGTCAACTCATTGAGTAGTTCGTTTAATTCTTGTCGCTGTTTACCGGATGCGCGTTCTAGCGTGGATTGAATGTGGCTTGGTACATAGCGATAGGTGAGCAAGCAAAGCTCAGGCTCAGAAACCAGTTCGAAGTCATCTTGCTGTTCGATGTGGTTTGCGAAGAACTTTGCTTTTTCGATACTTTGGTCGATAAGCAGTTCATAGCCTGGGCGGCTGATAATATGCATTGCAGCATAAACCAACATTGCCATTCCTGAGCGAGAGCCCTCAAGCGTATGACTACCTAAATCTTTAGACCCTTTGCGTAAAATGTATTGAGCGTGGTGCTCGATCGATTTCATCGCATCAGGCTTTTTAAACAGTACCATCCCTGCACCCATAGGAATGTATAACTGTTTATGAGCATCAATAGTGACAGAATCCGCCAATTCAACACCATCTAGAAGGTGACGGTAGTTGTTCGACATCAATGTTGCTCCACCCCATGCCGCATCAACATGGAAATGACAAGCTTCTTGTTGGCAGATCTGCGCAATAGCTTTAAGCGGGTCAATGCTCCCAGTTTCTGTCGTTCCTGCAACACCAATAACCGCGAACGGCTTAATGTTCTGTGCTTTTAGCTCGATGATTTTTTCATGTAGAGCGTCAGGACAAATTCGATTGTTATTGTCAGTTTTGACCGCGACAAGGCCTTCTTGGCCAATGCCTAAGACATCGGCTGCTTTCTTCAGCGAGTAATGGCCACGTTCAGAGACAAGTACAGCAAGCCCTTCATAGCCATAGTGTTTCATGGCTTTAAAGAGGCCTTCTTTTTCTACGCCTTTGAAACTTCCTTGGGCACGTAAAGCATTGTTACGAGCTACCCAAAGTGCGGTGATGTTAGCGATGGTACCACCAGAGCAGAATGCGCCTAATGAGTGGTTGGCGCTGTGCATCCATTGACTGTAAAACTGATCATTTTGACCGTATATAAGGCGATGTAGCATGCCAAGAACTTGGCGCTCTAATGGAGTGAATGCTTTGGACGTCTCGATTTTAACCAAGTTTTGGTTAAGCGCGATCATAATCTTAGACAGCGGCATTAAGAAATAGGGCAGTGCCGACGTCATATGACCAATAAAGCTGGGTGCGGAGGTATGAACCGAATGCGAGACTAAAGAATCTAGCAAATGCTGCGTATGGTCTGAAACAAATTCGGGTTGCTCAGGAATTGAAGCGTTAGAAAAGTCTTTTTCAATCTCTCGCAGCGGTTTTTCTTCTGCGACGATGTGCTCGCGTAGAAACTGGTTCAAGTTGCGCGATAGCTCTTCTTCAATTCTTGTTAGCGTTGAGTCTGGCCCTTCAGGTACTGTGAAAATTCGGAGTAAACTCTCGAAGTTCACATCAGCCGTTTTGTGTTCCGATATCATACAGCCTACATTGCTCTAATCTTTTTTATTGCAGCGCGACAATCTAAACGAAAACGGGAGCAAAGTCCCGTCTTAATTAACGAATCTTAGATTTTGTAATACGCCAGTCGCAGAATCTAGTTAAAGACCCTGTGAGCAATAAGGCTACTCACATTTGATCGATTCTAACTGTTTAATTGATGAATTGTAGCGCTTAAGTGCAGCATCAATTTTTGTTGGGTGGCTGAGTAAATCAGCAAAAGCCGAGCGGAGTTCGTAATTTTTTTCGTGTGGCTTTGCTTGACGATCACCAAAGGTTACTTTTGCTAGCTGGCCTAGTTCATCGTTACGAGATGCAAGCACCTTAATATCTTTCTGTTCCAGTTGCAGCCATGCTTCGACTGGTTGTGCAGTAGCTACTTTGGTTTGATCTTGCGTTAAGTAATAGTGAACCGCAGCTCGATTTAACTCAAAGTGGTGTTTTCGGCCTTCTAGGAACCAATCGCTTACTTCTTTGAGATCTGGGTATTGCTCAGACGTTAAACTCGCTAAATCTTCATACCAATGGAGTGAAGCGTCAATGTACGCATCATATTTTTTTGCAAGGCAAGTGTTATCTGCCGCAGCAGCAAATGTAGAGGTAGTGCCTAGCAGCAATGCAACGAGCATGCGTTTCATAATGATTCCTTTTGAAGTTTTATCTTATTATTTTTCCGTTTAGATAACTCTAAACAACTCAGGCTAAAAATAAGGGCCAATAATAGAAAAATTACAGATGAATTCCTGCGATCTAGCCTGCAAGTGAGACAAAGAACAGCATCAATACTGGTACAAGTAGGCTGAGTATGAAGCCACTAACGATTGCAATCGGCACACATCTGACCCCACCTGTTGTTTGAATCACAGGGAGAGTGAAATCCATAGCGGTTGCTCCTGCGTAACCAATCGATGTACACGGCTTAGTGCGGATGAATAACGGAATCAGAATTAGAGCGACCAATTCGCGCAGCAGCTCGATCATAAATGAAGCGCCGCCGTATATCGGGCCAAATGCGTCGCCCATTAAAATGCCTGCCAATGAGTACCAGCCGAAACCCGAAGCCATCGCTAAACCTCGGTATATATCGATATCAAGGATCAAAGCTGCGATGATGCCACCAATCATTGAGCTAACGATAATGACCAAGGCGATGACCATGCCATGTTTGTTGAGCAGGATTTGGCGCAGAGTAAGCCCGCTGTTGCGTAATTGAATGCCAATAAAGAAGAGAAGGAGAAATAGAATCCATTCGCTTGCGGTATCGACCCAACTGAGATCAAAAGGTAATGCTAACCCGACAATTAAGCCACTGCCGACCACCAAAATAAGCTTCGCAGATTCCATCGCCATCGATGAAAGAGGTAACTTTTTGTTGCTAGTGTCAGTTTTAATCGGCATCAACTTATCGACAAATGGCAGTACTGCCAAGTTAGCGAGGCTCAAGCATATGAAGAAAACAGCAGTGGTCTTTAAGATCAATTGCAGGTTCTGGCCTAGGTTATCCAACCCAGCCAGACTCAAGCCCATCAACGACAAAATAACGTAGATAAGATTTGAAGTAGTGACGTTTATTGTGTCGAGAGTCGATTTTTTAGATATAGAAATTAGATACCCCACCACCAATGGGGCAAAGATAAATATCATCCCTGAAAACATGGTACATCCTGTCTAGTGGTTATAAGCCACTTGCACTAATAAGTTCATCAATCTGTGTGTTGAACTCACTATCACTTAAATTACTGAGTTTGTACAGTATATCCGCGCCGGTGATATCGATTTCGACAGTATGTTCGTCTATCGCGTCATCCTTACGACGATACATCAATATATGATTAGCGATACGCGCGATATCTAAGTAAGAGATCAGGTGTTCAGTTGATCGGAGGGCTTGGTTAGATGCCACTTCTAGGAAGTCGTTATCGAACCCCCAACTATCAAGGACCAGTTTACTTGCTTTAGAACATTGCCTATCAAAGATTTGGAATGCGATATCCTCATCTAGGTAGTTTCCTTGTTCAAGATAGTTGTGGTATTCGTTTACGATACAAAACAGACCAATATCCGCGAGAAGGCCACACAATAGTGCTTTATCCGTTTCAATATGACGATATTGTGCTTGTTGACTCTCTTTGAATCCGCGGGTGACTAATACCATCGTTGCCGCAAGTTCACGAGACGTAACCGCACTTTCAACTAAGATACTGTTGCATGAGTTGCTGAGATTAATGGAATGCTTTAATTGCTCGATCGCTTGGGCGGTCACAATGTCACGTACTCGGAGAATTCCTAGTCTAGAAACAGCTGTCACCAGATCGGTACAAGTGATGTTACGGCGATTAAAAATAACAGAGTTTGCAACGCGGATAACGATTGCGGCCAAGCCTGGATCTTCAAGCAGTAAGTCTGCGACATCCGAAATCGTTGTTGATTCTTGAGTACATTGTTGCTGAATTTTGAGAACGACATCAGGAATAGGGGGAAGAGATATTTTCCTTGAACTAATTGCGTGTTCAATCAGGCTAAAAAACTCAGACTCAATTCCTTTGAGCAACAGATCGCCATTTTCAGGCAACCAGTAAAAAGATAGGTGATTCATATAAACTTAAGGGTTATGCCACTTTTTACAGTGTAACGTTTCTATATGCATATTAGCAAATGATTGATCACTATTATTGATATTTTTCGTGGCATTTTATTGGTGAATTCCTAACGGGTTTTATAAATGCTAAAAGTATTAAGGTGTGATTTACTTCCCAATAAACCGTCAACTATCTCTATTTGATGTGATTCATGCACAGACTTATTTCGTTTCGTTAACTATCATTTACCTTACTTGTTATCGCTTAGGTTAAACAACAAAAAATAATGTAACTTAGGTGAGTTTTTAATTTTTTCGCTTATAACTGCTGCTATCTGGTGATCGTAACTAATCGGGGTTTTAGATTAAGGATCAATGGATATGACAGAGCAACAATTTATTCAGTACGTGACAAAATTCGGTGACTTCCAAAAACGTTCGATGTTTGGCGGCACAGGTTTGTTTAGAGACGAAGCAATGTTTGCACTTTTAAGTGCGGACAAAATATTTATTCGTGGTGGTGAGAAGCTTGATCAGCAACTCAATTTGCTTGGTTGTGAAAAATACCGTCACGTGAAGAAACAAACGACAGCGACAGTAAACTATTATGATATCACTGAGCTGTTCAACACAAAGCACGCTGACTTATCTGATTTAGTAGAGCAATCTATCTCTTTTTCAGTCTCTCAACGTGAATTTAAGCGCTCTTCAGCAAACCGACGCTTACGTGATCTACCCAACATGCAACTGACTCTTGAGCGCATGGTGAAGAAGGCGGGCGTAGAAGACGTAGAGACTTTCCTAGAATTAGGGGCGCCAGCTGTGTTTTCTCGAGTTAAGCAGGCCTACGGTAGTGATGTCGATGTGAAACTACTATGGAAGTTTGCTGGTGCGATAGAAGGGATTCACTGGAAACTGATTCAAGAACCGCGCAAGCGTCAGCTATTGGCGAATTGTCACTAAGCTAACCGAAATAAATGCTCAAGTGCAAAAGGATTTGCATTAAAAAAGCCGAGGTATAAACCTCGGCTTTTTAGTAACAGTAACGCTTAGAACTTAAAGCGCGTAGTGAACATAAACTGATCACCATAGTAGTCGTTGATGCGCAGTTCGCCACCTAGAGAGAATAGCTCTGTAGAGTGGAAGCGTACGTATGCTGAACCAATCCAATCATCATTGTCATCAATTGATACGTAACCACCTGTGCCACCCACTTCAAGTTGTGGACCTAACCACTGGCGAACACCTAGGTTCAGTTCCATACCAGTGTCAGTGCCTTTAGCAGCGCCATCATCGACTAAGCGGAATAGCATTTCACCAGTAAGGTCTGCCCAGTTGTTGATTGGGGCGTGGAAGCCGAAACCTGCTGCGGCATCGTAATCGCCTTCGAACTCAGAGTCGATACGGCCAATTAGGTGTGCATTTGGGTGTACGGATTTGCTCATTGCGGCACCAAAAGTAACCGGGCTTGCGCCGATACGAGCTTCTAGGTAGTCATAACTAAAGTTGCTCATTACCGCCGGGCTGTTTGGGTCGGTTTGAGCAAAAGATTGACCAGATGCTAGCACGAGTGCTGCAGCTAAGATTGTTTTACGCATATTGACGATAAACCTATATCTTGTGAATTTCCTTGGTCTTTAGCGACGGGCGCCATGACGTTTAATACGACATGATAATGCATCATAGCGACTGCCACTATAGAAATGTCATTGTTTTGTCGTTATTTATATAAGAAAGCAATAGGCGTGCCAAGCTTTGTTTAATTATTCACCATAGTTGATTCTATTTTGTGCGACGGCTTCGAATATTTTCTCAGTATCGAGCGCGGCCGCCCAAGGCATCAGCTCTTGTTCATTGTCGATGATGTAACTGGTTAGCTGCTGCTTCACCGCTTGTCGTAATTCATCTCCGCGCCACGGCTTAGCAATGTAAAAGTCGAGGCTTGAGTGATTAACGGCCTCAACGGTGTCTTCTAAACCTGCTTGGCCTGTGAGTAACACTTTTTTAGTCGGGATAGTTTCTGGCTGCTCATTCAATTCAATCAAGAATTGAATCCCAGTTTGGTCAGGCATGATATGATCACAAACGATAAGCGCCAATTTTATGTCTTGTTCCTTACATTCACTGATCAATTGTTTGGCTTCTTGAACGGACTCCGCCGCTTCTAATAAAAAGTGCTCTTCAAAACAATCTAAGTCTTGAATGACGCTATCTAATACTTCACGTTCGTCATCAACACATAAAATGAGGTATTTGTTCATTCATGGCTCCTTGCTGTTAACTGAGGTTGGCTAACCGGTAGCCAAACTGACATTTGAGTAAACTTATCCAGACATGAATCGACCAATATTTTGCCGCCATGTTGATGGATGATCTGTTGGCAGACTGACAGCCCGATACCTAGGCCAAAATTGCCTTCTTTCTTGGTGGTAAAGTTTAAAGAGAAAATATTGTCTATGATTTCTTGCGGAATACCGCAGCCATTATCAGTAAACGAAATGACCGCCCAATCTTGAGCATCTTGCTGAGTAAGTTCGGTACGTATTGTTAGCGTTCCCTTGTCGGGAAAAGCATCGATAGCGTTTGAAATGAGGTTGGTCCACACTTGCTGCAATGCGATGGGTAAACAAGGCAGTTGCGGTAACTCATTATAGTCTCGTTCAACGGTGTGGAATTTGAGTTTGTTTTCGAAGATCACTAAGGTGTCTTCAATACCTTCATGAATATCAACAACATGAAAACGCTCATCATTCGGTCTAGCGTAGCCTTTTAAGCTTTTGACCATGTCGGCAATTCGCCCTGCGCAAACACCAATTGACCTCAGTGTACTCCCTGCGAGGTAATATTCTTCTAGCCGTTCTAATCGTTCTAAAGTTGCGTCGGGAGATTGTTGGGATTCCTCATACCAACGGCTTTGCTGTTCAAGCCCAAGCTTAACCAGTTTTTTGGCAACGCGTCGATTATCGACTTTCTGATTCACTTGATTGGCTAAGTCGCGTTCAGCGGCCGTTGATTTTGGCCTTTGAGTCAATCCGAGTTTAAGGACACCAATGCCGTCATCTCCGACCTGATCAATCGAGCGTGCGTCAATCAGGGTTTGAATTTTGTTGGTTAGAGTTTCAGTCCCTCTCAAAATCGCAGCAATAGGGTTATTCAGTTCGTGAGCCACACCTGAAACAAGCTGACCGAGCATCGCCATTTTCTCACGCTCAATAAGTTGTTGATGAGCATCTTCTAGTGACTCAAGGGTTTTTTGTAGCTCTAGTTTGGTATTGATACTGCGTTGCAAGCGACGATTAAAGTGGCGTAAGAGAAGGTTGGTAAATAGAGGCAGCAGCGAAGTATTCGAATGCATCACTTTAGAAAATACCTTGCGGTCGAGCTTAATCACTTCGGTTTCGGTGAGCGTTACTGCGGTCGAAAAAGAGGGCTCACCCGTGACAAAAGACATACCACCAACAATATTCCCCTGAGAGTGGCGTACCACTTCTCTTTGGACGCCTATTTCATCTTTCTTATATAGCGCGACCGTCCCCTTGGTGATGAACCAGAGAAATTGGTTTTCTTCACCTTCCGTAGTCAGTAAGTGATCTGAAGAATAAGTACGTCTTGCTCGGGTTTTATCTTCTTTAGCAAAGAACTCTAATAGCGCGGTAGTGACTTGTTCCACCAACTGCTGATCAGAAAGGCTGTGATGGTCAGTGATGAAGCCTTCACGATAGTGACGCATTTTTTGGTCAATATGAGTGCGAAGTAATCGGTGTTGGTCGAGGATTTGACTATAGGAAAGCAAATTCTCTTTGTCGTTTTCAATGATAAAAGTGGTTAGTTCTTTCTGCGCCGTTTTGTGAACCAAGTTATCTTGTAGGGGCTTGGTCAAACAGTGGTCGAGTCTGCCATCGTTAACCGCAGATAAAATCGCCTGGATGTCTTGGCCGCAACTGATGAGAATCTTTCGCGCTGTTTTAGTGTGTTGGTTTTTATCGAGTTGAATTAAGAAGTCAGCGCCATTAAACGACTCATGATGACTGGCGATGACTAAGGCGACAGTTTGTTTTCGTTCAGTGCAAAAGGTCAGAGCGGCGTTTGCTTCCTCGATACTTTCGGCACTATGTAAGTCGAACTTAGCAGCGAAAGGGCTAAGTTCGCGACGTAGTTGTTCAATACTGATCGGGTTACTGTCTAAACAGAGTACGGAAAATTGATTCACAAGTAGGCTACACTTTAAACACGGACACTGGTTACAGTAACAACTATTCAAGGTAGGGACTGGGAGCTAGATATGAGATTTTCGATTGTTTTCGCTTGAAAGCCAATACACTGATTTATCTCAATGTTTTTTCGTGTAGACTGAAACAAATCTTAATATAAGAAACGAATACCATGGAACTAAAAAAACTCGGTGCCATCGGCGGCGCCATTGCGCTTGCATTGTGTTGGCCTCTTGCGGTTGGCCAAATTGGACAGTCCGTGATTCAAGACGGGATCGCGAACCTCTCTTCGGAGTCAGTTAAAGCTGAGGTTGTAAGCTATGAACGCGGCTATTTCTCATCGAAAGTAACAACGCGCTATACCGTGTTAGATCCAGTGTTGGCAGAGCAGTTAGCGATTGACGGCTTGCCTTCTGAGGTTGTAGTAAACAGTGACATTAGCCATGGTTTATTTAGCTTAAGCGCAGACTCTGTCTTACAAGATATGCCCGAGTTTCCTTTGACGTTGAGTACCACGACGCAACTTAACGGCAATACAGACTTCGACTTACAATTGAGTGCGTGGAATCAAGTCAGCGAAGGCGTTGATGGCGCGATTGTGTCGGTGACGCCATCTACCTTAAAAGGCCATGTGAGCGTTCTAGGTGACATTACTTATGATCTCGATGTGCCATCGGTTGAGATCGATTTTAATTCCGGCGAAAAGGTCTTGATGTCTGGTCTAAGCGGCCAAGGTAATGGCAAAAAAATGAACAGTTTTTGGCTCGGTGAACAGACATTAAAAGTGACGGAAGCGTCTGTGATGAATGTTGACCAAACCCCTTTGTTTAGCATGCATGACAGCCAGTACACATTCAGTAGTTCATTTGATGAAATGGCTAAGACGGTTAGCAGTCAGCACAAAGTCGATCTTAATGATCTTATAACCTCAGATGGTCAAGTTGACAGGGTCTCTATTGATCTTGCGTTTGGTGATTTAGACAGTGAGTCGTTTGAGAAATTGGTTAACCTATATCAAAACAACCCAATGCTCACGAGTGCTGATATTGAAACGGCCATTCCATACGTTGAGAGCTTATTCTCCAAAGGTTTCTACCTAGCGATGAATAAAATGGCGGTGAAGCTAAGTGAAGACAGCGAGTTTGAGTCTAAATGGAAAATTACCGTTCCTGAAGGCACAAGCAATGTTACCCAAAACCCCGCGATGATTTTGCCTGCTCTAACGGGTGACTTAGATACCTTTTTCTCAAGTGGTCTAGTCACTGAGTATCCATTTATCAAGCAAGGTATTGATGAAGCCATGGTGATGGAGCTAATCCAAGAGACAGAGCAGGGCTACCAAATACAAGCTGAGCTAAAAGAAGGTAACTTGGTGTTTGAAAATGGGCAGCAGATTCCATTGATGGCATTACTTCTACCCGCATTACTGCAACCATAATTGCCACATTTGGCAGCTTAAAGTGAAAAGAGGTCTTAAGACCTCTTTTCTTGCTTTTTATCAGTGCTAAAACATGGTATTAATCGAGTAATTAGTTATTGAATCATCTGCAAGGAAAGACAAATGGGCAATGTGTTTAACTTTAGTGCGGGTCCGGCGGGCCTACCTAAAGCTGTGATGGAAAAGGCGCAAAAGGAATTGGTTGACTGGAACAACCTAGGCACTTCTGTCATGGAGATTAGCCACCGTAGTAAAGAGTTTATTCAGGTGGCGGAAGAAGCAGAGCAAGACCTGCGTGACTTACTCAATATCCCTGACAACTACAAAGTACTATTTTGCCAGGGTGGTGCGCGAGCTCAGTTTGCTGCGGTTCCTCTAAATCTTTTGGGGGCAGCGAAGAAAGCGACTTATGTTGACGCGGGTTATTGGGCAGAAAGTGCGATTGATGAAGCAAGCAAATATTGCCAAGTTGATACCTTTGTAGCCAAAACAGAGATTGATGGCAAAGCAGCGGTTATCAATGCGTCAGATTGGAAAATTGACCCAGAAGCGGCATATGTTCATTTCTGTCCAAATGAAACCATTGACGGTATCGAAATTTCAGAACTGCCACAGACTGACAAACCAATCGTAGCGGACATGTCGTCTAACATTTTGTCTCGCGAGATTGATGTTGCTAAATATGGCGTTATCTATGCAGGTGCGCAAAAGAACATTGGCCCAGCAGGCATTTGCATTGCGATTGTTCGTGATGACTTACTCGAACTGGCTAACGAATTGCTTCCTAGCTTTATGAGTTACAAAGTTCTGGCTGAGAAAGATTCGATGTTTAATACACCACCAACGTTTGCTTGGTATCTTTCTGGCCTAGTCTTTAAGTGGCTGAAAGAGCAAGGTGGCGTGGCCGCGATGGAAAGCGTCAATAAGCAGAAAGCAGAGCTGCTTTATCAGCAGATTGATAACTCAGATTTCTATGTTAATAACGTTCACGCGCAAAACCGCTCGCGTATGAATGTACCATTCCAATTGGCTAAACCTGAGTTAGACGCAGTGTTCCTTGAGCAGGCAGCTGAGCGTGGTTTGGTTTCTCTAAAGGGTCACCGTGCCGTTGGAGGTATGCGCGCATCCATCTACAATGCAATGCCGTTGGAAGGCGTACAGGCTCTAGTCGAGTTTATGCAAGAATTTGAAACTGCTAACGCTTAACGTCTCTCGTGTTATCAACGTAAAGGCCTAGCTCTTGAGCTAGGCCTTTATTTTTATTAGCGGCGTTTTGGTTTGCGTCCTGCTGGTGGCTTATTATTGCCTTGGCTTGAAGGTTTACCATT
This sequence comes from Vibrio orientalis CIP 102891 = ATCC 33934, assembly GCF_000176235.1. NCBI lineage: Bacteria > Pseudomonadati > Pseudomonadota > Gammaproteobacteria > Vibrionales > Vibrionaceae > Vibrio > Vibrio orientalis. Next base: position 1,354,247 of record NZ_ACZV01000005.1, on the reverse strand, counting down.
ACGGGATGTATTAGGTTTACTCGCCGGCTTACCATTACCATTGCCATTGCGGTTACCTTGGGTTTTGTTGCCACCTTGAGCGCTTGGTTTTCCCTTACCATTGCCGCGTTGTTCACCATTCATCTTCTCGAATCCTGGTTGACTCTTAGTATGTTTGGTCGCAAAACGTTGCGAGCCGTGACGGCCGGACTTTCTGCGTTGGGCTGGTGTTTTCGCGTCGATATCTTCAGCAGGAACAAGACAGTTTGGCTTATCGCCAATTAAATGCTTTTTACCCATGCTGATCAGAGATTCCCGAATGATTGCCCAGTTATCGGGATCATGGTAGCGCAGTAAGGCTTTATGCAATCGACGTTGGCGCTCACCTTTAGCCACGGGTACTTCTTCACGCTTCTTGTACTTCACACGCTTAAGCGGGTTAGTTTCGGAGTAGTACATTGACGTCGCATTACACATCGGTGACGGGTAGAAGTTTTGTACCTGATCACATTCGAAGTTGTTCTTCTTCAACCAAAGCGCCAAGTTGAGCATATCCTCATCTTCGGTACCTGGGTGCGCCGAGATAAAGTATGGAATTAAGTATTGCTTCTTACCGGCTTCAGCACTGTACTTTTCAAACATCTCTTTGAAACGATCGTAAGTGCCCATGCCTGGTTTCATCATCAGATCCAGAGGACCTTTTTCTGTATGCTCAGGGGCAATTTTAAGGTAACCACCAACATGGTGCGTCACAAGCTCGCGCACGTACTCAGGTGATTCAATCGCTAAGTCATAACGTACACCAGAAGCAATCATTACTTTCTTAACGCCTTCCACTTTACGCGCTTCACGGTAAAGGTCGATGGTGTGTTGGTGATCAGTATTGAGTTTATTACAGATCCCCGGGAACACACACGATGGGCGACGACAGTTTGCTTCTGCTTTAGGATCGCTACAGCCTAAACGGTACATGTTAGCCGTTGGACCACCAAGGTCTGAAATGGTGCCAGTAAAGCCAGGTACCTTATCACGGATTTCTTCTAACTCGCTCAAGATAGATTCTTTCGAGCGGTTTTGAATAATACGACCTTCGTGTTCGGTAATCGAACAGAATGAGCAACCACCAAAACAGCCACGCATGATGTTCACTGATGTTTTGATCATGTCATAAGCAGGGATTTTCGCCTTGCCATACATAGGGTGCGGCACACGGGCATACGCGAAACCAAATACATGGTCCATCTCTTCCGTCGATAGTGGAATAGGCGCTTGGTTTACCCAAAGTTCACGATCGCCGTGACGTTGTATCAGCGCACGACCAGAATACGGGTTGGTTTCAAGGTGCATAATCCGACTAGCATGAGCATATAAAATTCGGTCGTTATTGAGTTTTTCAAACGGCGGAATTCGCACAGCGGTTGTTGCTGCATCATGGCGAGAAGGACGAATAGTAATGGGTTTAGCTTCAGGCTCTTCTGTTTTCGCCTTGGTGTCACATTGCTCTTCAACCGCATATGGGTTTTGAGGAACAAAGGCTTCTTTACGCGGCTTTTCGATGCGTGAAGAGTCAATGACGTTGTAGCCTTCTGGCGCTGCAGCTAAGTTTACTGCGGTACCACGAATATTGGTGATAGTTGAAATATCTTCGCCATCAGCAAGACGGTGCGCAACCTCAACCAATGCACGCTCGGCATTACCGAACAGGAGAATGTCCGCTTTTGCATCAAAAAGTACAGAGCGACGAACTTTATCAGACCAGTAGTCGTAATGAGCTAGTCGACGCAAACTTGCCTCGATGCCACCTAATACGAGTGGAACACCTTTGTAGGCCTCGCGGCAACGCTGAGAGTATACAAGTGTCGCGCGATCAGGTCGTTTGCCACCTTCGTTATTCGGCGTATAAGCATCGTCATGACGGAGTTTACGATCGGCTGTATAGCGGTTAATCATCGAATCCATGTTGCCCGCAGTAATGCCAAAAAATAGATTTGGTTTACCAAGCTTCATGAACGCATCTTTATTGCTCCACTCTGGCTGGGCAATAATACCGACGCGAAAGCCTTGAGCCTCAAGTAGTCGGCCAATGATCGCCATACCGAAACTTGGGTGATCAACATATGCATCACCAGTAACAATAATAATGTCACAGCTGTCCCATCCTAGGGCATCCATTTCTTTTCGGCTAGTAGGAAGAAATGGTGCAGTGCCAAAGCATTCTGCCCAATATTTTTTGTGCTCATGAATAGGAGTAACGTCGCTGTACATATTTTGCTCTCAGTTTCAAGGAGCGCGAATTATAGCGACTTGGACGGCGACTATCTACCTCAAATATATGTGATCTGATAAGCAGAAAATTCCCTTATTTTGCCTATGGAAATATAGGAGCACTGAAAGTGTTATCTAAGTAAAGCATTACACAGAGAAAATAAGCTAAATTATGAGTCTGAGTGCTTATTTTGTCTGGGGGTATCGTGACGAACGCGATCAATCAAATGTCGAGGTCTCAAGCCGTTCCGGTTACGTGGGATAAATCTAGTGTTTATGATTGGCAAATTGATATCAAAAGCCAGACATTACAATGCGATGAAGAGCTTAAACTCTTATTGTTTGGTGACAAGCACTATGAAGTTGGTGCGGGGATGTTGTTTGAGTTGTTACCTAAATCGCAGCGTGCCCAAATCAAGCAAGCGTTTAAGTCAGTTTTAGAAAGCGATAACTCGCAAAGGGTGAGTTGTTGCTTATTAGCCCCTGACATTCTATTTGCGTATGTTGAGATTAAGATTGATAGGGTAAGTCCGCATGAACTTTCGGGTACCTTGTCCCCAAGCCTAATCATTACGGATAAGCATCAGTTAACTGAAGTCTTTTATTTCCTGTTCGAAAATCACCACCATGGAATCCTAGTCGCAGACGAGTTAACCAAGATCTTGGTATGTAACCATCACTACGAAGAACTAACGGGTTACGCTAGTAATGAAATTACAGGGCTGAAAACCAGCATTTTTAATGCAGAAAAACACAGTGATGCTTATTACGAACACCTATGGGGGCAACTAAAGCAACAAGGCCACTGGAGTGGGACTATTCTAACTCGCCGAGCTGATGGCACTGTCTTCCCTCAGGATCTCACTATTCAAAAGATCCAATCGACCAATCGCGCGCCTTTTTTTATCGGCCTTTCCGCAGATCTTTCCGGAAAGTTAGAAAGAATCGATGATATCGAAAGTGGTGGTATCGACTTACTTACTCAATTGCCAAATCGTGAGGGCTTTTTGGCGCTGTTGACGCAAGCATGTAACGATATTCAAAAGGGGCAAGGTTTAGTGGTGGTCGCACTACAGCCAAAGTTGGATTCTACGGCGGAAGTGAAAAGGCAGTTTGCGAGCTATCTAAAAGACAATGCGCATACTCTGTGCTGCGGTTACTTAGGCCATGATTGCTTTGCTTTGTGTTTGCCATTTGAGTATCAACACAATCAGCATGTGGTAGCACAGATCGGTCGCGCAATTACAAAGCTGTTTCATAGTTTTAAGCATGCACAAGCGCCGGTGGCCATGGCTTTAAAGTCTGGAATAACGGGTGTTTCAGTGTTTCAGGCCGATGCGACAACACCGAGCCAGCTTGTTTCTCATGCCTACCAAGCGGTTTTAGAGTTGCACTCAGGGCATGAAAGAAGAGTTAACTTTTATGATCGCCAGATCCACCAGCAGATAGAGCGTAAGAAACGTATTGAAGAGCATGTCATCGATACATTGAGTAAGGGAAACATTGAAGTTTACTTCCAGCCAATTGTTGACTTGAAGATGCAACAGGCAGTGAAGTTTGAGGCTTTATGTCGCTTTCCTGAGCATGAGGAGTTTGTCGCTTCAACCCAAGAGATGATAGAAGCGGTTGAAGATCTAGATAAGGTGGTAGAACTCGATGACCTTGTTTTAGTCAATGCACTGAAGCAGTTTCCAGATTTACAGCAGCGTTTCGGAAATCATGTCTCTTTATCCGTTAACCGTTCACTGAAAACGACCACAGAGTTGAGCGACATTCTAGAGCGAGCAGCAAAAATTCTCGATGTTCAAGGAACGGATCCTGAACTTATCACTTTTGAATTTACCGAGAGCGCTTACTTTGATAGCGATGAAAAGAACAGAGAGATTCTGGCCCTATTGAGAGGTGCTGGCGTTAAGATCGCGGTTGATGATTTTGGCACAGGTAGTGCTTCGTTTCGTTACTTGAAAGAGTGCTACTTCGATACTCTTAAAATTGACCGCACTTTTATTCAAAATATCACGCCTGATTCAAGGCAGTACAACATTGTTAAGGCATTGGTGCATTTGTCCGCTAAGCTCGACTTGGAAGTGATAGCGGAAGGTGTTGAAACCGAACAAGAGTTAGAGGCAATGAGATCTCTTGGCGTCAACTTAATCCAGGGTTATTACTTTTCCAAACCGCTTCCTTTGGAACAGTTACCCACTGAACAAGATTGCTATCGCGTGGCGGAGAAGGAGCAGCCATCATTGGCCGATACTCTCGGTCATATTGTTGAGGTTTCTCATCATATCGATCCGGGAGAGCCACTTTCATTGGTCTATCAATACTTTAATGAAGGTGAACACGATTGTTTTCCGGTGGTTGAACAAAAAGAGTGTGTAGGCTTTATTGACCTACCAAGTATCAACCTGCACCTTACTCCCAATATGGGGACGGATTTAGAGTCAAACAAAGAAAATACTTATTGGTATAAACCAGCGAATAGGATTATGCAGCCAATTTTGAGTATTTTACATTGGCATACTCCTCAGGAGGAAATTGCTCAACTTGTGGCGAATGAGGTGCCTTTCCCTTGGTGCTTAGTTGACGATAAAGGTCAGTTTAAAGGTTTGGTTAGTCAGAAGTCTGCGTTGAAGTGTTTGGTTAATAATATTTATGTTAGTTAGCCACTATTGTTCTAATCTTTAGTAGTAGTTATAGCTAAACTAAAGAGGCAATAAATGGCCCAAGTGCAAGGCTCTAGCACGAGCTCTCCTGAACTGTCGCGATACTCTAGCCATTTGTCTATAGAGTGGCGGTGGGATATTGCAAAGCATCGACTGGATATTGATGAAGCGCGGTGCCGCCAAGTTCTGAATGCCGATTTACCTTCGCTTACTGGCAACGTGCTGCTGCCTTGCATGAGTTACCACGATCAAACCATCCTATTAGACAAGTTGACCAATCTTAAGCCGCAGTCAGGTTTACAACGCTTTAATTGCTGCTTGAGATTGGAAAGTGATCAATGCTGCTATGTTGAAATGAAGTTTCGAACCGATGATGGAAAGCTGGCATTTGGACATCTCACCCCCTTATTTTTCTTCCAAGCTACCGCTCTGAGTATCGGAGCCTTATTTGGTCAGCTGTTCAATAATGCTCATCACGGCGTGCTATTAATTGATGCAGAGCGCAGCATCATCGTCTGCAATGATAATTTTTTGTCTCTGTCTGGTTATGCGAACTCTGAATTAAAAGGGCAGCCTTTTTCGTCACTGCAATCTGATCGGCATAGCGCCAACTTTTACACCAAGATTTGGTGTGAGATTGGGCAATCAGGTCATTGGTCTGGGGTGATGTTACTCGAAAGTGCTCAAGGTCGCGCTTATCCCCAAGATGTAACGATTCAGCGTATCATGCTTGAAGAGGGCATCTTTTATGTCGCAGTGTTGCTAGACCTTTCCAACAATATCTACCGCATCGAAGATGTTGAGCATGGTGGGGTAGAGCTACTGACTCAACTGCCGACTCAAACGCAGTTTATTCGTGCAGTCACCTACCGAAGCCAGCGTGAAGGGAGTGAGAAGGTGACCATGGTGGTTGCCTTTCAACCTCCCTTCGACCACACAGAAGATTTTGAGCTCAAGGCGCTCTTATCGGAACACCTGACCAAAGAACCTCAGGCGGTCGAGGTAGGCTATCTAGGCAGTAACCATTTTGTCGCCTGTGTAGAGTGCAACAAAGTCAAAGGCCCGTCTCAAGTGAGGATGATTCACCAAGCGATACGGCGTTTTTTCTCATCGATTAATCAGCACGTCGGTACTCAGATTTACAATGCAATCATGACCGGCCGAATTGGCGTCTCTGTTTTAGGTCAAGATACGCATGATCCCAAACTGCTGGTGGCTCACTCTGTTCAAGCGATGTTAGAACACAGCGTAACAAGTCGCGGACAAATTACGTTTTATCACGGGGTACTCCATAAACAAGTATTGCGCAGAAAAGAGCTTGAGGAGTGGGCGGAAAAAACCATCAAGACCAAAGATGTCGAGGTGTACTACCAACCGATAGTCGATACAAAAAACTGGGACGTGGTTAAATTTGAAGCACTAAGCCGTTTTAAAGGGCCAAATGGTCAGATGCTCAATACCCAGGAGATGGTCAATATTGCCGAAGATTTAGATTTGGTTTCGGATTTAGACTGGTGTGTGGGGCAGCGAGCGCTGCAAGACCTCAACCATATTCAGGAACGATTTGGCCAACACCTTGGCGTGACGATTAATCGCTCCCTCAATACCAAGTTAGATACTGATGAAGTATTAGCAAGCGCGGATTCTCTGGTTCATAAGTACGCTAAACGTCCGGAAACCGTGACCATTGAATTAACCGAAAGTGCATATTTTGATAGCGAATCACGTCAGTCCTCTTTGATACGAAACATTCGCCGCCGAGGGGTACAGGTCGCGATTGATGACTTCGGTACGGGATACAGCTCATTTTCTTATTTGAGTGATAGTAATTTCGATGTGATAAAAATTGATAAAGAGTTCGTCACTAACCTGATGGAAGGGACCAACAAATATTATATTGTCAAAATGATTACTCAATTGGCTCATACGCTCAATGTTAAAGTCGTGGCGGAAGGTGTAGAGACCCGAAATGAACTTGAAGCGGTCTGCTCGTTAGGGGTGGATTACATTCAAGGCTACTATTTCTCCAAACCGTTACCGCTCCAGGATCTCGAAAAAGCATGGGATTATTGCGAAGATCTTGAGAAGTTCCTTTCTGGAAAAGGTCGTAAACTGAAGTCCAACATATTGGGTATTACTCAGGTTCATCTACCGTGTTTATCGCCTGATGATACGATAGAAAGAGCGCGCTCATTACTCACCTCAGAACAATACAATTTGGAAGTTATTCCCGTTCTCGATCGCAATATGTGCGTCGGCGTGGTGGGGTTAGAAGAAGTGAACCTACATTTATCACCAACGGCGGGGACTAAGTTCGAAACCCGCAATGACATTGTAAATAGCCGAAAAACGTTAAATCAGGTCATGCGGCGAAATATCCATACTTTGACGCTTGAAGAAAACAATGATCAAGTGACGGAAACACTAAAACAAGGGATTAGTCCTCCTTGGCTTGTGGTCAATTCGGTGGGGGAATACCTTGGCGTTGTGACGCACCAAAATATATTGTCTTACTTCACTGATAGCTAAAATTAACCAGTCTGCTATTATCCGCAACCAGTAATAATTTTAGTTTAATGACACCATGATCCAGCAGCTACTAGCCGTGTTTGCGCCAATGTTATTGGGCGCTCAACTCCTTTTGACCCTGATTCTTGTTAAAGGCGATATTTGTCCCGGTCAACGAGGCCGTATTCATAAAATGTTGCCTTCACTAGCGATACTTTGGCTTGCGCTGGCATCACTGCGAATTGAAGCCATGATGGTAGTGTTTGCTATTGCCTATTTTTATTCTCAAGTGCAAACCAAGAAGACACGCGACCAAGGCCCTATGTGGGTAATGTATCTAGCCAATGGTTTAGCACTAGCGTATGTCGGTATTGAAGTTAGCGCACAAACTTCGATTGCGGCGGGTTTAAGTGTTTTGTTCCAAGTGTTTTTGCTTGGTGCTTTGCTTGCGCATTTATTGCTGACCATTGCCCGTACACGTTTGCAGGCATTTCATCGCATTTTGCCTGTAACAGGTGTGGTTGCTGCCATGATGATGTCGCTCGCTATCTTACTTAAAGCGTACGGCTTAGATAGTGATGTGCTAACTTCAGTGACTCAGCCTCTGCTAACCAGTTTTGCGCTGCTGATTACCGCCATTGTGGCCTGGTCTTGGCACTTACTTGCATCGAAAGAGATCAACAAAGGTCAGCTTGCTATCGCACTGGTATTTTTGCTTCTATCAGCAACGTCAAATCAGGCTCTATTTGTTCTGTAATCACTTAAGAGTTTGAAGCTAGCTCACTTCAAGGCGGTGAATTTGCGTCTACTATAGAAAGAGTAGATGTGGAGTAGGAGGACGCCATGGATCTGAGCAATGTGAGCAACTTTGATAGCATCATCTTGTTGGGCATAGTGAACGAAAAGCTGCGCCTAGAATGTGACAGCTTTGAAGAGCTTGTTTCTATGTACGAAATGGATGTAGAAGCCGTAATTGGTAAGTTGGACGTGCTAGGTTACCAATACGATCCATTGACCAATCAGTTCAAATCTTATGAAAGATAGCAAAAAGGAGGCTTAGGCCTCCTTTTTAGTATTTTGATTAAACGGTTTTAATCCCATCAAGGTGACTTTGAGACTGCTGTCTTGCGGTATTAAAGAACGCCTGCAAGTAACGTTTATCTTTGTCTGCATGGCGTGTCGCAGCAAATAGGCGACGCCACAAGCCACTACCCAGTGGAATACTACTGATTAAGCCTTGTCTAGAAAACTCACTGATCGCCCAGTTTGGTAAGGCCGCCACACCTAATCCCGCTGAAACCATCTGAATTAACATCAATGTATTGTCCGCCTGTTTCCATTTAGCTGGCTCAATGCCAACCGGCTGCAAAAAATGCTTAACCACATCTAAGCGATTTTTTTGCACCGGGTAGGAGAGCATGGTTTGATCGGCAAGATCTTCTGGCTCAATGCACTCTTTTTCAGCCAGTGGATGCGAGATAGATGTCACTAGGCGCATTTCAAAATCAAACAGTGGCTCATAATGTACTTCAGACCGGGGTTGAATGTCTGAGGTAATCACCAAGTCGAGTTCACCTGCCATCAGAGCGGGTAGTGGTTCAAAGCCGAAACCAGATGAAAAGTCGAGTGTCACACTCGGCCAGGCGACTTGGTACTCCTTCAGCGCTGGCATCAACCATTGGAAGCAAGAGTGGCACTCGATCGCCATATGCAGTCGGCCATTAACATCCTCTTTGAGACTGGCTATCTCATTTTCTGCTTTGGCTAATCGCGGCAGCACATCATCAGCAAGCTTAAGTAAGATCTCTCCTTCGGAGGTGAACTTAACCGGTCTGGTTTTGCGCAAAAACAGTTGCCCACCAATTCGAGCTTCCAAATCTTTAATTTGGTGAGAGAGGGCAGATTGAGTCAAATGCAAGGTTGTCGCCGTTGCCGTGAGCGATCCTGTGTCTCTGAGTGTGGTGAGTGTTCGTAAGTGCTTTAGCTCTATCATGAATTCCCTTCAGTCAGACTGTTTAAGCATGAATATTATTAACCTAACCTGTTTTTATGGGAGTGTAAACATCTAGACGTCTAAAAATTCAAGGGAGTTTAATTATTAGTTAAGTGGTTGAGAAACGAATCATCATGAAAAATTTTAATAAACAAGTTGAATATTTGTCGATTGTCGTTCGTCCAGTTTAGCGAGATAGTTTAGCCATCCAGACATCCTAGGTGGTGAGCTGACCAGAATAACAGATTTGAACGTGCAGAATTAAGGATGAACACCATGACAACTACGACACACATACTCGGTTACCCACGCATTGGTGAAAAACGAGAGCTGAAATTTACCCTTGAGAAATATTGGCGCGGAGAAATTAGCCAAGCTGAACTAAAATCTGTCGGCAGCGAGCTGCGCATTAAAAACTGGCAGACTCAATCAGACGCGGGTCTAGACTTTGTCGCCGCGGGTGATTTTGCATGGTACGACCATGTTTTAACTACGACGCTGTTACTTGGGCATGTGCCTAAGCGTCACCAAAGCGGCTTCCCAGATCTTGATACCCTGTTTAAGGTTGGTCGCGGTCAATCTCAAGTTAGCTGCGATTGCAGTGGTCATGCCGCATCAGACATGACTAAGTGGTTTAACACTAACTATCACTATATTGTTCCGGAGTTCAGCAAGGACGATAGCTTTGAAGTGAGCTGGCCGCAGCTGTTTGAGGAAGTGAATGAAGCGGTGAAAGCGGGTCATAATGTAAAACCAGTGCTGCTTGGCCCTCTGAGCTATTTGTACCTAGGAAAAGAAGTTGAAGAAGGATTTGACCGACTGTCATTGCTGCCACGTTTGTTGACTGCTTACCAAGCGATTCTGGCGAAACTCGCCAAACAAGGTATTGAATGGGTGCAAATTGATGAGCCAATCCTAGCGCTTGAACTAGATAAACCTTGGCTTGATTCTTTTAAGCTGGCGTATCAGGTGATTCGCAGCGATGTAAAAGTTCTGCTCACCACTTACTTTGATTCAGTGGTCGACTCACTCGATAAAATCGTCGAGCTAGAAGTAGACGGTCTGCACATTGATTTGTCGGCTTCTCCACAGCAACTAGAGCAAGTTGCGGCAAAGTTACCAAGCGACTGGGTGCTTTCAGCCGGTGTTGTGAATGGCCGTAACGTGTGGCGAGCAGATTTAAGCGCGCAACTTGAGCTCCTAAAACCATTGAAAGAGAAACTTGGTGATAAACTTTGGGTGGCTAGTTCGTGTTCACTGCTGCATAGCCCAGTTGATTTAGACCTAGAGCCTGCTTTAAGTGACGAAGTTCAAAGTTGGTTTGCGTTTGCGAAACAAAAAGTGACCGAAGTGGCGTTACTCGGAAAAGCGCTAGATGGCAGCCAAGAAGCGATCCTAGCGTGTGATACCTACAGTGCGCCAATTCAGGCTCGTAAAACGGCAACCCATGTGAATAAGCCTCAGGTGCAAGCCCGCCTAAACAAGATTACAAAATCACTGGCTGAGCGAAGTGCGCCATACGCAGAGCGTGCTGCCCACCAGAATGAAGTGCTTGGTTTACCTCTGTTCCCGACCACGACTATTGGTTCTTTTCCTCAGACGAGTGAAATCCGAGTTCAACGCAGTGCTTATCGCAGCGGTAAACTGTCCGAACAGGAATATCAAACGGCACTAAAAGGTCATATTGCAGACGCGGTAAAACGCCAAGAAGCGCTGGATCTGGATGTCTTAGTACATGGTGAAGCAGAGCGAAATGACATGGTGGAGTACTTTGCGGAAAACTTAGCCGGTTTCCAAACCACCAAGTTTGGTTGGGTGCAAAGCTACGGATCTCGCTGCGTGAAACCAGCCATTGTGGTTGCCGATATTGAACGTGAAAAACCGATTACAGTTGAGTGGTCTACTTACGCACAATCATTAACTTCAAAACAGATGAAAGGCATGCTGACAGGTCCGGTCACGATTCTATGTTGGACATTCCCTCGTGAAGATATCACCCGCAAACAAATCGCTGACCAGCTGGCATTAGCTTTGCGTGATGAAGTGTCAGATTTGCAAGACGCAGGTATCAACATTATTCAAATCGATGAGCCGGCCATACGCGAAGGCCTACCGTTGAAAAAGCGTGACCACAAAGCGTATCTAGAGTGGGCGGTAGATGCATTTAAGATCTCGGCTGCGAGCGCTAAGCCGGAAACACAAATCCATACTCATATGTGTTACTCAGAGTTCAATGAAATCATCGACTCAGTAGCAGCACTGGATGCCGATGTGATTACCATTGAAACATCACGCTCAAACATGGAGCTACTTAAAGCGTTTGAAGAGTTCAATTACCCGAATGAAATTGGCCCAGGTGTGTATGACATTCACTCGCCTAACATCCCAACTAAGGAGTGGATCGAAGGCTTAATCAATAAAGCCGCGGAGAAGATTCCAGCTCAGCGCTTATGGGTAAACCCAGATTGCGGGCTTAAAACTCGAAACTGGCAAGAAACAGAAGCGTCACTAGCAAACATGGTTCTTGCAGCGAAACAGTTACGTAAAGAGTACGCCGAAGAAGCGTAATATATCTGCAAGCATTTAACGCAAAAGCCGACCTTTACTAAGGTCGGCTTTTTATTTTGACTCGCGTGTAGTGAATTAGCTTTATGAGCGCTTAAATTGCTTGACCATTTACAGTCACTGCCACATCAATATTTCCGCGTACGGCGTTTGAGTATGGGCAAACCTGATGAGCAACACGCACTAGCTCTAGCGCTTGTTCTTGAGGTAATTCGATAGCCGCGGCTAGGCTAACCGTTAGCGCAAAACCACCTTGATCGTTAGGGCCGATACCCACTTCAGCAGTAACAGGTGCTTCTTTTAGTGCAACTTTACCTTCACGAGCAACATGTAAAATTGCGTTTGAGAAACATGCAGAATAACCCGCAGCAAATAGCTGCTCAGGGTTTGTTGCTAGACCAGAGCCGCCCATTTCTTTCGGGTAAGACAGCTCAAGATTAAGAAGACCGTCGTTAGTTTTTACGTTGCCATTTCGGCCAGCTAGGGCAGTCGCTTGAGTTTTGTATAGAGTCGTCATGATGTCATCCTTATTAATTTAAGTTGCGCGCAATTTAATTGTTTGCAATATTAGATCGAGAAATGACTTGAATGCAAGTATATTGTGCGCAATTTATTTTTTAATTACTTGTTTGAGGTTGAGTATGGCCAGTTGCGACAGTGATATGATTAGCGCTCAAGAAGAGAGTTTACGGTTAGATAATCAAGTCTGCTTTCCTCTTTATAGTGCCGCAAACGCAGTGATAAGGACATACCGTCCGCTACTTGATGCGATGGATCTGACTTACTCGCAATACCTTGTGATGATGGTATTGTGGGAAAGTGATGGCATTAGCGTCAAAGATATCGGTGCTAGATTGCACCTAGACTCAGGCACTCTGACTCCGTTACTGAAACGACTTGAAGCGAAAGGCTTTGTCAACAGAGGTCGTAGCGAGCAAGATGAGCGGGTGAGGGTATTAAAGCTCACGGATTCTGGTGTTGATCTGAAGAAGGCAGCACTGTCTGTCCCGCAAGCAATGAAATGCAAAATTGAACTGGAAATGGAAGAGCTAATTCTTTTAAAGAAGTTGTGCGAAAAAGTCATCGCGACACTCGATTAATGATTAAGGCAGGGAAGCATGTTAGAAACCGAACGTTTACGATTAAGGCAATGGCAAGATAGCGATGTTGAGCCATACATTCGATTGAATGCTAACCCAGTGGTCATGCGCTACTTTCCATCTGTGATGACTGAAGAGGAAACTATAGCCCAAATTGGCCGTGCTAAAGCTTACATTGATAATAATGGCTGGGGGTTCTGGGCGTTGGAGCTAAAAGAAACAGGCGAGTTTTTAGGCTTTGTCGGTTTGCTTGGGCAAGATGAGCAACGCGAAATCCCTAACACGCCGTTTGTTGAAATCGGCTGGCGTTTAGACGAACAACATTGGGGTAAAGGTTACGCGCCGGAGGCAGCCCAAGCAGCGCTAGATTTTGCGTTCAACCAACTCGACTTACCTGAAGTTTACTCGTTTACCGCGCTGCCTAATCATCCTTCACAGCGGGTGATGGAGAAAATTGGTATGGTGAATACCGAGCAAAATTTTGACCACCCGAAACTAGCCAAAGGGCATGAGTTAGAGCGCCATTGTTTGTATCGAATTACTAAACAACAATGGCGAGAGTCTAACAAGTTATAAAAGCGGATTATAAAACTCGGTTATCGCCTGTACTGTAGGCGATAACTTGACTGATCTGAGTCAGGCTACGACCGCTTTCTTGTTGCCACCCGGCGAACGCTTCATTTGTCGCGGCCAGCGAACGTTTAGTATCTTTTCCGCCTTCAATGACTTTACAGTTGCGTAGATAACTTTCGACATCTCCCGATAAAATGAAGGTATCTACACCTAATTGACGCAAACTATAAGGTCCGGTATTGCCACCAAGTCGATTACCATGTTTCTTCAAATAGAGCCACAAACCAGTAATATCTTCACTCGGCCAATTGGCGACCATCTTAGCGAAAGAACCGTGCTCGATAGACGCTTCATGGATCATTTGAGCATTGGCCAAAATGGATTTCACTTTAGCGTGGTGGCGAATGATTCGAGTATCCGCTGCTTTGTTATCCCATTGCTCTTCCGACAGCATTAATAACGGTTCAATCTTAAAACCGAAAAACACCTCTTCAAAATTTGGCCATTTGTTTCTAACCACTTTCCAAGAAATACCGCTTTGAAATACCTTCATGCTGAACGCTGCTAACCAACGGTCATTGGGGATTTCTAACAGCTCTTCTCGACTTAAAGGAGTGGCCAATAGCGACTCTAAGTTGGCTTCTCCACCTTTTCTAGCCGCGGCTCGGTGGTAGATGTCATCAAATTTTTCAAGTGTCATAGGTTAAGTTTCTTTCGCTGAGTAAACGTCAAATATCCTAACTGATACGGATAAAAAAACCAGAGCGTTAAAGCTCTGGTTTTACGATGGAATTTTAGTTATTGAACGCCGTTAACCGTTTTTAGGCGGTGTAAATGCGGTGAGTTCAAGCACTGGGCCTTGGTACTTTTCGATGCGTACCAATGCAGAGTTTGCTGCACAGCCATTAGCAAGACGAGAGGTTGGAATGTCTAATGTTAGAACGTTACAACCGCCGTTTTTACAGATACCTGTTTGCGGGTCTAGATCTGGCCAGCCACCTTCGTGGATACATACCGAACCTTGCTTGATACCATCAGTCACCAATGCACCGACTAATACCTGACCACGGCCATTGAAAGCACGAACAAGATCGCCGGTCTTAATGCCGCGTACCTTTGCGTCTTCAGGGTGGATAGAGATCGGTTCACGGTCAGCAATCGCATACTCTTCACGAATCTTCGCGTAGTTGAACTGACTGTGCAGGCGGTGAGCTGCGTGCGCTGTCATTAACTGCAGTTCGCCATCAACAGCGTTACCTGTGTACTCCGTTGGCTCTAACCATGTTGGGTGCGGAGGACAGTCTTCTAGCTGGTAGCCTTCGATAGTGCGCGAGAAGATCTCAAACTTACCACTTGGTGTACCTAGAGGGTTCATGATTGGATTCTCACGGAACTCGGCGTAACGAACAAACTTAGCGTTCTTCTCGTTCCACTTCATCTCGATTAGCTGGTTATCTTCCCAGAACTTGCTGAAGTTTGGCATTGCGATACGCTGACCGCGACCACCTTGTTGCGCCGTTTTGTAGAAGCCGTAAAGCCATTCCATTTCTGTCTTGCCTTCGGTGTAAACGTCACGACCGCCCGGCGCAAGAAGTTCTGACATATCTGCAAATACATCAAAGTCGTTACGTGCTTCGCCCTGAGGCTCCACCACTTGCTTCATTGGCACAAGGTGCTGGTTACTGTAGTCACCTGTCATGGTCATATCGTTACGCTCGAACGAGGTAGTGATAGGCAGAACAATATCCGCGTGCTTCGCTGCTGCTGTCCAATAAGGTTCAGAGATGACGATAAGCTCAGGCTTTTGCCACGCTTTGATCAAGCGGTTGGTGTCTTGGTGGTGAGTAAAGTTCGCACCGCCTGCCCACCAGATCATCTTGATCTCTGGGAAGGTTAAGTTGTGACCGTTGTGATGGTAACTGGTGCCTGGGTTTTCTAGTGCTTCAACAATACGTGCTACAGGGAATGCGTTGACAGAACCAGAAACCGCCCAGTCATTGCCCGCTGAAGAACCGCCACCAAGTGATGCTGAAATCGCAGGAAGTACGCCCGCGTCACGTGCCGGATTACCGCCGTTAGAGTAGTGGTAAGATAGACCGAAGCCACCACCAGGTAGACCGACTTGACCAAGCATAGTTGCAAGAGTTACTAGCATCCAGTGGCGCTGCTCACCGTATTGCTGACGCTGCATACCCCAGCCAGACATTAACATTGTGCGGTTTTTGCTGAAGATATCGGCCAGTAACTCTAGCTGTTCTACAGGTACGCCACAGATCTTAGATGCCCACTGTGCAGATTTCTCTACGCCGTCTTCTTTACCCATTAGGTACGCTTCAAATACGTCGTAACCCGTGGTGTATTTAGCTAGGAATTCTGTGTCGTGCTTACCTTGCTTAACCAGCGTATGCGCAATACCCATCATCATCGCTACGTCAGTCATAGGGTGAGGGGCAATCCACTGCGCGTTGTCACCGAAGAACTCGATCGTTTCAGAACGCATAGGGTCAATTGCGATAACCGTCTTGCCTGACTTCTTAAGCTGATGGAAGAACTCAAGGCCCGCACAGTCTGTTGAGCTCCATGCGATTTTCAATGTGTTGATTGGGTTTAGGCCCCAAAGCACCACAACGTCACTATGTTCAAGAACCACAGGGTAAGTGGTTTGCTGCTCATAAACTTCGATAGAGCCTACAACGTGCGGCATGATCACCTGCGCAGCACCTGTAGAGTAGTCACCAAGGTGGCCCGAATAACCGCCAGCCATACTCATGTAACGTTGCAGAAGCGTTTGTGCTTTGTGCAGTACGCCACTTGAGCGCCAACCGTAAGAACCTGCGAATACAGACTCAGCGCCGTGCTCTTTACGAATGCGCATATGTTGTTCGTGGATCAGCTTGTAAACCTCATCCCAAGAGACACGAACGAATTCATCGCTACCACGTACGCCTTCTGGTGCTGACGGGTTAGCCAAGTAGCCTTTACGTACCATCGGGTACTTAACACGAGCCTTAGTATGAACTTGATCTGGACCGGTGGTTTGTAGGCTATTTGGTACTGTTTGTGGCAATGCGTTGGTGGTTGAAACCAGCTTGCCGTCTTGTACTTTACACAACATTGGGCCCATACGGCCAGATGTTAAAATACCAGAGCCACGCTTGTCAGAAGCAAGCGCACTCATTGGCGTTAGCGATGTGAATGCTAAGGCACCTGCGGTAATGCCAGTACCTTTTAGAAATCCGCGACGAGTTAAATTAGTCATCATTATTATCCTTCTATTATCTATTAGTGACCAACCACATCTTTCGCGTGGTGCTGGAAGAACTTAGTCAAAATTTCTAGGTTTTCGACGGTAATATCCGTGCGATCACCCATACTCTTCGCGACAGGCCCCCAAGCGTTCACTGTGAAGTGATTTGAAGGAATTTTCGCGTGACAAGTTGCACAGTAAACATTGTCCAACTCTTCTGCGTATGACCAAACTGGCGCTAACGTGTCTACGACTGGAGAGTCGATAGAAGCCGTCAAAGAAACAGAACGCCACTCGTTGCCGTATACGTCTGCTTTGAACTCGCCCGCTTCTAGCGCTTGTTGGCCTTGTTCAGATAGCGTTGCTACGATGGCACGTTGACCTTCACCCATGTAAAGCACTTGTTCTGCGCCTTTCATTTGGAATGCATTAAGCTTAACCGTACGGTTATCACCTTCAGCTTTCACAACTTCAAGCTTGGTTGTTGGGTTTAGCGTACCGAAGTCACCCATAGAGATTGCTGTTACTGGGTAAACCACTTTGGCGTCAGCAGCTGTTTTAGTTGTGAAGCTCATTAGTGTTTCAAAGGCTTTGCTATCTAGCTCCGCTTCTGGAGCGAAGTGCGCCACACCTTTGTGACAGTCGATACACGTTTGGTCGTTTGCTTTGCCGTATGCATGCATTTTTGCTGCATCGCGTGATTGCTCGTACTCTTCCATTGCACCGAAATCGTGACAAGAGCGGCAAGTTGCCGAATCATTTTCACGGAACTGAGCCCATACGGTTTCTGCCATCTCAGTGCGATGCGCTTCGTATTTCTCTTCAGTGTCGATCTTACCAGTCACAAACTCATGGTAGATGTCTTTAGACGCTCGAATCTTGGTAACTAAGTAATCCATTGGCTCTTGAGGAATGTGGCAGTCTGAACATTCCGCGCGGATGCCTTTCGCGTTACTGAAGTGAACGGAGCCTTGATACTCTTTGTAAGGGGTTTCCATAGAGTGGCATGAGACGCAAAACTCTGTATCTGATGTGTAGTGCATTACTGCAGCAGAGCCGCCTAAAGTTAACCAGCCTATCCCAACACCAACAGCTGCAATCAGTGCGATATAACGTTTTTTTATAGACATGAAGTGAAATAACTCTTAATAAAAATACATGATTCGTTACATTACTCCTTTAGGGGTAGGTGGCTTTGATCTGGCGCATAACAGTGTTCTGTTTAATTCCTTGGGAGAAAATTCTTACTTAATGCTTATCTTATGTATTTGTTAGGTGAATATATTGCAGTGAAGGGGTATGGCTAGGATGTGCAGTATGGATAACTTGGAAAGAAACGGGTATAGAAACACCAAAGGGTATAAGCCAGTCAGGGTTTCCGACTGGCTCTGAGCTTTTATAGAGTCAGCAGGTAGTTAACTAACTGGTTGTACTCTTCGAACGAACGAATCTGATCAGGCTTAACAATGTATTTGTCGTTAACCAGAACGCCAGGTACACCTGTTAAAGTACTTTTCTCAAACTGCTTGTCGAAGCCGCGTTGCATTGAGCTAACGACAAAGCTGTTATAGGCTGAATCAAACTTGTCTGCGTCGACACCATTGTCGATAAACACTTGGCGTAGCGCTTGTTCATCTTGCGGTGCACTGCGTAGTTCATGGATCTGTTTGAACATCGCAGGAACCATGGATTTTTCTGCATCGAGTGCAACCATAGTGGCATACGATTTTGCCATTGGAATCGCCATATTGTTGCCCATAAACGCTACGTGTACTTTTTCAAATGTTGCGCTGTCAGGAAGCGATGCTTTGAGGTTATCGATTACTGGTTCGAACTTGTAGCAGTGTGGGCAGTAAAATGAGAAAAACTCAGTCACTTTGGAGGTCGCTGATTTCTCGACATCAAGAACCTTGTAGTGAGTGCCTTCTTCAAATTGTGTGGCATGGACTGAGAATGACAGTGCCATAGTCGCGATGAGCGCAAATAACTTTTTCATTAGCGAATTCCTAAAATTATTCAGATAAATAGTGTTTAGGCTCTGTCATTGGACGGAGCCGAATCGTGGACTAAATTTAGGGGTTATGCAATCGGAGGGCGAAAAAGCGTTTGAATACGTGAAACGGCTTTTGCGAATTCATCTTTTCCAATCAAAGCTAAGGATGCTGCAATCGGATTGGTGACAGAAATAGTTTGAGAAAATGGCATTTTCAGCAGGCAGAATGACGCACAACAATGGTGGCTTATCGCATTGTTCTCATGGTCAGTCTTTGGACACTCAGCTTGATGAAGCGGCGTTGTATGCTGAACGCTTGATTCGTTATTTGTGGAGATAGGTTCGTAAGCAGACACCGGGACAGAAACACTGCCGAGTAACAGTGCCAATGACATCAACAAACTAATGACTATTTTACGACTCTTCAAAATAGTGTCCCTAATCTACCTAGACCGTTAGCTTACTAAAATCGCACCTAATGAGAAGGAGAGGTGTTCGAAGATGTTAACCTAAGGCCATTTTTCTCGGTAGTGAAGGGCTATTGGTTGCGTGTGATAAGTCGAGATAGTTTATGGCCGATAGCAAAACTGACCACCAAAACTGTCACGATGACAAAAATTGTATAGATATGGCCAACTAAGGTTGAGACACCAAAGCCCCAAACAAATGAAAATACCAGACCTTGAAATGCTTCATATGGCCATTGTGCGATTGGAAAGTGGGAATCGGAAGTGAGAAGAATAATCAGTCCCAAGAGCCCAAGTAATGAAGTGAAACTACCAAAGTAAATATGCTTATTCATGATTGTACTGCTGTTTGTTGTAATGACTTCAAGGAAACGTCTGATTGAGATAATTCGATGAAAAAGCATGCCTAACGAGACGTTGGCATGCTTTCCAATCAATGATGAACTAAGGTTAAACCGCTCGGCAAAGCATCACCGAATACGCGTTTTGATTCGCTTTCTGATAGCTCTTTGACTTCCTCTACGAGAGAGAGCCAAGAATCGGGCACTTTGCTTTGTTTTAGCTTAGCGATGACCTGATTCCGGAAGTCATCGGAGATATCAAATAAGCGATCGCCTGTCTTACGACAAATCATAACAGCCGCAAAGGCGATCATTGGTTCTTTCTGCCAGTTTTGTTCAAGCAGTTTTGGTAGCCATTGTTCTGCTTGTTCACGCGGAATCACACTGTGCTGACTGCCGTACAGAGGCGTACGTGATGCTAGTCGGCCTAATGCCCACCAATGTGCTTGTTCAAACTGGTTGTGGTTAATGGCCTTACTTAGACACCAAGAAGCGAGTAACACTTTGTCTTCGACTTCTAAGTGTTCTAACGATGCCGCCAAACGCACCATCGACTCATAACCCATATCTTGCGCCGCTTTGGCAGATTGTGGGTTCTTCATTGCGCCAGGGTGCAGGTATTTTGCGATATCGGCAAGAATGGTTTCTTGTTGCTCTTGGCTTAGCCCCCCGGCGATACGACGCCAGAATACCCACCAGTCCGTCCAACCTTGGTGATTCTTAAATTGAATCCCTTGTTGGTAGAGTCCCCAAACTTGTTCAATACGCCATGAGTCAGTGGCATCACCAAACCCTGGGCGTAGTGAAAATCCAGCCAGCCGTAACCAGTTTTTCTCATGCGGTTCTGAGCGGCGGCGACGTTTTCGGCCAAGGGCAAAGGCATCAAATAGGTGGCGTAAAGTCGTGAAATCCCACTCGTCACGTTTACCGAGTTTTTTCTCTAGCTCTTTGGCCAATGTTTTAATTTCTTTTGAATCACCGCTCTTTTTATTGCTGCTGTAAAGACGAGAAATCAGCTCTTTACAGTCTCCAAGTCGCGGGTGCAGATCTTGCTGTTGTTCGTCATCGGCTTTTTGATTACGAACTTCAAATTCTAATGCCCAGCGCTTGCTGTCATCATCGACATGGACACACTCCATCTTCAGTGTACCGACCTCAGTCAATTGGCATGCGAGTTGAACTTCGACACGCTCTTTTTGGTTGGCTTGAAGTTCAGCACCTTCACCTTCCAATGTAGAGATATAAGGTGGGAGAGGGGAGAATAAGTCAGGGTCGACGTCGACCATCACACCATTTTGAATAGCGGTGTTATTCGATAGCGTATCATGCGTGGTTGTCAGTAGATTGAAACGAACCGGTTCGCCAAGAGTCAGCGAGAAGCGACGACCACTAAGGCGAATTTCTTGCCCTTCTTCGGTACCTTTTGAGAGCAGGCAAAGCGCCTTACCCATTTTATTCTTTTCTTGTAGATGCAAGAAGTAAGAGCGTGCAGCACCACCACCAATTTTTAGTTGAGCGCCGCGGCGAGCTTTACCGAAAGCCACCGCACCAAGCGCAACCGACCAATCGGGATGTGGGTTATCTAATACCGTGACAGGAGCGCCGCGCCAATTACCGAGTAAGTTAGTGACACGCTCAGTAACCAGTTCACTATTAAAAACGCCGCCATTGAGCAATAAGCCTACAGGTATAGCAGGCTGCGATTGGTCTTCTTGATTCAGCGCAGAGTAAGAAACTTGCTGATGCTGATTCAAAAACTCCGCGACGTGTTTACTCACCGCAGGGTCGGCAACGTAAGGCAAACCAAATTCGACTACCGCACTGCGGCGCTTGTCTGGCGTGTCATTAAAATCGCTGAGAGGGAAGAAGCCATCTAACGCGATTTGGTGTACTTCTTGTTTTGAAAGGCCGATACTCTTGGTGCCACCCAGCAGTTTTGAGCCACTACCGAGCATAGTGATTTTGACTTCTTCAGGGGCATCTGCGGAAAGCAGGTTCTCTTTCGCTTTTCGAGTTTGCTGAATTAGCTTAGTCAAACTGGCTGCATTGAGCTTTTTCGATTGGTTAAAGCGAGTTTCTGCTAGGTGAGCGAGTGCAAGATCGAGGTTATCACCGCCAAGCATAAGGTGTTCACCGACACCGATACGATCCAGTGACAACTCTTCTTGCGCGCCATTTTCAGCATTAAAGCGCGCCTCAATTAGGCTCAAGTCAGTCGTACCGCCGCCGACATCGCAGACTAGAATTAGAGGTAACTGTTTTAGCTCATCAGCAGCTGAGTGCTGGTGGCGAGCGTACCAGTCGTAACAGACTGCTTGAGGCTCTTCGAGTAGTACGATTTTGTTGAGGCCGGCGAGTTGCGCTGCTTCAAGTGTCAGTTTGCGTGCCGTTTCATCAAATGAGGCTGGAACGGTCACCACAACATCTTGGTCTTCGAGTTTGTTACTTGGATTGCGATAGTTCCAAGCTTGGCGAATATGGTTGAGGTAGCTTGCACTCGCAATGACCGGAGAAACTTTATCGACGTCTGTCGCACCCGCCCAAGGGAGAATATCGCTACTGCGATCGACGCCTTGGTGAGAAAGCCAGCTTTTAGCACTAGAGACTTGGCGGCCTTCGACTTTAGCGCCTAGCTCACGCGCCCATTCACCAACGATAACGTTGCGGATGTCTCCTTCTACGGGTTGATCTTCCCAAGGCAGAGTTAGGTCTGATGGTGAAATTTGGCCTTGTGCAGGGTGGTAGCGAAATGAAGGTAGTAGAGGTTTACGTACTACTTCGCCGGGGCCAATTAACTGATCAATATTAAATAGGGATACATCGGATTGTTGTAAGTCGTCGGTGATTTCACAGAATGCGACAACCGTATTGGTTGTACCTAAATCAATACCGACAAGAAAACGAGGAGATGCCATACAAACCCTTATTTTGCCAATGTGATGACGAATTCTTATTATAAAAGAGCGGCACCCAAGAGGGTGCCGCACATTGATTAAATTTGCTCGTTGTCAGCTGCGTTAGCGTCTTCGCGGACATCGAACTCAACGTGCCATTTTTGACCGTTGTCGGTTGCGATGGCTTCTAGGTAGAGTGTACCGAGCTCAGTTACGCGTGAGGCTAGAGTGACAGGAACCACTTCGCCTTCACGGCGGCCTTCTGACACTGGAAGCGTCACTTGAATTTCTGGTAACTCATCAAGCTCTTCTGGACCCCAATGGTCGAGGTGCGTTCCTGCGAGATCTTCACGACGAACCGTTGAACCGAAGAACTGGAAGTTAACTGGTTGGCCGATGATCAAACCGAATTCTTGACTCGGTACGTCAACACTTGAACCTTCTTCCATACCAAATGGTGCCACACATAGCGCTTCCATTGGAGGCGCCATACCAGGAATTGCTGGCATAGCACTTTCGATACCTACGTAGTAGCTTGATGCAATACCGCCGCGGATACGAACACCTTGACCACGACGTACAGAACCGTAGTACGAAGCGCCGCTTGCTACTGCAAGATCTAGGTCAACACCCGTAAGGCGTTTTGCCATCTCAGTATCAGCGGTTAGCAGCCACTCGTTGATGGTATCTTCTAAGCGGTTTGCAAGTAGTGTTGATTTCAGAACACCACCGTTAAACAAAATTGCGGTTGGTTTGATGAAATCAGCGATTGTCGCTTCGCCGCCCATGCCCGGCATGTTAGCAAATGGGTTAAAGTCTTGTGCTGGAGCTTCACCGTTCTGCGCGTTAGCTTGTTTGGTTAAGAACGCAGCAATATGGCGTGTAATTCCCGCATCTTGTGCATACGGTAGACCCATTTGAGTCAAAGCACCACGATTACGCTGAACAGGATGCTCGGTCACTGCAACTTGTGGGAAGAAACCATCGACTAGCGTCTGTTGTACTTCTTGCTGAGTTAATTCAGTCTTCAGCGTAGCGCCTAGTAGCTTAGAACCACGACTTGGTACAACGATTGGTACTGACTGAAGCTCACTGTCATTAAGCAGTGCTTCTTTGGCGTCACGACAAGCGTGCGTCATGGCTTGAACTTGCCACGGTTGAAGCTCTTTACCGTCTTGGGCTAGCTTCATTTTTAAGCGGTACGCAAGTGCTAAGTCCATGTTGTCACCGCCAAGTAGGATATGCTCACCTACAGCGATGCGGTTTAGAGTTAGGTTACCTTGGTCTTCCGTCACTTCAACTAAAGAAAGGTCCGTGGTACCACCACCAATGTCGACAACCAGAACAATATCACCAACAGCGACTTCATCACGCCACTTGTCATTACTGTTATCAATCCAGTTGTAAAGCGCCGCTTGTGGCTCTTCAAGCAAGGTTAGGTGCACAAAACCGACATTGCGCGCTGCTTCAGCCGTTAAATCACGTGCAGCCGGGTCAAATGACGCAGGCACAGTAATCGTCACATCTTGATCAGCGAGCGGGTTATTCGGGTTAGTATGATCCCAAGCTTGCTTTAGATGCTCTAGGTAAAGCTCAGTTGTGCGCAATGGCGATACTTTTTCAACTTCTTCTGGGCTACCAGCAGGTAAGAATGCGTCACGGCGATTTACACCACCGTGGCATAGCCAAGATTTTGCGCTGGCGATAAGACGAATTGGCGTTTTCGCACCAAGGTTACGTGCAATCGCACCAACCAGCGCCGTTGGTTCAGTTGACCAAGGCAATACGCGCGATGACGGGTTCATTTCATGTTCGTGTGGTTGATACAAGAATGAACCCAGTTGGCTGCGTGTTTCAACTGTTCCCGGCGCAGTTAGTTGTGGGATAGGCATGACTTGCACGCGCGAATCTTCTTGCGTTGTATCCACATAAGACAACACACAGTGAGTAGTACCTAAGTCGATACCAACACTGAACTTAGGTGTCTCAGATACAGATGTTTGTTGTGCTAGATCTTGGTGTTCCATTACAGCTCAACCTCAGCTGGAGCAATCACAGAAGCGTCGTAGTTCTCGGCCAGTTTAGGTAGGTTCATTGAACTTGCTTTCCAACCTTTGTGAACAAGTGTGCCGCTGAAAGGTGCGCTGCCAGTCACGTTACCAGTTAAACGTACTTCTTGTGGGTTGAAGCCTTCTTGGACTGTGATGCGAGTTTCTTCGTCTTCATTACGAATATGCTCAAGCGTTACGTAATCAGCCAGCACTTTTTGTCCGCCAGTATGAATAACGCGAGCAGCTGCGCCAACGTCTTCGTCTGAGAATGACGTTAGGTCTTCTTTTAGGAAGTCAATTAGGCGCGCTTCTTGTTGCATGATAGAAAGCAGTTGCATCGCTGAGTCAGTCGAGGCTGTTGCTAACTTAGACTCTACTTCGACTACTTTCTCAATAACTTTTTCTACTTCGACCACTTTTTCAACTTCAACGATCTTTTCGACAGGCTTTTCTACTTCTACGATTTTCTCTACTGGTTTCTCAACCACTTTTTCGATCACTTTTGGTTTACGAGAAACCGCGATGAGAAGTAAAAGAACACTTGATGCAGTTAAACCTGCATGAAGCATATCGAACGTTTGAGGGATCATTTGTAAATCGAACGTCATGACAATTCTCTTATGTTTAAGTTTACTGAGAGATTGGCTCAATCTCTGCTGTGGCTCTATTAAAGAATTAAGAGCCAATTTATTCTGATAAATTGGGGCTGATAGTACCATAATCAAGGTGCTATCCGGCTACAAAAACAGGTCTAATCTTATGTTTAAACGATTAACTGGTTTGTTTTTGAACGAATGGCTGAGCGTAATAGCGGCAAAGATCATAGAAATGAAGGATTTTGCTCAATCTGGTTATTAGTGCTTTTAGTCAATAATGCAATATGGCTAAAATGAGGGGTCATTTTCGATAGGCTAAAAGCACCAAGGCTTTATGCAACGACTTACTCAAAAGAAATTCCTATATCCAATAGTTACCTTCGTTATTACGGCCTTAGTTGCCATCTACGCGGTACACTTTGTTTATAAAACGCAATTTGATCACACCGTATCAATGGTGAACAAACTCGCCGAACAGCAAGCAGAAAATTTGCAGAAAGTGGTCGAAAGTGACCTGCACTTTATCGGTGCTGGCGCGAACTTCTATCATTCAACGGAGCAAAGTAATTGGAGTCGTTTCCCAGTTTTTGCTGAAGAGCTAGTTTCTAAATCGGATACCTTAATTGCTTTGCAGTGGATGCCAAGAGTTGAGAGCGGCGACGTCGCTGAGCATACCCGTAAAGTGCGCGCTACTTTTCCCAACTTTGAAATTTACACTATCCCTAAGGATGGACCCAAAACCTCCGGTTACTTGATGGCCGACAATCAACCGATTTTTGTTGTCTCTGATATTTTCCCGCGCAGCGAAGCCAACATAGGTCTATTAGGCTTTTACTCTTCACGTTTACGTTTTCAATTGGTACTCGATGGTTTAGCGGCAACGGGTGAGCCGAACGTCTCTGATAAAGTCAGATTGCTGCAAGATGGCCTCGACCAAAATCTTAAAAAGACTGGTATGTTGGTCTATCACCCTGTGTTTGATATCGAGAAAAAGCAAGAGTTGATCGGTGTGGTGGTCGGTGTAATCAGAACGACCCACTATTTTGATGGATTAGTTAAGCGGACTGCAACGGAACAAGATCTGTTGATCAAAGTGATTGATATGGGCTTTGATGCTGAAGATGACTCGGTTCTTTATCAAAGTGAAGGGTGGGATAGTTCAGAAGGTATTGAAATTACAAAGCGCGTCACTTTGCCGAACCGAGAGTGGCTAGTCGACTTTAAGTTGGTTAATAACGTGACTGAAAACGAGCGTTTAGTCCTGACTTGGATCGCACTGGCAGGATGCGTTATCGCCGTTTTACTTAGCTATATCGTTTGGCTGTTGGTAAGAGACAAAGAGCACCTCGGTTTGTTACTTGATGAGCGAACGGAAGAACTGCAGTTTATGGTCGATCACGATTCATTGACGGGCTTATATAATCGACGTGCATTTAATCGCTTTTTATCGGATATGGTTGAACGAGAGCAAACCTTCTCTCTGATTGCCTTTGATATTGATAAGTTCAAGTCGATCAATGATTACTTTGGTCATGTGGCCGGAGATGAAATGTTGGTCTTTGTCACCAATACGGTACAGGCTCAATTGGATGAAAGTGATATTTTTGTCCGTATGGGCGGGGATGAGTTTTGTATCCTCTCCCCTAAAATTGACCGTGACGATCTATTTGCGTACTTAAACAATATTTGTCGAGTCGTTGCTAGCTCCGTTTATGAGTCTGACCATCATAAAATTCGTTGTACATTAAGTGTTGGGGCGGCGGTGAGAATGTTGGAAAGTGAAGAAGAAATTCTTAAAGCCGCGGATGCTCAACTGTATAAGAGTAAACAAGCGGGTCGAAATTGTGTCACCGTTGCGGATTAACTGACCACTTAACGGATCAATATTCGAGTTTTGCGTGATTCTCATGTAGAATTTTGCGCTTTCTCAATTGTTTGAACATAGGCGAATCATGAACCATAACCGTGTAGTTTGTTTCGATTTAGAGATGTGCTGTTGGAATGAAAACGGTGTCGGTACGACTGGCGAAATCATTGAAGTAGGCTTAGCTGAAATAGATCTTGTTAATGGCGAGATCGTTAAGCGCGCTCAGTACTATGTGAAGCCGGAACATGATGAGGTCTCGCTGTTTTGTTCTCAATTGACAGGGATTACGCCGCGCAAGGTAGAAAAACAAGGTCGACCTCTTGAAGAGGTGCTTAAGTCGATGGTTAAGAACTTCGGCGGCGCAAATAAAATCTATGCGGCATGGGGACGTGATGACCGTATCTTGATCAAAGAGTGTCAAGATAAGGGTATCGAGATGCCATTCAATGAATTTATTAATTTAGCGACCTTGTATCGAATCCAAAATCGCCTTAAAGACAAACGCATCGGCCATAAGGCGGCGCAAGAAGCAAAAGGTATCGAGTGGGAAGGGCGCCAACATTCTGGTTATGTTGATGCGTACAACTTAGCAAAACTCGCTTTA
Organism: Vibrio orientalis CIP 102891 = ATCC 33934; assembly: GCF_000176235.1. Taxonomy (NCBI): domain Bacteria; kingdom Pseudomonadati; phylum Pseudomonadota; class Gammaproteobacteria; order Vibrionales; family Vibrionaceae; genus Vibrio; species Vibrio orientalis. The sequence continues at coordinate 1,326,538 of NZ_ACZV01000005.1, read as the reverse complement.
ACCATGTTTTAAGCCAGATACAAGATAACAAGAGGGAGCCGAATGCTCCCTTTTTTGATCGTTACTCTTTCGTTTCAGTCACTGACAATTTAGCGCGAATAAAGTCGCTATGATCGACATAGAGTAATTCAGCTGTCTTACGAATAACGGCATCTTCAACGGGATCGATTTCACCGTCAGCATGAGCGACTTCCCACATCGCCTTGATTAACTCAAAGCGAGTTTCTTGGCTTAGCTCCCTTAGCTGAGAGGTAAAGTCGTATAAAGACGCGGATTCTTTGCTTTTGGCTTCAGCGCGAGCTAACAATGCTACAGCGCCGTTCTCATCAATATCCAACAATCTCGCCAGCAATAACCTCTTTGCTTCAATCTCTACTTGTTCAATTTGATGATCTGCACCAGCGACCTCACACAGTAAACAGGCAATTGCGAGGTTACTGTCTGCATGCGTAGTGTGGCCTAAATCGTTTCCTTCAAGTAGTTGCTTGAATAGTGAAGTAATAGAGTTGAGCATATAACGCGCCTTTATTGGGGTGTTATTGATATAAATAGTGCTTATCGAACCACAACTCAAGGCTCTTTACAGAAACCTTACTTTTCTTCAATTGGTGGAAAGTCCCATTCAACACCTTCACCGGTCAAAATGGATATGCGCTGTGGCTTACCATGACTATCGAGTTTTAACTCACCAATAGCACTGGTATTGACCAATCTACGTCTACCCGAAGTATTTGGATCTCTTTTCTTTATCTTGAGTCGCTTACGCTTAGTTAAAAAGTTAAGTGGTGAGCGAGGTGAGTAGAGTAAGCGGTCTGCGTGGTCGCACCCTGCCAGTAGGGGCTCAGGAAACTGATTCTTAAAGCCACTACAAGTGATTTGATAGATGTTAGGACTACTGCGTCTGAATCTTAACTTAATGTCATAAGCAAAGGAGTAGTGGACGTCGCCTGAGAGAATAACAAAGTTGGTCGGCGTTTTGGTGTGGGTAAAAATGCTCAACAAAGTATTGGCACTACCCGGATGGGCCATCCAGTTTTCGGCATCGATTAATAGTGGCTGAGCCGCCATTGTTGCCGCCTTTTGCATCGCCTCGATGACCTTCACGCCAAACATTGGTGCAGCGGAGACCACGACGACTTTGTCTTGGTGCATCAGCTCATGTTGAAACTCGATGAGGGCTTCCCAATCCATTAGGCCAGAAGGTTTGTTCATACGTGATTCAGAGCGCCAGCGGCGGGTGCGAGTATCTAATACGACAACCTTAGGTGATGTGTGAATGGTGTAGTGCCAGCGTTCAAAGGTGTAAAGGTATTGAATAAACTCATCTTGATAGCGCTCACCTGGCTCCGATAAAAAGCGAGTCGCGACCGACATAAATTCTTGATTGAAGTTGTCAGGCTCATTTCCCCAACCTTGGCAAAGCCAGTAGGCGATCAGGCCGTTACCGATAATACGGTTAGAGAAAGGGTTACTGTAGGCCGCCTTTTCCCACCCAATGGTCAGGTTCCAGTCATCAGTGACATCATGATCGTCAAAAATCATATAAGTGGGAATGTGGGCGAACAAACGTTGGACCTGAGGCAGGCCTGTAACGAACTGGTCAATAATCGCTTTTTCTTCACGCCACTTTTGTTGCCATTTAGGCTCGAGTTCTTGACCCGCTTGGGTGAACTTGTTGTCGTGTAAACGCGAAGTATTCAGCAGTGGCCACAATGTTGGCGACCATACCAGCAGATACATGGCAAAAAATTCAGAGAAACTCACTAGGTGGTTCTCTGCCTCACGCGAGCTGAAAATAGGCGTGTTGCGATGTGGGAACAGCTTAGTTAATAAGCTACCGTCATCGACATAGTGCGGCAGGATTTTATCCCGACCGTAATAACAATCGGCATGGCTGAACAGTTCCGTCGCGGAAGAAATCGGTGCTTCACCATATCGCTCGTCTGGTAGCCCCAATAGTCCAATCGTTTGAATTATTGCATCGAGTGTCGGCCCAGCAACATGATCGGCATAGATTTGATCACCACTCATCATCAACATATCAGGACGCTCTTCAATTGGCAGTGTTGCGACCTTGTTGTCAGCACTGACTAACGCGTCAGAGCTAGGGTGGTGTGGGTTACGACAAGAACCGTGCAAAATGTAGTCGGCTTGAGTGGATATCTTAAAGGTCAGCCGTGTTTCATCGCCATACAGCAATTCTGGATAAAGCTGACTTAACGCGCCTTGGTCTGTGTGGAACTCATAGCTAAGTGCGACATTGGCAGGGAACTCACCGCGAAAATGGGCGAGCGTAAGATAACAGTGGCTGCCAATTTGCAACTGGCTGCAACTATTTAAGTCTTCGCTAAAAATCTGTCCTTGCTCAGGCTCTAAGTGGAGAGAGAAATGGCCTTTAAGTGGCTTACTGGTGACAAGCCAGAAAACCAGCTCATTGGGGGTCACTTTACGTAAGATTGGGCCTGCAATAAGAAAAGGTAAACGCGTTTTCATTCACTACTCGGTTGGGTCTTTAGGTACGTCAGGATCTTCGAGTATTTCGATGATTTCGGAGCTGGAAAGTTCATGTCCCATTAAAAATAGTGCGAGCATCGCATCCGCTTTGGTTTTGATATCTTCGCTATCCATCAAGATTTGTTCAAAACGGTAGCGAATCATGTCAATTTCATGTTCAACGAACCCTCGTCCTTCTTCATCGCCTTGGATATCTTCGGGCGCAGAATCGAATTCGAGAAACATCAATTCACCGTCAAGTGCCGCGTTGACTAAACGTTCAGGCAGCCACTCTTCACCGATCACAATTTCAGGGTCGCTATCGTCCGGTAAGGCGTCGAGTAATCTTTTTAATTCTGAGGCTTTCACTATTTTTAGATTTAATGGATTATATATTCATATTTTAACGACCAATCGCCAATAAACATAAGTATTAACGAGATTAATTGGTCAGAATTTGAGTGTCTTCGGTACTTTTGAGTAAAAAATGTCAAATTATAAACGTCTAGCAGGCTTATTTTTAGCCAGTAGTGGGTTAGTAACAACGTCTGTACAAGCGGAAAAAACTTCTGCAGTGGCAGAACAAGACTGGGGAATAGCCGCAGTTTATCGCACTGCTTCAATCCCTTTTGATACTCAAGGTGGGGATCAAACCGTGGGTACATTTGTACCTATGATGTTTTTCGAGAACGAGCATGTTTTCATTAATGGTTTGGAAGGTGGTGCGTATCTTTTTGAAACTGATGATGAACAGTTTCAGCTTAACGCGCTAATGCGTTTGCGGTTCGTTGATATTCCAGCCTCAGAACAGAACGTCAATGAAGGGGATTCAGTCGACTTTGGTGGTCAACTCCGATACCGAATCAATGAGCAGTGGACCCTCGATACCGAGCTATTAGCCGATAAGGATTTCCGTTTTCACGGCAATCTAACGGCGACGGGCGATTATGAGTTTGGCGACTGGGAACTCAAGCCTCACGTAACCTTACGCTACAAAGACGCTGACTTTAACAGTGAGTATTACGCGTTCTCTGCTCAGACTGGTGAAACGGTCGGAGCGGGTATCGATATGAATGTCGGTGTGAGTGCGCGCTACCACGTCTATTCAAACCTATACTTGTTAGGCGCAACTAGTGTGACGCGACTCGACGACAATACCTATGATTCATCAATTATTGAAGATAGATATCAAGGAGAGTTTTACGTTGGTTTCGGCTTCTTCACTGACAAGAGTAAAGCGAAAAAATCTGAGTTAACTAATAAACGCTACGTTCGTATTGCACACGGCTGGGCTACTCCTTCTAATATCGGCGACATCATGAAGTTGAACGCCGAAAAAGACCCTTATAATAACCAGCTAACGTCATTTTTCTATGGTCACCCTTTAACCGATGAGCTATTTGGCTTGCCGATAGATATCTACCTGACGCCGGGTATTGTCCATCACTGGTCGTCAGATGTTCAGTCTTCATCAACAGAGTATGTTGCGGCAATCAAAGCGTACTATACGTTTGATTGGCCAACCAAGTGGCGTTTTGGTGTTGCGGAAGGCATGTCGTACATCGACAACATCACTTATATCGAAGGCTCTGAAATGGCAGAGAAGGGCTATACACCAAGCCACCTTCTTAACTATTTGGACTTCTCGTTTGATATGAATGTCGGCGACTTAATTAATAATCGCGATTTAGACAATATGTGGGTAGGCTACTCGCTTCACCACCGTAGTGCTATCTTCGAACAAGCATCCCAATACGGCCGAATCAAAGGCGGCAGTAACTACAATACGATTTACGTGCAGTATGACTTCTAATCACAGATTTTCGTCATAATTTGGACGTAGTTATTTAAAGCCTTGCTCTTGACGCAAGGCTTTTTATTATTTATTCAATTGGTAATTATTTCTATTTCCATTCTTCTCTATTTGTTTTTTCTATTTATGCTTAGTGTGATTAATTGATCAATATTATTGGTTTGACATGCCTCTGACCTATTAATATTTCATTCATATAAAACGTTGGAGTGGAATATAAGATTGCATCTTGTACTTTTTATTAATTGACTGTGGTCAAGATTATAACCCCTCAAATCTACAAGGATATTAATAGTGGCGGTGGCCTTGCCTTTGTTTGCTCAAGGCTTGTGCTATCTAGCTTAATTGATGGTTTTGTAGAAATGTTGCTTTGATTTGTCTTGTGTATTAATTAAAGCAAAATTAGATATTTTCAATGAATGCCTATTTTGAAAATACAATCTCTATGTCTTTTATTTCTAACGAGTGTTCTTTCCCCACTTAAAGCCATTAATTAAGCGCCACGACCAAATTCAAAAACGTAATTTAGGAAAAAACCATGAGTCAAAATGGTAAGTTTAATATTACTCGGCGTGATGCTTTAAAGGGTGGTTCTGCACTTGGCGCTCTAGCGCTAGCAGGAAACGCGCTTTCTCTCCCGTTTGCAACTAAAGCGATTGCCAAAGAAACACCAGCAAAACCAAACGAAAAAATTGTCTGGTCGGCATGTACCGTAAACTGTGGCTCTCGTTGTCCGCTTCGTATGCACGTGGTCGACGGTGAAATCAAATGGGTAGAAACCGATAACACGGGTGATGATGTTTACAACCACAATCACCAAGTTCGCGCTTGTTTACGTGGTCGCTCTATGCGCCGCCGTGTTTACTCGCCAGACCGTTTGAAATACCCACTTCTTCGCGTTGGTAAGCGTGGTGAAGGTAAGTTCAAACGCATCACTTGGGATGAAGCCTTTGACCTCATTGGTGATAACCTAAAACGCATTATTAAAGACCACGGTAACGATGCGGTGTACCTAAACTACGGTACAGGTACGCTTGGTGGCACAGTAACTAAGAGTTGGGATCCGAGCGCGACATTGGTTGCTCGTATGATGAACCTTTGTGGTGGTTACCTAAATCACTACGGTGATTACTCTGCAGCAAACATCGAATGTATGTCGGAGTACTTCTACGGTTCGTTCGTTGACAACAACTCGATTGACGATGTTCAAAATGCAGACCTATGTCTGATGTTTGGTAACAACCCAGCAGAAACCCGTATGTCGGGTGGTGGTCAGGTTCACAACTATGTGGATGCGAAAAACATCAGTCACACTCGCACGATTTGTATCGACCCTCGTTACACCGATACCGCAGCAGGTCGTGAAGACCAATGGATTCCTATCAAGCACGGTACAGATGCAGCTTTAATTGCAGCCATCGCCCATGTATTGATTACAGAAGACAAGGTCGATCAAGACTTTCTTGACCGCTACTGCGTGGGTTATGACCGTAAAACGCTTCCTGCGTCAGCGCCAGAAAACGGCAGCTACAAAGACTACATAATGGGCACAGGTCCGGATGGTATCGAGAAAACGCCAGAATGGGCACAGCCAATCACAGGTATTCCTGCTGATGTGATCTTGAAACTTGCGCGTGAAGTGGGTGACGCAAAACGTATCTACATCACGCAAGGTTGGGGTCTACAGCGTTCAGCGAACGGTGAGCAAGCATGTAAAGCAGTAATGATGTTGTCATTGCTACGTGGTCAAGTTGGTCTGCAAGGCGGCGGTACCGGTGCTCGTGAAGGTAACCACTCATACCCATTCCAACGCTTCCCGAAAGTGCCAAACCCAATCAATGCGTCAATTCCAATGTTCCTTTGGACAGACGCGATTTACCGCGGTACGGAAATGACAGACCTGACCGACGGCATTAAAGGTGTTCAGAAGCTACAAAACAACATCAAATTTATCTGGAACTACGCAGGTAACTGTCTGATTAACCAACACTCAGATATCAACCGCACGCACGATATTCTTCAAGATGAAAAAGCGTGTGAAATGATTGTTGTGATCGACAACCACATGACGTCTTCTGCGAAGTATGCCGATATCGTACTGCCAGACTGTACAACGTCTGAGCAATCGGATTTCTGTATGGATGGTGCTGCTGCGTCGATGCCTTACTTCATTTTTGCAAGCCAAGCGATTAAACCTCGTTTCGAATGCAAACCTATCTACGACATCATGTCTGGTGTGGCGAAACGCATGGGCGTGTTTGATGAGTTTACCGAAGGTCGCACTCAAGAAGAGTGGTTGCAATGGATGTATGCTCAGACCGTTAAACAAAACAACGATCCAAACCTACCGTCTTACGATGAGATGAGAAAGCAGGGTATCTATAAGAAGCAATTCGACCGTCCACACGTGGCGTATGAAGACTTCCGCCGTGACCCAGAAGCGAATCCATTGCCATCGCCTTCGGGCAAGATTGAGATCTACTCAGAGACGTTAGCGAAGATCAACGAAGAATGGGAATTGGACGAAGATGAATCGATCAAGCCATTACCAGAATACGTTTCGACGTTTAATGGCTGGGATTCTCCTGATCGTAAAGAGTACCCACTTCAGTTAACGGGTTTCCACTACAAAGCTCGTGCGCACTCTACGTACGGCAACGTCGACATCCTAAAAGCAGCCGCACCACAGGAACTTTGGATCAACCCAATTGATGCAGCGTCACGCAACATCGATAACGGTGACTTGGTTTGCGTGCGCAGCAAGTTTGGTGAAATGAACGTTCGCGTAAAAGTAACCCCACGCATCATGCCACACATCGTTGGCTTAGGTGAGGGCGCATGGTACTCACCAAATGGTAAAGGTGTTGACCAAGCGGGTTCAATCAACGTACTGACGACACAACGTCCAAGCCCGTTGGCAAAATCAAACCCGAGCCATACCAACCTCGTTGAAGTGACGCTAATTAAGAAAATGGGGGCTAAATAATGAGCACAGCGAAGCAGTATGGCTTTTACATTGATTCAAGCAAATGTACTGGCTGCAAAACATGTCAGCTCTCTTGTAAAGACAACAAAAATCTGGGTATCGACCGTAACTTTCGTCGTGTTTACGAATACGTAGGCGGCAACTGGACGGAAGAAAACGGCGCGTTCCGTCAAAACGTGTTCGCGTACTACCTATCGATTTCTTGTAACCACTGTACTAACCCAGCGTGTACCAAGGTTTGTCCATCAGGTGCAATGCACAAGCGTGAAGAAGACGGCTTTGTTGTTGTCGATGAAAGCGTGTGTATCGGCTGTAAATCTTGTCACATGGCATGTCCTTACGGCGCGCCTCAATACAGCGAAGAAAAAGGTCATATGACCAAGTGTGATGGCTGTTACGAACGTGTCTCAGAAGGCTTAATGCCAGTGTGTGTCGATAGCTGTCCACTGCGTGCGATTGAGTTTGGTCCAATTGACGAGCTACGTGCGAAATACGGTTCAAATGCGGATGTGGCACCACTGCCTGATTCTCGTATTACCAGCCCGAACCTGATCGTGAAGCTAAATCCAAATGGTCGTCCAACCAATGATCGCACTGGTTTCCTACAGAATCCAAGAGAGGTGAAATAATGTTATACGAAGCACCATTAGTTGCCTTTACGGTTCTTGCTCAAACAGCGGTTGGCGCGCACCTAACGGTTAATGCGTTCGAGAAATTCGGTAAGCCACCACGTGTGACAGAACCTCGTATGAACATCGCTCGTTTCGCTATTTTGGTTGTGATGGGGTTGGGTTTCTTGTTCTCAACCACTCACTTGGGTAGTCCACTTCGTGCGTTCAACGCATTAAACCGTGTTGGTAGTGCGGCGCTATCTAACGAGATCTTAACGGGCGCAAGCTTTCTGTCTCTAGCGGGTTTGTACTGGTTGCTGACGATTCTAAAAATCGGCAGCGAAGGCGTTCGTAAAATCGTGAACTGGTTGTCTATCGCGGTTGGCGTGATTTTCATGTTCGCGATGGCGAATGTTTACCAAATCGAAACGGTACCAGCATGGTACTCTCCAATGACCACGGTTGCGTTTTGGTTCACGGTGGTGACTTCGGGTCTGATGTTCGGTTACACGCTGATCAATGTATTGGACGTGACGGCTGAGAAAACCAATCGTCGCCTAATGTGGGCTGGCGTAAGTCTGATTGCGCTGAACCTTGCGTTCTCAGTAATGCAGACGATTTACTTTGCAGGTATCTCAACGGCGATTCACAGTGGCTTGGATCAAATCACAATGCTATCTGGTTATGTTGCTGGTCATGTGTTGTTGCTTGTGGTTGCTGCTGCTCTTTGGGTATCCGCTGAGTTGTTTACCGCAGAAGGTCGTCAGAAGAACTTGCTGGTTATCGTGGCATTCGTTGCCTTGTTCGTTGCAGAGATTCTAGGTCGCAACGTGTTCTACGGCATGCACTTTACATCTGGTTTGTACTAATAATCGTTATTTGTACTGATAACCATTAATAGAGTGGGGCGAGTGTTCGTCCCACCTCTATTCCGTTTCATTGAACAGAAGAATAAAAACACCAGTCATCAAAGGTACTTCATGCAAATTTCTCAACTTGAACCACAAGATACCAGCATCGTTCTTAAGCTGTTTGGTGCACTGTTTTACTACCAGCCAAAAGATTACTCAGCGGCGAATCTTGATACATTGTTGAGCAATACCGATACCCCAATCGAAGCGCTTAACAATATGCTACGAAGCTTTCAAAATGAGAGCGAAGAGGTGCTGCAATTGGAGCACGATCGTTTGTTTTCTGGTATTGGTGAAATGCCAGCGCCGCCTTGGGGTTCTGCCTATCTCGACAAAGAAGCGGTGTTGTTTGGTGAATCGACTATCGAATATCGCTACTTCTTGCAGCGTTGCAGATTCTCTTTGGAATCTGAACAACGTGAACCAGAAGATCAGGTCGGTTTGATGCTGATGGTGTTGGGTATGTTGATTGAGGCTGACCAACAAAAATTGGCGACTGAAATGCTCAGCGAACACCTAATGACGTGGTTTGGCTTTTTCATTAAGCGTTTCAAAAAAGCGGCAACACTGACGCCGTACTTAAAGTTATCCGAGCTAACTGAAGCGCTACTCCAATCCTTAAGTGAGCAATACCAAGTGGTTGTGCCAACGAAGAGAGATTACTCGGATGCGCCAGTCTGAATCGGTAGATCTAAGCAAGCGCCGCCTGTTTTCGTTTCGTCGCGCGCCAATTGAACAAGCTCAAGAGCCTCGTGTTAAGGCGAGACCGCCGTGTGCGGTGGAAGAGTCGATGTTCACAAGGCTGTGCGATGGTTGTGGTAAGTGTGCCTCTGCGTGCCCAAGTCAAATCATTGAAATGATCGATGGCGTTGCCGCGCTAGACATCAGTTATTCGGCATGCGATTTATGCGGAGAGTGCAAGTCGGTGTGCCCAACGTTAGCGCTTTCAAACCAAACAGAGTCTACAGGTTTGATGGCAACTATCTCGAACAGCTGCGAAAACCTATACGGTTATTGCGGCAGTTGTGAAGACAGTTGCCCTTACAATGCGTTGCAATGGCAAGACGACGCCAAACCCCTAATTGACGCTGCCAAATGCAAAGGTTGCGGGCAATGCGCGCAAAGTTGTTACACCAGCATGATAAGCTTTGACTTAAAACGATAAAAAAGGGATTGGCGCGAACCAATCCCTTTGGCTTCAATTAGTCCCTGAACGCCGCTTTCCGTTATCTTGTTCTAGCCCTTATGTGATACAATTCACGCAGTTTTATCGATAAAAAGAATAGGTAACGCTTTGACTTCGTCACAGCCAGAAAAATCGACCGCAGCTGAGGGTAAAGCTCAGGCCAATAATGCGGCGTCACTTCGCAAAGCACTTAACCAGTGCATGATCAAAGACAGATTCCGTTTAAGTAAGCGTATTTCCGGTGCAAATAAAATTAAGAAAGATGCCGCGAGAAACGCTGTTTTCGACGAGATCGCATTAGATATCGCTAAGTCCATGATGGATGCTGAGCAGCGCGGTAGCTATACCCCTACCATTGAATACCCTGAAATTCTTCCGGTAAGTCAGAAAAAAGATGACATCGCTAAGGCGATCGAAGAAAACCAAGTGGTGATTGTTGCCGGTGAAACTGGTTCAGGTAAAACCACCCAGTTGCCGAAAATCTGTGCTGAACTTGGCCGTGGTAAGTTTGGTTTGATTGGCCATACGCAGCCTCGTCGTCTGGCTGCTCGTTCTGTAGCGAATCGTATTGCAGAAGAGATGGAAACCAAACTCGGTGAATTTGTTGGTTACAAGGTTCGATTTAACGATCAGATCTCTGAAAATACCCAAGTTAAATTGATGACGGACGGTATCTTGTTGGCAGAGATTCAACATGACCGTTTTCTCAACCAATACGACACAATCATTATCGATGAAGCGCACGAGCGCAGCCTGAATATCGATTTCATTTTGGGCTACTTAAGAGAGTTACTTCCGCGTCGCCCAGATCTAAAAGTGATCATTACCTCGGCGACCATCGATCCTGAGCGTTTCTCTAAGCACTTTGATAATGCGCCGATTATCGAGGTGTCGGGTCGAACTTACCCAGTTGAAACACGTTACCGTCCACTTCGCGGTGATGATGACGTCGATCGTGACCAACTTGACGGTATTTTTGAAGCCGTTGATGAACTGTGCGATGAAGGTTTAGGTGACATCCTGATCTTTATGAATGGTGAGCGTGAGATTCGTGATACGGCTGATGCGCTGAGTAAGCGTAATTTGAAGTCGACGGAAATTGTCCCGCTATATGCGCGTTTGTCTGCGGGTGAACAGAACAAGATTTTCCAACCTCATGCGGGGCGTCGAATCGTACTCGCAACCAACGTTGCTGAAACATCGTTGACCGTTCCGGGCATTAAATACGTCATTGACCCAGGTACAGCGCGTATTTCTCGTTACAGCTACCGCACTAAGGTTCAGCGCTTACCGATTGAGCCAGTTTCTCAAGCGAGTGCCAATCAGCGTAAAGGTCGTTGTGGTCGTGTTGAAGAGGGTATCTGTATTCGCCTGTACTCTGAAGACGATTTTGAGTCACGTCCAGAGTTTACTGATCCAGAAATCTTACGCACCAACTTAGCGTCGGTTATTTTGCAGATGACGGCACTTGGGCTGGGTGATATTCAAGCCTTCCCATTTGTTGAAGCGCCGGATAAACGTAATATCCAAGATGGTGTCCGCCTGCTCGAAGAGTTAGGTGCAATCAATGCGGAAGCGAAAGAGCCAGCTTCTCAAGGTAGTAAGAAACGTTTGACCTCTATTGGTCGTCAACTTGCACGTTTGCCAATCGACCCACGTTTAGCTCGTATGGTTTTAGAATCGCCAAAATACGGTGCAACCAAAGAATTGATGATCATTGCTTCGGCGTTATCGATTCAAGATCCGCGTGAACGCCCAAGCGATAAGCAGCAATCGTCAGATGACAAGCACAAACGTTTCTTCCATGAAGAATCAGACTTCCTGACGTTTGTGAACCTGTGGGACTACATCCAGAAGCAGCAGAAAGCGTTGTCTAGTAATCAGTTCCGTAAGCAGTGTAAGCAAGATTACTTAAACTACTTGCGTGTCCGTGAATGGCAAGACGTCTACTTCCAAATCCATCAATCAATGCGTGAGATGGATTTCAAACTTAATGATGAGCCTGCTTCGTACCAAGGCGTGCACTCAGCGATTCTTGTTGGCTTGCTATCGCATATCGGTATCAAAGACCAAGAGAAGAATGAATATCAAGGTGCGCGTAATGCTCGCTTCCATATCTTCCCTGCGTCTGGCCTATTCAAAAAGCAGCCAAAATGGATCATGTCCGCTGAGCTGGTGGAAACGTCCAAGCTATGGGGTCGAATTATTGCCAAGATTCAGCCTGAGTGGATTGAGCCTTTGGCAAAACACCTGATTAAACGCAGCTACAGTGAACCGCATTGGTCGAAGAAGCGCGCTGCTGTTATGGCTCATGAAAAAGTGATGCTTTATGGTGTGCCAATTGTACCTAAACGACTAGTGAACTATGGCAGCATTGACCCATCAGTAAGTCGAGAGATTTTTGTTCGTAGCGCACTGGTTGAAGGTGAGTGGGAAACCAAACATGCGTTCTTTAAGCAAAACCGCAAGCTACTGCGCGAGGTTGAAGAGCTAGAGCACAAGTCTCGCCGCCGCGATATCTTGGTTGATGACGATGAGCTGTTTGATTTCTATGATCAACGTGTCGGTACTGAAGTGGTATCTGGCAAGCACTTTGATACTTGGTGGAAGAAAGCATCGAAAGAAAACAGTGAACTGCTCAACTTTGAAAAAGAGATGCTGTTCAAAGGGGATGCGAGTCATGTTACCGACCTCGATTATCCAAACTTCTGGCATCAGAATGGACTTAAGCTCAAGCTAAGCTACCAATTTGAGCCGGGTGAAGATAACGACGGTGTGACGGTTCACTTACCGTTGCCGATTCTTAACCAAGTCGAGCCGGGTGGCTTTGATTGGCAGATCCCTGGGCTTCGCCACGAATTGGTGGTGAGCTTAATTAAGTCTCTGCCAAAGACCATCCGCAAAAACTTTGTTCCTGCGCCAAACTACGCGGATGCATTTTTAGCGCGAGCAACAGCGATGGAAGCTCCGCTTTTAGACTCGTTAGAGAAAGAGCTACGCCGTATGACGGGTGTCGAAGTACTGCGTGAAGATTGGAAGCTTGACCAAGTGCCAGAACACTTGAAGGTGACGTTCCGAGCTGTGGATCACCGCAATCGCAAACTGAAAGAAAACCGTGACCTACACGAACTTAAAGAGAGCTTAAAAGACAAGGTTCAAGAGACTTTATCTAAGGTTGCCGATGATGATATCGAGCAGCAAGGTCTGCACACGTGGAGCTTTGGTGAGTTACCTAAAGTGTATCAACAAAAACGTGGCGGCTACGATGTAAAAGCCTATCCAGCGCTTGTTGATAGTAAAGATAGTGTCGAGATTAAGCTTTACGAAACTGAGTATGAGCAAGTCACTGCCATGAAAGCAGGTCAGCGTCGCTTAATCTTGCTCAACGTACCATCGCCAATTAAGTATTTGCACTCGAATCTACCGAATAAATCGAAGCTTGGCTTGTACTTTAACCCTTATGGCAAAGTACTTGATCTCATCGATGACTGTATCGCTTGTGGTGTAGATAAACTTATTGAAGAGAAGGGTGGCATCGTTTGGGAACCAGAACAGTTTGAAGTGCTAAAAGAGCACGTTCGAGCGGAATTAGGTGACACTGTGGTGGAAATCGCTCAACAAGTAGAGACTATTCTGACAACCGCATTTAACATCAATAAGAAGTTAAAAGGTAAAATAGACTTCACGATGGCGTTTGCGCTGTCTGATATCAAAGCTCAGATTGAAAGCTTGATCTTTAAAGGCTTTGCAACCGAATGTGGCTGGAAACGTTTGACAGATATTTTACGGTACATGAAAGCAATAGAACGTAGAATGGAGAAGCTACCAATCGATCCAAACAAAGATCGTTTGCACATGCTCAAAATTGAGTCAGTAACTAATGATTACAAAGAGTTGCTGAACAAAATACCAAAAGGTGTCGCGGTCCCTGACAATGTTAAAGAGGTTCGCTGGATGCTCGAAGAGTTGCGAGTAAGCTATTTTGCGCAGCAACTTGGAACACCTTACCCAGTATCAGATAAACGTGTGAAAATGGCTATAGACGCTTGTTAGGCACATTAGTTGCATAATTATTGGGTATCAATCGGAATTTTGACTATACTGGCAGAGGTTTGCCGCAGCGAGCCTCTGTTTTAAATAACTAGAGAAGGTTTATTATGAAAAAGACACTACTAGCGCTAGCTCTAATCGGCGCATCAGCTACAGCTTCTGCTGATTCTTGGATTTACGGTAGCGCAAGTGTAGGTCAGGCGGATCTGGGCAATGAGTCATCAACGTCATACAACGTACACGTTGGTACAGGTATTCTGCCATTCATCGGCCTGGAAGCGGGTTACCAAAATTTTGGCGATTTTGATGGCGTTAATTACGGTGGCGTAATTCGTGATCTAGAAGGTTCAGCGGTTTACTTTGCAGCAAAACCAAGCATTGATTTTGGTCCACTGCACGTATATGCAAAAGCGGGTCTGCATTCTTACGAGCTAAGTGGCGGCAACTTTAAAGAAGACGAGATCGACATGATGTACGGTGTGGGTGCTGAGTACTTCGTAATGGGCCCTATCTCTCTAGGCGCTAGCTACAACGTATTCTCGATGAAAGAAGAAGACGTGAAGAACTTCTCTCTAAACGCGACATTCCACTTCCTATAATGAGTTCGCGGTTGTGATTTCAAAAGCCTGACTTCGGTCGGGCTTTTTTGTGGCTCCTGATCGCTAGTCGGTGTATCACAACGCACACAATTCACCCTGATCACTTGCGAAAGTTATATATGCCCCAATAACTTATGTTAGAGCGCTAACGTATGGTGAAAAGGTATCTAAATGCAATCAGCATCAAATCTCGAATCAGAGAGTCCCCAAGCCACCAAGAAGAACCTTGGAATCCTTTTTGAGCTATTAGAGTTCATTAAGCCTTATCGAGTAAAAGTTGGCGCAGCATTGCTTGCCCTGATCTTTACGGCGTCGTTAACGCTAACCGTTGGCCATGGTGTGAGAATATTGATCGACCAAGGCTTTGCTCAGCAATCAACGTCTGAGCTCGGTAGTGCTATTGGCTTTATTCTGATTGTTACGGTTCTTATCTCAATCGGTACATTCTTTCGCTTCTATTTAGTGTCGTCAGTGGGAGAAAGAGTCAGTGCTGATATCCGCTTAGCCGTGTTCAATCATATTGTCACGCTTCATCCAAGCTACTTTGAGACCAATGGCAGCGGTGACATCATGTCTCGTATCACCACCGATACCACCTTGCTGCAAAGCATTATTGGCTCTTCGTTCTCGATGGCGATGCGCAGCGCGCTAATGTGTGTTGGCGCTATCATTATGCTGTTTGCCACCAACATCAAATTGACCCTCATTGTGTTGGCGTCAGTGCCGTTTATTCTGGTGCCTATTCTGTTTTACGGCCGACGAGTCCGCGCGCTGTCTCGTCAAAGCCAAGACTCGATGGCAGATGTGGGTAGCTATGCTGGCGAAGCGATAGAGCATATTAAAACGGTGCAAAGTTATAGTCGGGAAGCTGAAGAAAAAAACTACTTCTCTCAAGAGGTTGAGAAAGCGTATGACATTGGCCGACAACGCGTAAAGCAACGTGCGATCTTGATTTCTGGTGTGATTGTTATCGTGTTCAGTGCCATTTCCGGCATGCTATGGGTGGGTGGCAGCGATGTCATCAACGGCACAATGTCGGCGGGTGATTTAGGTGCCTTTGTCTTCTATGCGATTATGGTTGCTTCTTCGTTGGCAACGATTTCTGAGGTGATGGGAGAGCTACAAAGAGCCGCCGGTGCAACAGAACGATTAGTAGAAATCCTTCAGGTGAAAAGTGACATTGTCGCGCCGAAAATGTCGACCAAGCCTTCGCCATCTTTGACAGCCGAAGTGAGCTTCAAAGATGTGACGTTTCATTATCCCTCGCGGCCAGATACTCCCGCATTAGGCCAGTTAAGCTTGCAAGCGGAAGAAGGCAAAGTTCTGGCACTAGTTGGGCCTTCAGGAGCAGGCAAAAGTACGCTGTTTGAGTTGCTGCAGCGCTTTTATGACCCACAACAGGGGGAAGTGATGTTTGGTGGGGTGGACGTGCGAAACTTTGCGCCGAGTGAGTTACGTGAACGGATGGCACTTGTTCCCCAGCAACCTGCATTGTTTAGTAATGATGTTTACTACAATATTCGTTACGGAAACCCTGATGCCACTGATGAGCAGGTGATTGAAGCAGCCAAGAAAGCGCATGCCCATGACTTTATTATGAAACTACCGGAAGGCTATCAGAGTTTTTTGGGCGAGAGAGGCGTACGCTTATCTGGTGGCCAACGTCAACGTATTGCTATTGCGCGAGCCATCTTAAAAGATCCAAGTATCCTATTGCTTGATGAGGCGACAAGTGCGCTTGACAGTGAGAGTGAACATCATGTCCAACAAGCGTTAGATGAGCTTATGCGCAATCGAACAACCATTATTATTGCTCACCGACTTTCTACCATCCAACACGCCGATAAGATCGCGGTATTTGACCACGGAAGGTTGGTTGATGTCGGTAACCATAAACAATTGATGGGTAGCTGCGAGTTGTATCAACGCTTGGTTGAACTCCAATTTAAGCACCTTAGCTGAGAATAAATCGGCACGAGTTAAGCCCATGTAGTCCTTTCGAGCGTATACAAGAGAGAATCATTAAAGAGATAGTTTATGTCGACAAAACAGAAAAACATTCCTACCCATCGAATCTCACGCTTCGGAAAACTTGCGTCACTTGCTACTCGCGTTGCAGGTAATGTTTTAACAGAAGGGACTAAGCAGTTAGCAAAAGGTCAAAGGCCTAAAGCGAAAGATCTAATTTTGACACCAGCGAATATCTCAAGACTCACCGAACAGCTGGCACACTTACGTGGCGCTGCAATGAAGCTAGGTCAAATGCTATCTATGGATGCGGGCGACGTTCTTGAGCCAGAACTCGCTGATATTCTCGCAAGGCTTCGCTCGGATGCTGACCCGCTACCCGCTAAGCAGCTCAATCAGGTGTTAGAAGGTGCGCTAGGGGAAGATTGGAAGCTCCAGTTTGCTGCTTTTAACTTCAAGCCTGTAGCCAGTGCCTCTATCGGTCAGGTCCACCAAGCCTATAACGATGATGGTGAAAAGTTGGCCGTGAAAGTTCAGTATCCGGGAATCAGAAAAAGCATCGATAGTGATGTCGATAACGTGGGGACATTGCTCAGTATCGTTGGCCTGATTCCAGAGTCTGTTGATTATAAGGGCTTACTTGAAGAAGCGAAAAAACAGCTGCACGATGAAGCTGATTACCAGCGAGAAGCGAACTTTGCACAACGTTATCATCAAGCCCTGCAAAATACCGATCACTTTGTGGTACCTAATATTCATAGTGAGATAACCTCAGAATCTGTTTTAGCGATGGACTTCCTTGAGGGTATATCGATAGAACATGCCGGTAGCTTAAAACAATCAGAGCGAGACCTTGTGATGCATCGACTGCTTGAGTTGATGTTCAGAGAGTTGTTCGACTTCAAGATGGTTCAGACTGACCCCAATTTTGCTAACTACCTTTATATGCCGGAAACAAAGCAGATTGGTTTGCTCGATTTTGGTGCGACACGAGAATACAGCGACAGATTCAGTGACGGGTATCGCAAGGCATTTTCTTCGGTGGTGCAGGGGAGTGAGTCGGGTTTGAATTATGCCTTGGAGCAAATCGGCTTCTTCAGTCAGGACATTTTACCGGATCAGCGCCAAGCCATACTTAACTTAGTTGAACTTGCCTGTGAGCCTATGTTGGTGGATGAAGAGTATGATTTCAGAGCCAGTGGCTTAGCTATGCGTTTAAGAGAGGCCGGAACGATATTAAGTATGGAGCAAGACTACTGGCACACCCCTCCGGCAGATGCGCTGTTCTTACATAGAAAAATTGCTGGTATGTATCTTCTTGCTGCACGCTTGGGAGCAAAAGTGAATATCCATCGATTGGCGACGCCTTACTTAAACATCTAAAGTGATCAATCCAGACCGTACTTCAACTGATTGTTTGGGCGAGGTGAAGATCAAAGGCTTAGCTTTGAGACATGCCTTTTAAACTTCGCATTTAGCGTTGAGATTTGTTGAGTCGATTGACACTATTTAAAGCATTAGAAACAAGGAGTGTGAGGATAAAATTGACTACTAGTATTATTAGGGCAACCGTGGAGCAACTAGACTTAGTTGCCGACCTATTCAATCAGTATCGAGTTTTTTACGGCCAAGAGAGCGACCTAAAACTCGCTCATCATTACATCAATGAAAGACTTCATAACGATGAATCCGTAGTGTTTTTAGCAGTGAATGCCGATGGTGAGGCGTTGGGCTTTACCCAGCTTTACCCAAGCTTCTCGTCTGTGTCAGCGCAACGTAGCTGGATTTTAAACGATCTGTTTGTGACCGAGAGTGGGCGTTCGGGCGGAGTAGGCAGAGCATTAATGAATGCCGCTACACAACATGCGATAGAAACCGGAGCGAATGGTCTTAGTTTAGAAACCGCCCATGATAATGTTGTAGCACAAAGCCTCTATGAATCATTAGGCTATAAAAGAGAGACCGCCTATTTGAGCTACTTCTTGAGCGTATAGATTAGTAAGGAATAGAATTAAAAAAGCCACTCGTTTGAGTGGCTTTTGTCTATCTAGAACAAAGAGAATTTACGCTTGTTGCTTTTGCAGTTCAGCTTCTTTTGCTTCGTCTTCGATTAGTGCATCAACGATAACTGCACACGCTGCATCACCGGTGATGTTAAGTGCTGTACGAATCATGTCGAAGATACGGTCAAGAGCGAACAGTAGTGGTAGACCTTCGATTGGAATACCGGCCGCTAGAAGTACTGCAACCACTAGGAAAGATGGACCAGGAACACCTGCTTGACCTACCGCACCTAGTGTAGAGGTAACGATGATCGCGATGTACGCGCCCATACCTAGATCAATGTTGAATAGCTGAGCAAAGAAGATTGCAACCAAACCGTAGTAGATTGCGTTACCGCTCATGTTGATGGTTGCACCTAGAGGAAGAACGAACGATGCCGTAGTGTTCTTAACACCTAGCTCGTGTTCAACGGTGTCAAGTGTTACTGGTAGCGTTGCCATAGATGACGCTGTTGATAGCGCAACTGCTTGAGGCTTCTTCATCGCGACTAGGAACTTCTTCGCAGAAGTTTTAGTGAAGATGTGCACCATTAGAGGGTAAGCAACAAAACCGAAGATAAGAATCGCAGCAACGTAAACAACGAATAGCTTGAACACCACCATTAGCGCGCCAAAACCAAACGTACCAACGGCTTCAGCCATTAGGCCAAATACGCCGATTGGTGCAATGATCATCACTTTGTTGATCATCCAAACCATTGCGTCAACGATAGCGTTTACACCGTTGATGATTGGCTCACGTTTTTCTTTAGCTTGCTTAGAAATCGCAATACCAAAGAACATACAGAATACTAGGATCTGTAGGATGTTTGCTTCATTCAGTGATTGGAAAACGTTGGTTGGGATCATACCAGTGATGGTCGCCCAGAAAGTTGGAAGTTCACCTTTTGAAGCGTATTCAGCTGAGAACATACCCTCAACGCCAGATACGTCGATGCCCATGCCAGGCTGGAATACTTCACCCATAAATAGGGCTAGTGCTACCGCTAGCGCAGACGTTAGGCCAAAGTAACCCAAAGTCACTACGCCCACTTTACCTGCTGATTGGCTATTACCAAGGCCCGCAGCACCAGAAATCAGTGCAACGGCTACCAATGGGATAACCAGCATTTTAATTAGGTTGATGAAGATCGCACCTAGCGGAGCGAACATTGTCGCGCTCTCGCCCATGAAGGCACCAACGGCAGTACCGATAATCATGGCGATGACAACTTGCACACCAATATTGCTTAGCAAACTCTTTTCTTTTAACACTTCCATAACCTCTGTGCTAATAAAATTTAAATATCCAGAATTACCATCTGAGTTAAAACTCGAACATGGTTAATAATTTCGCCTAGCTTTTTACACGTTATTTTTACAATTGGCAATACGTGTCGATAGTGAGAGTTGGATTTAAAAACAGATTTATTGATAGCTGACAATTTTTTAGCCGTTAGCAAACGTTTGCCCAAAAGGAATGCAAGAGCTTGGTGAATTGGATTTTATAGAATCATTTGGTATTTGAATGCTGGGATGGGGAGGGCAAATGTTAAAAAAAAGATCGATTTCTCTGTTTGTTAAGAAATCGATCTCATAGATGTTTAGATGGCTAACACGTTACTTTTGTGTCGCAGTCTTCATGGATGAAACAAAATTTGCGAGCTGCTGTAACATAGTTTCTGGCTGTTCAATATTGTTTTCAATGATCTTCACAACGGCCGAACCAGAAATAGCGCCTGCTGCTCCCGCATCGATAGCTTGCTTTACTTGCTCAGGTTCAGAAATACCAAAGCCTAATAGCGCTGGAGGCGCATCAAATTGGTTTAGTCGCTCAAGTAACGTACTGACTGGCATGTTTGCTTTGGTTTCTGCACCAGTGACCCCTGCGCGCGAGAGTAGGTAAGTGTAACCACCGCCTAGTTTCGCCACTTGGGTTAGAGTTTCGTCGGAAGCGGTTGGTGGCGCAATAAAAATTGGTTCAACACCATGCTTTTTAGCGGCTGCGACAAATTCTTCACTTTCATTAGTCGGAACATCTGCAATAAGAACTGAGTCGATGCCGGCGTTTGCACAGCGCTGGTAGAAGTCTTCAATACCACGAGAGTAGACAAGGTTTGCATACATCAGCAGACCAATTGGAAGGTCTGGGTATTTAGCGCGAATTTGACCAATTAGCTCGAAACAGATATCAGGTGTTGCACCAGAATCTAGTGCACGAATGTTCGCGCCTTGAATCGTTGGGCCATCCGCTAGCGGGTCAGAGAATGGAATACCAAGCTCTAGGGCATCAGCGCCAGCTTCAACCAAAGCTTCCATGATTTTTAGAGACTGCTCAGGGTTCGGATCGCAAACTGTTACGAACGGAACGAAAGCACCTTGGTTTTTATCGTTTAGGCGCGCGAATAGCTTTTCATAACGGTTCATTAGATCGCTCCTTTTTGTTGCAGAATGTCATGTACAGTGAAGATATCTTTGTCGCCGCGACCAGATAGGTTTACCACTAGTAGTTGTTCTTTCTCTGGGTTCTCACGAGCCATACGCAGTGCGTGTGCAAGAGCGTGAGATGATTCAAGAGCAGGGATGATACCTTCGCTACGAGCCAACTCTTGGAACGCATCTAGTGCTTCATCATCTGTGACGTTGTCGTATTCAGCGCGACCAATGGCGTTAAGGTGCGCGTGTTGCGGACCAACTGATGGGAAATCGAGACCTGCTGATACTGAGTAAGACTCCTCAACCTGACCATTTTCATCTTGCATCAATGGTGCTTTCATACCAAAGAAGATACCCGTTTTACCGTGCTTCAGAGGTGCACCGTGTTGGTCAGTATCGATCCCTTTACCTGCAGGCTCAACACCGATTAGGCGAACAGTTTCTTCTTCAATAAAGTCAGCGAACATACCGATGGCATTCGAACCACCACCCACACAGGCAATCACTGCGTCAGGTAGGCGGCCTTCGCGCGCTAGAATTTGGTTCTTAGTTTCTTCACCAATCATGCGTTGGAATTCGCGAACGATGGTTGGGAATGGATGAGGACCTGCTGCTGTACCTAATAGGTAATGCGCGTCTTCATAGCTTGCTGACCAGTCGCGCAGAGCTTCGTTACAAGCATCTTTGAGTGTTGCAGAGCCAGAGTGCACAGGGATAACCTCTGCGCCCATTAGCTTCATACGGAAAACGTTCGGGCTTTGGCGCTCAACGTCTTTGGCACCCATGTATACGCGACATTTAAGGCCAAGTAGGGCACACGCCAGCGCTGTAGCCACACCGTGTTGACCCGCGCCGGTTTCAGCGATGATCTCTTCTTTGCCCATGCGCTTGGCTAGCAGAGCTTGGCCTAATACTTGGTTAGTTTTGTGTGCACCACCGTGAAGGAGGTCTTCACGTTTTAGGTACAGTTTGGTTTTCGTGCCCTTAGTTAGGTTACGCGTAAGTGTTAGCGCGGTAGGACGGCCTGCGTACTCTTGCAGTAGAGTCATAAACTCACTGCGAAACTCTGGGTCTTCCTGCGCGTCAATAAACGCTTGCTCTAGTTGCTCAAGAGCTGGGACAAGAATTTGTGGTACATACTGCCCACCGTATTCGCCGAAGTAGGCATCTAATTTAGCCATGGTGTAAATCCTTCATTTTGGGATAGCGCCAGTTATCACTCACGCTATAAATAATTAGTAGTTTCGAATTGCTGCAAAAGCTTGTTCAAGTTTTTCCGCGTCTTTCTTACCTGGAGAAGACTCCACGCCGGAGTTTAGGTCTAAGCCCAGACAACCTTGCTTTGCGGCTTTTTGGGCGTTGAACGGAGTGATTCCACCTGCCAGCATGACCTTAGATGGATCGCCAATCAGTGACCAATCAAATACAAGGCCTGTACCGCCGACTTGTTTACCAACTTTAGTGTCCAATAAGTGACGGTCGATATGCTCAGTAATCAGCGTTGGCATAGATTCGCTAACACCATACGCTTTCCAAATTTCGATCTGTTCTGGAAGCTTGCTTTTGAGCTCGGAAACAAAGGCTTGGTCTTCGTCGCCATGCAGTTGCACACCGGTAAGACCGAGTTGCTCCGCGGTCTCAGTGATTTGTTCGATGGCGTGGTTTTGGAATACGCCGATGTACTTTAGCGGTGCGCCACTCATGGTTAAGCGCGCTTCTTCTAGGTTAACGAAGCGTTTAGAGGCTTCAACGAAAATGAGGCCACCAAAGATCGCACCTGCTTTGTAAACTTTAGCGGCATCATCTGGGTGAGTCAGGCCACATACCTTATTCTCACCTAAGGTCACTTTGCGTACTGCAAGTTCTAAGTTGTCTTCAGCCATTAGTGAGCTACCAATGAGGAAGCCGTCTGCATATGTGGCCAGATCTCTCACTTGCTGATGAGTGTAGATGCCAGACTCTGAAATGATGGTCGCTTCAGGTGCGAGCTCACGAATAGTTGGAGCCAGTTCTTTGGTGCGATTCAAATCAGTTGAAAGGTCGCGCAGGTTACGGTTATTAATGCCGATAACTTTTGCGCCTAACTTGACGGCGCGATGCAGCTCTTGTTCATTGCTGACTTCCGTCAACACGCCCATTTCAAGTGAGTGCGCAACTTCAGCAAGTTCAGCATACTCTTGGTCGTCGAGTACTGAAAGCATCAGGAGAATCGCATCCGCTTGGTAGTGGCGAGCCAAGTAAACTTGGTAGCTATCAACCATAAAGTCTTTACACAGGATAGGCTGCTTTGCTTGCTTGCGTACCTGTGGCAGAAACTCAAAGTTACCTTGGAAGTACTTCTCATCGGTCAGCACTGAAATCGCATTAGCGTGGTTGTTGTATACCGACGCAATGTAATCTAAATCGAAGTCATCTCGGATCAGACCTTTCGAAGGCGATGCTTTTTTACACTCAGTAATGAATACCGTGTTTTGGCTTTTAAGTGCATCGTAGAAGCTGCGATCAGAAGCAGTCAGATCGTCTTTAAATGTATCAAGTGGCTGTTGCTCTTTGCGCTCTGTGACCCATTGATATTTATCTTTAACGATTTTTGCCAATACTTCAGCCATTTCAGCTTCTTTTACTGAAACGTGCTCGGATAGCTTATTTTTAACCTCAGTCATGATGTTTCCTTTTGCTCTGGGTTACGCGTGCGCGGCAAGTTTTTTGACAAGCTCGTAAGCTTTACCTGAATTCATCGCGTCGATGGCTTGTTGGGTATTGGCTTTAAGATCTTCGTGACCGAATAAGCGCATTAGCAGGGCAACATTGGCAGCAACTGCGCCAAGTTGAGCGTCAGTGCCTTTGCCCGTCAGCATGTTGGTGATGATCGCTTTGTTTTCTTCTGGATCGCCACCTTTAATCGCTTCAAGTGGATGAGATTCTAAACCGAAGTCCGCAGGGGTTAGGGTGTACTCAATAATCTCACCGTCTTTGATCTCAGCGACTGTCGTTTCACCGTGAATTGCGACTTCATCTAAACCACTACCGTGCACCACGGCCGCACGCTTCATACCCATTTGCAACATGGTTTCTGCAATAGGGCGCACAAGCTCTTGTGAGTACACGCCCATCAGTTCGATGTTTGGACGAGCAGGGTTAATCAATGGGCCTAAGATGTTGAAAATCGTACGCGTCTTCATGGTTTGACGTACTGGCATCGCATGACGAACGCCGCCGTGGTATTGCGGAGCGAATAAGAAAGCCACACCGATCTCATCGACTGCTGTGCGAGTATCTTCGGCACTCATCGCTAGGTTAATACCGAAAGAGTCCAGTAAATCAGAGCTGCCGGATTTGCTCGATACGCTACGGTTACCGTGTTTAGCGACTTTTAAGCCACAAGCTGCTGCGACAAATGCGGCAGTCGTCGAAATATTAATCGTGTTATGACCATCGCCGCCAGTGCCAACGATATCAGCGAAATCATAATCCGGGCGAGGGAAAGGGTTCGCATTGGCTAATAGAGCTTTTGCTGCGCCGGCAATCTCGTCTGGGGTTTCACCTTTGATTTTTAGCGCTGTTAGCGCTGAAGCCATTAGAATTGGGTCTAGCTCACCACGAATGATGACATCAAATAGCTGTTGGCTCTCTTCTTGAGTGAGTGACTGCTGCTCGTAAAGTTTGTTGATAATCTGTTCCATGACATTCTTCCTTATTTGTCGTTCTTCTTTAGAGCCCACTCAATCGCATTGGCCAATAAGGTCGCGCCGTAGGTGGTCATAATCGATTCAGGGTGGAATTGGAAGCCACACACCTTGTCTTCTTCTTGTACTACAGACATCACTAGGTCATCAACTTCAGCAGTGATGGTTAGCGAGTCTGGCACATGAGTTGCGACTAATGAGTGGTAACGCGCTATTGCAAGTGGAGAAGGCAATTGAGCATAGGTCGCGTGATTCTGGTGTTCCATCATCGACACTTTACCGTGAATTATTTCACCGGCGCCAGCAACGGTACCACCGTACGCTTCAACGATCGCTTGGTGACCAAGACAGATACCAATCATAGGTACTTTGCCTTTTAAGCGCTGAATGATTTCAGGCATAGAACCCGCGTCAGCAGGTGCACCGGGACCTGGCGATAACAAGACGACCGGGTTTTCTAATTGTTGAACGGCTGACTCAATCGTGTCAGCGGCTATATTGTTGCGATAGATTTTGACTTCATGACCTAAGGAACGAAATTGATCGACTAGGTTGTAAGTGAAAGAGTCAAAGTTATCGATAAATAGGATATTCGCCATCTCTTCCACCTATTGCTTATCTTGAATTGGCTGATGAGCCGCTTGAATCGCAGAGATCACTGCCTGAGCTTTACCGCGTGTTTCATCTGCTTCCGCTTGCGGATCAGAATCAAATACCACACCTGCACCAGCTTGAACTTGTGCAATGCCGTTTTCCACGTATGCTGAGCGAATCACGATACAGGTATCTAATGTACCTTCACCAGTTAGGTAACCAACTGCGCCACCGTAGCTACCACGACGAGCACCTTCCACATCACGAATCAACTGCATTGCGCGAATCTTTGGGGCACCTGTTAGCGTGCCCATGTTCATACACGCTTGGTAAGCATGCAGGGCATCTAGGTCGTTACGTAGTTGACCAACCACGCGAGAAACTAAATGCATCACGTGACTATAACGGTCAACTTTGAGTAGGTCAGCGACATGGCGGGTGCCTGCTTCAGAAATACGCGCAACATCGTTACGTGCCAAGTCAACCAGCATCATGTGTTCTGCGTTTTCTTTCTTGTCGGTGCGAAGCTCTAATTCAATGCGGCAATCTAGATCGAAATCGATCTCTCCATTCGGGCGTTTGCCACGGCGGCGAGTGCCAGCAATCGGGTAAATTTCTACCTGATTGGTGTGAGTTTCGTACTTCAGTGCACTTTCAGGTGACGCACCAAACAAGGTAAATAGCTCATCTTGCATATAGAACATGTAAGGGCTTGGATTTGACTGCTTGAGTTCTTTATATGCGGCGAGAGGAGAAGGGCACGGCAAGGTAAAACGGCGTGACGGTACGACTTGGAACACATCGCCCCTTACGACATATTGCTTTAAGTCTCGTACTGTTTGACAGAAGTCTTCATCAGAGATGCTCGGGACTGCTGTCGTGTCAGTCACAGGTGCTGCATTCGGCAATTGTTTTAGTGTCGTACACGCTTGACGTATCTCTTCTAAACGCGCTTCAAGTGTTGGTTTTTGTTGGTCATTGGCAAACAGTGCCGCTTGTAAGTCGCAGCTTCGCTTTTGGTGATCAACAACCAATAAAGTTTCGGCGACATAGAATACGTAATCTGGACATTGATTGGTCGCTTGCGCGTTACCTAACGGCTCAAAGTTGGCGACAAGATCGTAAGCGAAAAGACCACCGATAAATATCGCATGTTTATGCAGCCCTTCAATGTTGAAGCTGTGTTGAATCAGTCTGAGTGCATCGAAAGAAGACGCTTCACGTAGTCGTGAATCTTCATCAAGCGTATCGCAAGGAGAGGTGTACTCAAGGACAAGCTCTGTTCCGTCAAAACGGTTTTCAATACCGTCGTTAATGTTAAGAGTTAAGTGAGAAAGTAGGTGCTTACCGTTTTCAGTCAGCGCGGTCATAGTGACAGTGTGACCAAAACAGACGATACGTACTGCAGAGTCGACAATCAGCAGGCTTTGAAGATCTTGCTTGGAATCGATCTCGGCCGACTCTAGCAACAGGCTATCCGTCTTGTTCTCGCATAGAGTATGGAACAACTGCGTTGGATCTTGAGCGTAGGGTGCAGTAGTGCGAATCAGCTCAAGGTTACCTAGCTTTTGAATATTAATGGCCTTGTTCACAAGACCTCCTTTTCTCTTAATAATTTTTCTTCCTGCCGTACATAGTCGCATAAAGCAAACGTTCTCCCAATTAAGATTTGGTCAAATCTGGTGATTGTTTAAGCACTTAGGTGTGAGGCAGACAACAAAACAAAAAGCCCGCTATGGTAGCGGGCTTGATATACATGAAATCTATAATTTAGAAGTACACGTTAGCCCACCAAGAACTTGTCCAAGTGCGCCACCAAGCAAGGTCAGCTGAGCTACGATTAATCGTATCAGCGTTAACTTTTGCGTTTTGCTTTAGGTTGATGTCTTGTAACATAATGAGCCCAAATTCAGGTACTTCGTATTTGTGTACTAGTTAACTAGTGCAGAGGTAAAAAGTCAACTAAAAAAACAAAATTATGAGAATTGATTTACATAGCCACACCACAGCCTCTGATGGACGATTACCTCCGAATGAACTTATTGATAGAGCATTAAGCTTTAACCTCGAAGTATTAGCGATTACTGATCATGATACGGTTGATGGTTTGGATTTGGCGCATCAATACATCAATGACAATGATCTGCCGATCAAACTGATTAATGGTATTGAGATCTCGACGGTTTGGCAGAATAAAGACATTCATATCGTTGGTCTTAATATCGACCCGACAAACGACGCGTTGTTGTCTCTCATTGACCAACAGAAAAGCCATCGAGAATCTCGTGCTGAGCTGATTGCCCAGAGACTGGAAAAGGCGACCAGAGAAGGGGTGCTCGAAGAGGTAAAACTAATCGCTGGAGATGCGCCCGTCACTCGCGCCCACTTTGCGAAGTGGTTGGTGGATAATGGTTATGCCAAAACCATGCAGCAGGTATTTAAAAAGTATTTAACGCGCAATAACCCAGGCTATGTACCACCGACATGGTGTTCAATGAAAGATGCGGTAGATGCAATTCACGCCGCTGGTGGCGAAGCGGTTTTAGCTCATCCTGCGCGTTACGATTTGACCGCTAAATGGCTCAAACGCCTATTGGCCGCTTTTGTTGAAGCGGGTGGAGATGCGATGGAAGTCGCTCAACCTCAACAAGGGCAACAAGAAAGACGCAACTTGGCTGATTATGCTATACAATACAAACTATTAGCCTCACAAGGCAGTGACTTTCATTATCCGTCGCCGTGGATGGAGCTAGGACGAAACCTTTGGTTACCGTCAGGTGTCGAAGCGGTATGGAAAGATTGGGGTATTGAGCCTTCTAAGTCAGATTCAATCAATACCAATTAACTATAGAGTCGTGAGACTCGATATTGAGGAATTACAATGAGCCAGTTTTTTTACGTTCACCCAGAAAACCCACAGGCTCGCTTGATTAACCAAGCTGTAGCAATCATACGAAATGGTGGGGTAGTGGTTTACCCAACCGACTCAGGCTATGCCCTTGGCTGTCAGCTTGAGAACAAACAGGCGCTGGAAAGAATTTGTCAAATCCGTCGCTTAGATGACAAGCATAACTTCACGTTACTATGTCGTGATCTTTCTGAGCTTTCACTCTATGCACGTGTTGATAATGGTGCTTTTCGTCTGCTGAAAAACAACACTCCTGGCCCTTTCACATTTATCTTTAAAGGGACAAAAGAAGTGCCTCGTCGTTTGATGAATTCAAAGCGTAAGACGATTGGTATTCGTGTTCCGGATAACCGTATTGCTTTGGATTTGTTGGAAGCGCTGGGTGAGCCTCTAATGTCGACGTCACTTATCTTGCCGGGTAATGACATCACCGAATCAGACCCTGAAGATATCCGCGATAAACTAGAGCATGCTGTTGATTGTATTTTGAACGGCGGTTACCTAGGCGAACAGCCAACGACTGTCATCGATTTTAGTGATGACGAACCTAAGGTCGCTCGTTTAGGCTCGGGTGATCCAACCCCTTTTGAGTAATCAAAAGTTAGTGATTTCCTCCACAGTTTTTGCGATAATGTGCGGCCGCGATTTTGGGTCGCACTTGTTTATTCGACGTCTGAGAAGACGACACATAGGTAGATAAATGAACGAAAAATTACAGAAAGTATTAGCTCGAGCTGGTCATGGCTCTCGTCGCGAACTTGAAGCTTTAATTAAAGCGGGTCGCGTGAGTGTGAACGGTGTTGTAGCTAAGCTTGGTGAACGACTAGAAGATGAAAACGCCATTGTGCGTATCGATGGTCATACTGTTTCTGCGAAAGCTCAGGAAGAGGTGGTTTGTCGAGTTCTTGCGTACTACAAGCCGGAAGGTGAATTGTGTACTCGTCATGACCCTGAAGGTCGCCGAACTGTATTTGACCGTCTACCTAAAATCCGTGGTTCTCGTTGGATCTCTGTTGGTCGTCTAGATGCGAACACATCGGGTCTACTGCTATTTACTACAGACGGTGAACTTGCGAACCGCCTAATGCACCCAAGCCGTCAAGTTGAACGTGAATACTTGGTACGTGTGTTTGGTGAAGTAACTGAGCAGAAGGTTAAGAACCTAGTGCGTGGCGTAGAGCTAGAAGATGGCATGGCACGTTTCGAAGATGTTGTATACGCGGGCGGTGATGGTATGAACCACACTTTCTATGTTGCAATCAACGAAGGTCGTAACCGCGAAGTTCGTCGTCTTTGGGAATCTCAAGATACGACGGTAAGCCGTCTGAAGCGTGTTCGCTACGGTGATATCTACCTAGACAAGAAACTGCCTCGTGGCGGTTGGATGGAGCTTGATCTGAAAGAAGTAAACTACTTGCGTGAGCTTGTTGAACTTCGTCCAGAGAAAGAGACGCTACTTGATGAAAACAAAGCGAACACTTCTCGTAAGCGTGAGCGTTCTCGTAGCCAGAAGATTCGTCGTGCGGTTAAACGTCACGAAGAGCGCGTAAGCAGCGGTGGTGGTCGTAGCAATAACCCATCTCGCCGCAAGCCTAAGAAAGGTGCGGGTAAACCAAACGCACGCAATAAGCAGCGCTAAGTAGTACTCTTACTTAAACCGTCTCTAAATCCGAGTGTTGAACAACACTCGGATTTTTATTTTGAAGCTCTAATACATCATTACTGAATAAAGCGAAGTGACTTCTTTCGACAAACGTCATTGATGGGCTAAGCGCTTTTGTGGTTAGAGAACGTTTTGGTTTGGTCTTCAGTTGATTGACTCTTTAGACTAACGACTTCTTTTTCAGGCAGCTCTGCCGCTTCACCGAAGAACTTACCACCGGGTTCAATGCTCAGGTTATTGCTCCAAATCTTGCCACTGACGCGTCCTTTCGAAAGAACTTGAACACGTTCTACATAGCAGTTGCCATCAAGAATACCGTTGACGATAAGCTGCTTAGCGTAAATTTCTCCTCGCACGCGGCCACTTTCTGCAACGATTAAGGTGCCGTCTACATGTAGTTGACCCTCTACGATGCCATCTATTTGGATGTCACTTTCTACCTTGAGTTCTCCGCTAACAGAACATCCTTTGGCGATGATAGTTGAAGTTGCTGAGCTACTCGTTGTTCTACTGTTTCGATTAAAGATTCCCATCGTATTTGTCGTTCCTTAGTAAAGATGTCTTCAAAATTATTGAGGTTCCATTCAACGAATGACCTAGGATTTAGTGCTCTGCCAACAAAGCGAACCTCGTAGTGAAGGTGGGGGCCAGAAGAGAGTCCGCTATTGCCAGAAATAGCGATAAGTTGTCCTTTTTTGACGAACTCACCGCTTTTGACTTTGAACCCTTTTAAGTGCGAATAAGAGCTCGAAAAGCCGAAAGAATGTTGTAAACGTAAAAAGTTGCCAGAACCTTTCTTGCTGTATCGAGTGACTTCAACCACACCATCTGCTGGGGCGTAAACCTTAGTTCCGGTATTGGCCGCAAAATCCAATCCTCGGTGCATCTTGGACGTTTTGGTTACCGGGTGAATGCGTTTACCAAAGCCCGATGAAAGGCGGATATTGCCGACAGGTGATCCATTTGGAATCTGGTTGAGCATCGCCAGTCTGACGTTTGAGGTAATGGCTGCAATATCTAAACGTGCATCTAAGCTGTGTTCGGTACTCTCATTAGCAACGCCTAGGACTTTTTCCAAGTCAACCAATCGTTCCGACACCAATTGGACACGTTCTTCTCGCTCGGACAAATCGTTTTCGAGTTCAGACTTAAGGGCCTTTAAGCTCTGCAACTCTTGGCCGATATTTCGCGAATGTTCTGCCAGTTCTGACTGCTTTAACATTGCATCGCCAACCTGAGAATAAAGATGATCAATGAGAAACACGGTTGCGGTGATTGCTAGTACAACCACAACGAAGCCGGTTTTAAAGTGACGCTGCATGGTTTTGCTGAAATACCAATGCTTGGAACCATTGATAGTCGAAACAGTAATCGTTAATTGGTCTTTCATGGTGTCTATTGATTCATTGACTTAATTGTTCTTCGTTATTGATAAGTGTGACTGTAAGGAAAAATGGTCGTTACCGCTAGGATTTCACCTGGATGAAATGTCAGGGCGTGAGCTGTTGTCAGACTATCAACAAAAGTTATTTGCGCGCTTGAATCTTACGAGAAGTTTGTTTTGCAGAATAGGGTAATGAGTCAATTTTGAGAGGGTGAAATAGTAATAATGTGTGTGTGAACTGAAGTTAATACCGGTGGTTTTGTGCTCTTCTTTCTTTACATTTGGCTAAGATAGCTTGCTTTTCTACATTGGAGGAGTGCGACCAATTTAGAATTTCTTCAAGCGTGCGAAAGCAACCCAAGCACACATCGTTTCCATCGAGACAGCAGTTGCGCACGCATGGGCTAGGGTAGATGGGCTCTTCATCAGACGTTTCGTTCAAGAACTTGTTACCCTTGTTAGGCTCATAGGTATAAATATACAAAAAGACCCAGAACAACGAGAAGTCGCGCTGGGTCTTTTTAATTAATTGGCCTTTTTATAAGGTTTGATTAAGCGCGTAGTAACGTCCTTGCTCAGCCATCAGTTCATTGTGGCTGCCATGCTCTACGATTCTGCCTTGCTCAATCAGACAAATAGAGTCCATTTTATCGAGGTCAACTAATCGGTGAGTAATGAATACCACCGTCTTACCTTTAAAATGCTGCTCGAATAGCTGCATCATTTGCTGTTCAGTCTGTTTGTCTAAACCTTCGGTCGGTTCATCGAGTAGCAATATAGGGGCATTGTGGAGTAACGCTCTCGCAATACCGATTCTGCGTTTTTCACCACCAGACAACTGACGTCCGCCATCACCCAGCCAAGTGTCGAGCGCCGTATCTTCTAACAGTTTCGATAGACCCACTTTTTCGAGTGCTTGAGCGAGTTCTTGATCATCGGCTTGTGGTTTGGCCATCACGAGGTTATCGCGCAGTGAGCCATTCAATATATCAACCCTTTGGCTAACGACACTGATTGCTTGGCGAAGCTGGCTTTCGCTCCATTGTTCTATTGGTTTGCCTGCTATCTCGATGGTTCCTTGCTGCACATCCCAATAGCGGTTTAGCAGCTGTAGCAAGGTCGACTTACCTGAACCAGTTTGACCGACGATAGCGATACGGTGCTGCGCTGGAATGGTCAGTTCAACATTGGAGATCACTTGGCTATCACTGTCAGGATAGTGGAAAGAAATATCGTTATAAACAATAGAGAACTCTTCACTGTGATCAAGATGCTCTTCAGGGAACTGAACATCGGGTTCGGAAAGAATGATGTCATTCAGTCGGCGAGCAGACGTCAAGGTTTGCCCGAGATGCTGGAAGGCTCCGGCAATCGGCATGAGTAACTCGACGCTTGCCATGGTTGCGAAGGCGACTAACGCGATCATTGGGTCTGGGGTGTTTCCGCCCACACCATCGGCGGCAAGCCACAACATGAGAACGACCGTCCAGCCATTAGCTAACATCAGCAGTGCTTGAGCAATGCCAGAAAAGTGTGCGTTGAAGTACTGATTTTTCAGTAACTTATCTTGAGCACTAAGAATCGCATTACGGTAGCGTTCTTCTGCACCAAACAAGGTAAGTTCGCTATACCCTTGAAGCCAGTCGAGTGTTGAGATTCGCAGTTGAGCTTTGTGCTGAGTTAATTCGCTACCGTTTCGTTTACCAAGCTTATAAAACAAGACTGGCCAAGCAAGGACAAGCGACATTAGAATCGCACCTAGTGTTAGGCCGAGATCTTTATCAAACCAGCAAACAAGAGCAGTTAGACCAAGAATACCTAGAGTACCCACAACCATAGGGCTGATAAGACGCAGATAAACATGGTCCATTGCATCCACGTCGGCGACAAGGCGATTGAGTAAGTCAGCATCACGTAGGTTCGAAACTCGACCCGGAATAAGAGGGGCTAACTTCGAGAAGAAGAAGACTCGCAGATCAGTTAAGAGTTTGAATGTTGCGTTATGGCTGACGACACGCTCTCCCCAACGGCCTGCAGTTCGGCCCATCGCAAAGCCGCGCACGAAGGCACCCGGTAGCATGTAGTTAAAGGTTTCACGAGCAATGGTTAAGCCAGCAACCGCTGCCGCTGATAAAAACCAACCTGACAGAGTTAATAGACCAATCGATGCCGCTACAGTTAAAAAGGCGAGTAGCATGCCAAGGGATAGGCCAAACCAGTGCTTCTTATATAGCTTTAAGTAGGGAAGTAAATCACGCATCTAGGTTCCCCTTATTCGCTTGGTTTAAGGCTTGGTTTGCTTGCAGCATTGACTGGAATAGACCTTGCTCTTGCGCGAGCGTATCAAAATGGCCGGATTGCACCAAAAGTCCATTTTCCATGACAAGTATCTGGTCGACATTTCTCAGTGGCGTCAGTTGGTGGGTGACCATTAGTGCAGATCTGCCGTCAATTTGATTTTCTAAGCCTTGCATAACCAATTTTTCACTACGCGCATCGAGGCTTGCGGTCGGTTCGTCCAATAACCAGAACTTACCATTTTGAACCATCGCTCGAGCAAGAGCTAAGCGCTGCGCTTGACCAACAGACAGACCACCTGAACGGTCGGAGATTGAGTAATCTAATCCGTGTTGATTAACAAACTCGGCAGAAAATGACTCTTCTAATGCGTGGTTGATTCTTTCGTCACTCACATTGGATTTACCCAAGGTAATGTTGTCTCGAATCGAGCCATGTAAGAGGAGAGGATTTTGACCAACCCAACTGATCTTTTCTCGCCAATCCTCTAAAGAGAGTTCACTGCGTTCTATACCATTGATGGTGAGCGAGCCTTTGTAAGGTAAGAAGCCAAGAATCGCATTGATTAGGCTGGTTTTACCTGCACCACTTGGGCCAACAAGGGCGGCGGTTTGCTTAGCATTGAGTAAAAAGCTGATGGGACCGACGAGCTTCTGCCCTTCAGGCGAATAGACTTCTAAATCTTGCGCTTGGATAACAATATCATCTTCGTTATCAAGGGTCTTTTGACCTGAGTTGACGGTTTCAACATCGGTTTCAATAAACTCTACAATGCTCTCAGCTGCGCCTACGGCTTGTTGCTTAGCATGATAGAAGGTACCCAAGTCACGTAGCGGTTGATAGAACTCGGGAGCAAGAACAAGGATAAATAGGCCAGCAAACAGCGTGACACCTGCACCGTAGTCGCCAAAGTTCAATTCACCAATGAAGGCAAAACCGAAGTAAACCGCAGTAAGTGCAATCGAGATGGAAGTAAAGAACTCAAGCACGGCTGATGAGAGGAAAGCGATCTTTAACACATCCATAGTGCGTGTACGGAACACTTCGGATGCACCGTGCATGACCTCGGTTTCCGCTTTTGTACGATCAAACAGTCTGATGGTTGTCATAGATTGCAAACGATCGTAAAAATGACCCGAAAGGCGTTGTAAGGCTTTGAAGTTCTTACGGTTTGCATCCGCCGCTTTCATCCCAACTAGTGCCATGAATAAAGGCACAAGTGGCGCAGTGATTAAAAAGATTAATCCTGCAGCCCAGTTAACGGGGAATACCACAATCAAAATAACGAAAGGTACCAAAACGGACAGAGACATTTGTGGTAAGTAGCGAGCAAAGAAGTCGTGCATGTCTTCGACTTGTTCAAGTAGCAAGGTTGCCCACGCTCCAGCCGGTTTACCTTTTATGTACGCAGGTCCTAACTCACGCAGCTTGTCTAAAATTAACTGACGGATATAGACGCGTATCTGTTCGCCACAGCGGTAACCTGCGATTTCTCGTCCCCATGAGCAAAGGGCACGGACCGCAATGATAGCTGCTAGACCAAAAAAGTGAGGTACAAGCTGGTATTTATCGACTTGTTCAATGATGAGTTGGTGCAAAATTGTGGCAAGCAAAGCCGCTTGGGCCAAGAGAAATATGCTTGAAAGAACACCGAGACCCACAGCGATCATAAGCCAGCGCTTGGCGAGCTTACTCTGCTGCTTGAGCCATTGATTCAAGCTGCGTTGTTTCTTTTTATCCATCGTGAAGGCTTAATGAGAATTATTATTACGAATTAGAATGGCGCATTATACAAAAGAAAGCCCTGCGGGAATACCGCAGGGCTTTAAGGATTTGAGCTAAAAGTGAAAAATATTATTTACGTTTAGCGTGGAACTTATAAAAGAGGTTAGTTGTTATCAGCTAATCCATCTAAGAAACGTTCAGCATCTAGCGCAGCCATACAACCCGTTCCTGCAGAGGTAATCGCTTGGCGGTAGTTATGGTCCATTACATCACCAGCGGCAAAAACTCCGGGAATACTCGTTTGAGTCGCATTACCTTCAAGTCCTGATTGAACGATGATGTAGCCATCTTTCATCTCTAACTGGCCTTCGAAAATTGAAGTGTTTGGTTGGTGACCAATGGCAATAAACGCGCCCATAACATCAATCTGTTCGATAGCGTCTGATTGAGTGTCCTTAATACGAACACCTGTAACGCCCATATCATCGCCAACGACTTCATCCAGAGTTCGATCAGTGTGAAGAACGATGTTACCGTTTTCTACCTTATCCATTAGGCGCTTAACTAGAATCTTTTCAGCGCGGAACGTGTCACGACGGTGGATCAAGTGAACTTCAGATGCGATGTTTGAAAGATACAGAGCTTCTTCGACAGCAGTATTACCACCACCAACAACAGCTACTTTTTGGTTACGGTAGAAGAAACCGTCACAAGTGGCACAAGCTGAAACACCGCGGCCCTTGAAGGCTTCTTCAGACTCCAAGCCCAAGTACTTAGCAGAAGCACCTGTCGAAATGATTAAAGCATCACAGGTGTATTCGCTGCTATCACCTTTGAGACGAAACGGGCGCTGACTAAAATCAACCTCGTTAATATGATCGAACAAAATTTCAGTTTCAAAGCGTTCAGCATGCTCCTTCATTCTGTCCATCAAGCTAGGGCCAGTTAGACCTTCAGGATCACCAGGCCAGTTTTCAACTTCAGTTGTGGTGGTCAATTGCCCACCTTGCTGCATGCCAGTCACGAGAACAGGGTTAAGGTTTGCGCGAGCAGCATAAACTGCTGCTGTGTAGCCAGCTGGTCCTGAACCTAGAATAAGAAGGTTGCTATGTTTTACGTCGCTCATTTGTGCTCCATTAGCGGTGACGCTTTATCATCTATTTGAGTTCGATTGTATGGAAAATATGGGGTCTTTGAAAGCATTTGCGAGGCTGAGGAATGTAATAATTGGTTATAGATTAGAACGCAAACGTTAACTTCTTGGATTTAGATAAGACTCTAACATATTGATGTTCATGGTTATTTGTAAACAGGCTAGTGAAGTCATCTAGTTTTCGACATTTCGACTTTCTTAAACTGGTTTATATCTCTAAGTAACGATAATAACTTGGTGTATGTGTCTTTATTTTATATTTTGATGGATTGAAATGCTAAATAAAGTTGATCTGCCGATATATATGCGCAAATAATAAATGTGAACAAGATGTTAACTACAACTACAACTGCAACTACAAGTATGTACCTTCATTAAGGAGATGATGATGCTGCATCAGCGAGAAACAACCTTACAACTGACTAAGTTAAGTGATTCTGCCATTTCTCAACTAGCCCCTTCTTTTATGCACCTGCCGCATACAGAGCACGCAGATGGGAAATTTCGCCTAAGACGTTATTCAGTGGTTGCACTTAAAGATGGCCAGGTTGTCGACTTAAATAAAAACGAATTCATGCAAACGGATGATATAAACCGCTTCCAAGGAAATGTGATTCGTCAATTTGAAGGCATTGAAGCCTCTATCCTAGAAAGTGATGGTATGCGAGAAATGTGTTCTCTGTTCGCTGCATCGAACCAGCTGAAAAATGGTCAAGAAATAGAAATCCACCAGATCCGAATTTCTGCGATTTACGATGAAACGCAAGTGGCACCAGAAGGTGTTCATCAAGACGGCTTTGAACATATCGCATTGGTAGGTATGGGGCGTCACAATATCGAAGGGGGAGACATCATGCTGTACAACAGTTTCAATGAAGCTCCATTCTTTCGCAAAGTACTATTAAGTGGTGAAGTCGCAATGCTTGCTGATAACAAGCTTTGGCATAATGCGCAGCCAATTCGTTCAGTAATTGAAGGCACAGAAGGCCATATGGATGTTTTTGTTTTAACTGCAAAGGGCGCTGTTAATGAGCTTCACTCCTAACCTAGCAAGAGCGCAATTTAGCGCGTTAAGCCAAACGCACAATGACCTACCGGTTATTTTCCTCGATGGCCCGGGAGGCTCGCAAGTACCTAAATCAGTATTAGAAGCGATGCAGGCGTACTTAGGTTTCTTTAACTCTAACCTTGGTGGGCACTACTTTTCGAGTCGAAATACCACGGATTTAATGCAGCAAGCGCGTGAACATGCTCAGGTCTTGGTCAATGCTGAATCGGCTGACAACATGGTGTTTGGCGCCAATATGACATCTTTGACATTCCAATTAAGCCGTGCGATCAGTCGCGGTTGGGAGTCTGGAGATGAAGTGATCGTCACCGCGCTCGATCATTACTCAAACGTATCGAGTTGGCAGCAAGCGGCAGATGACAGAGGGGCTGTTGTGCACCAGGCTCGTGTGAATGAGTCTAACTATGGGCTTGATATAGACCATCTGCTGTCGCTAATTAACGATAAGACGAAACTGGTCGCTTTAACCTTTGCATCAAATACCACGGGATCAATGGTTGATGTCAAACGCGTGATAGAAGCGGCTCATGCTGTCGGTGCGATGGTCTACGTCGATGCTGTTCATTACGCGCCACATCATTTGGTTGATGTTCAAGCATTGGGTTGTGATTTCTTAGCCTGTTCAGCGTATAAATTCTTTGGGCCTCATGTCGGTATAGCCTATGTCGCACCGAAGTGGCTACACACTCTTCAACCATACAAAGTCGAACCTGCCACCAATCAAGGTCCGGGTCGATTCGAAACGGGGACGCAGAGTTTCGAAGGGCTTGCCGGTGTCATTGCAGCGGTGAAGTACCTGTCTCAATGGGGGAATAGTGCTGACTCACTAAGAGAACGTCTGGTTGATTCGTACAAACAGTTTAATCAACACGAATCAGCGATCAGTGAGCGATTTTTATCACGCTTGTCTGAATTAAGCGGTGTCACCTTATGGGGAGAGCATCAAGCAGACAGTGAACTGAGAACGCCCACGTTTGCCTTAACATTTGACAGCCATTCACCAATCGAGATTGCCCAAAAGTTAGGCGAGAGAAATATATGTGTCTGGAACGGGCATTTCTACGCGTTAGGGTTAGTGCGCCAACTCGGTTTAGAAGAGAGTGTGGGTGTCGTTCGCGTAGGGTTTATGCATTACAACACCCTAGAAGAAGTTGATATCTTTTTTGATGAATTGAAGATTATATTGAATCAATAAAGCCTAAAAAAAGACCTCCAATCGGAGGTCTTTTTCTTATTTAGGAAGAGACTTCAACCTCGTAGGAAGTGAATTTCCTGATATTTATCACACCAGTATCAAAGATCATGTATTGCCCTTTGATACCTTGCAGAATGCCAGTGACTTCGGGGTTCTTATCAAAGTTGTGCGAAGTGATCTTAGTTGGATGCTGATTTACCGGGTAACTGATTGGTGTAATAGCTTCGCTCAGGATTTCAATCGCATCATCACCAAATTGCTGTTTGATTTCAGCGATCTTATCTTCAACTAGAGGAAGTAGTTCTGCAAAGCGCGCTTCTAACTCCATTGGCTCACCATCGCCTTTTAACAGGGTACGCCAGTTGGTTTTATCAGCAATGTGCTTAGCGAGCTCAACTTCGATTAGGCCAGAAATATAACGGGTTTTAACCTTAAAAATCGGTAGGCCTTGTGTTGCGCCTTGATCAATCCAGCGAGTAGGAATTTGGGTATGTCGCGTAATGCCAACTTTTAGGCTAGAAGTGTTTGAGAGATACACAAAGTGATCCACCATACAGTTCTCTTCCCCCCATTGTGGCTCACGGCATGTGCCTTGGTCGTAGTGGCAAGTCTCTGGCTTCATGATGCACATATCACAGCTTGCGAGCTTCTTCATACAGACAAAACAGTGACCTTGAGAGTAACTTTTTTTGGTTTTCTTGCCACACGCACTGCAAAAAATATTTCCAGTATGGGTGAGTGTTAAGCGTTGTCCAATAAAGGGGGTGAGATCGACGAGTTCGTCACCAACTGGCAATCTATATTGGACGGTATTTTCGAGAG
Organism: Vibrio orientalis CIP 102891 = ATCC 33934; assembly: GCF_000176235.1. NCBI lineage: Bacteria > Pseudomonadati > Pseudomonadota > Gammaproteobacteria > Vibrionales > Vibrionaceae > Vibrio > Vibrio orientalis. The sequence continues at coordinate 1,286,946 of NZ_ACZV01000005.1, read as the reverse complement.
AGGCGCGCATTTTACTTAGCGTACCTTTTGCTAATAAAGACATGACATTGCTCTTGCTGTATGGGCTGAACCCTATTGTATTTTAGGCAAACAGTGTAGCAGGTTTTGTATCGTTACTCAGGTATTCTGTTAAATCCTCTTACACCATTCAGAAGCGGCTAATAATTCGACTATTATTGAAAGTAAGCTACCTCTTTATGAGTGAATTCATGTTTTTATTGATTTCTCAACAATAAAAACAAGTTAAAATTGGAACCAAGGTTGCATAATATGCATGATGTGAATTCTGGTTTTATATTGGTTTCTTATGGGTGTTGAGTGAAGTTAATACACAAAATTATCTTTGGCATGGGCTTGGGGACCATTTTGCTAGTGCAATTATATTGGATGCACGGTAGTAGCCTTATTTACAAAATATCACCGAGTGATTTGTCCTATTTGGCGACAAACGATCAGTCTCAAGGTGGAGTTTCCACATCAAAGCTGACCTTTGATGGGGAGGAAACGATTCTGGAATGTGAGCTAGGCAAATCGCCGAGTTATAGTTGGCCTTATTGCGGTATTTCTATCAATCTCGGTCAATCCGATCATCAAGGTGTCAACTTGGACAAATTCCACACTATTCGACTCAATATTGATTTTGAGCAGCTTGATAGTGATGCTGAACCAAGCTTGCGCTTTTACTTGCGTAATTTTAACGAGGCCTACTCGACCGAGGGGAATGACTATACGCAAAAATATAATGGGGTAGAGTTTAAACCTGGTACAGGCCAAGGCATCATTGAGATACCCATTGCCAATTTACAAGTGATGACATGGTGGTTGGCAGACAATAACATTCCGATCGAGCACTCGGCTCCCGAATACACTAACTCGACTAAATTTGAACTGGCGACCGGCTCTGCCCACCATAATGGGCAATACCGGATGGTCATTAAGAGTATTGAATTTGTTGGTCACTATATTTCCGGTGAAAAACTGATGCTTGGCTTGTTGGTGTTTTGGGTTTCTTTAGCGCTGATATACAGCATTGTTGAGATTCGCCGTAGCCATCAATTGATTTTGCAGGCGCACTTTAGACAAGACCACCTTAAAAAGCTCAATCGTAGCCTGAAAGAACAGAATGTACATTTTGCAGAATTAGCAAATCGTGATGCTTTAACTGGTGCGATGAACCGTCATTCAATTCGTGAATGGTTAGATGTGAACTTCGAAAAAGAGGCCAATACAGCCAAGCTATTATCGGCGCTCTATCTTGATATTGACCATTTCAAGCATGTCAATGATCAATATGGTCACGGAATGGGGGATGACATTTTGCGCGAGTTTACAATGGTTGTGCTTTCTGCTCTAAGCCCTAGTGAACGCCTTGTTCGTTGGGGCGGTGAAGAGTTCGTTGTCTTCTGTCCTGGAATGGAACTCAGTGAAGCTGCAGAATTGGCAGAGCGCGTTCGTCATAAAGTGGAGGCGCATATTTGGGTTCATGGTGATGTATTAACGACGAGTATCGGTGTCGCGAGCCTGGGGAATGAGCGGACCAATGAAATGCTAACACGTGCTGATGAGGCATTGTATTTGGCTAAGCGCAAAGGGCGCAACCAAGTAACTATCAGTGAGTAATATCGTCTAGCGCTTCGGTTTCTTCTAACGAAAGCTCGAGTTCAGATTCTGTATTATCATGGTCTGCATTAAGAATGGGCTCTTTTGGTCCTAAAAATTTAGGTTGAGCGTTTATCACATAGATATCTAGTACGGCCTTTGCCCTTGCAAACACTTCTCTTACGCGCACCTTCCATCCTGAGTGGCGAGAAGGGCCGGGCACGGCGAAGCAACTTGCGTTGATATTGTGCGATTTAGCAATGAACAGGGCGCGCTCACAGTGGAATTTTTGAGAGATGATCAGGAAGTTATCGGTGTCGAAAATCTCCTTTGCACGTACAACGGAGTCTAGGGTTCGGAAGCCAGCGTAATCCAGAAAAATTTTCTCTTCCGGTACTTCTGCTCTCAATAGGTCTCGCTTCATTGTCCAAGGCTCATTGTATGAGCGATGTGCATTGTCGCCACTCAACAAGAAATGAGCTACCTTCCCTTCATTATAGAGTTCTATTGCAGCATCCATACGGTGTGAATAGTATTCGTTAAGGATCTTGCCGAGGTATTTACTTGTTCCCAGTACAACCGCTACGTCAAATTTATCGATCTGCTCAACTTGGGTAAATAGCTGCTTTTGAGCTTGATAAGAGACCCAGCGGTCAATGGCGAACAGTGATGCAGCCAATATTAGAGCGAATACCGGTAGCCAACGAGCAACCTTGGTAACTTGTGTCCAATTAAGCCATCTTGATTGTTGTCGGTGGAATAGTCTTCGCACTAGATTTGTCGATTCCTTTGAGCCCATAGGCCGATAGTGATGAAAGTGATTGAAACGCAGCTAAACATAATACCCGCTTCCAAGGAGTGCAGTGTCCGAGATAGGTAAGGTGTTGCTTTTACGATGATTAAGCCGTATCCGAACGCATTAATCAATATGAAAGCGAGTGTCCTAATCACAAAGTTATAAGGCCTTAACACTTTTCTCAATAGCGTATTGATTTCGCCACCTGCCACGACGAGAGCACATGCAATCAGTGCGGTCGAGATTTCATTCAGGTATGGGACAAGGTAGTTTCCCAGTAAGTTCAAATATTCCATGAATTTCGTGAATTAATTGCTCGTGAAAGTAGGATACCACGAACTGATGAGAGCGAGTGAACTTAGAAAAACCAAGTTGGAAGTGTTTGTTTAACAAGCGTTAAACTACTTAGATAAAAAAAGCCCAGCATCTCTGCTGGGCTTTTTGATACTAACGCCAATTAGAAAGCCGTACGCTTGTACTTGCGGTAAACCGGCTGCCAGAATGAAGCATCGATGGCTTCTTCTAACGCTTCATCGGTGATTTCTAGTGCCACACCTTGCTCGATAGCCTTCTTAGCAACGGCAAATGCAATCTTCTTAGATACAGAGTGAATCGCTTCTAGAGGTGGGAGTAACGCACCTTGGCCATTGATTGCTAGAGGAGAACAAGTCGCAAGTGCTCGGCTTGATTCCATTAGCATTTCGTCAGTAACACGCTTCGCCTGTACAGCAAGCACACCTAGGCCGATGCCTGGGAAGATGTAGCTATTGTTACATTGGGCGATTGGGTAAGTTTTACCTTCGTGTACCACTGGGTCAAATGGGCTGCCTGTCGCAACAAGTGCTTCACCGTTGGTCCAACGAATAATGTCATTAGGTGTTGCTTCAACACGGCTAGTCGGGTTCGATAGAGGGAAGACAATCGGACGAGCACAATGTTTGTGCATCTCTTTGATGACTTCTTCGCTAAATAGACCCGGCGCGCCAGATACGCCAACCAATACTGTTGGCTTAGCATTACGCATTACATCCAGCAGTGAGTAACCATTACCTTCAGAGTCCCACTTAGCGGTGTTCTTATGCTTTTGAACAAGGCGCTGCTGGAAGTCGAGCAAGTTAGGCATGCCTTCTTGCAGTAGGCCCCAGCGGTCAACCATGAACACTTGTGAACGCGCTTGTTTGTCACTGATACCTTCCGATACCATCTGTGCAATGATAGCTTCAGCAATACCACAGCCAGCAGAACCCGCACCTAAGAAGGTAACACGTTGATCAGACAGCTTGCTGCCTGCTGCTTGACATGCTGCAAGTAAAGAGCCGACAGTAACGGCAGCTGTACCTTGAATATCATCGTTAAAGCAACAAACGCGATCTTTATAACGCTCAAGTAGTGGCATTGCGTTTTTCTGAGCAAAATCTTCGAACTGGATCAGTGCATCAGGCCAGCGACGCTGAACCGCTTGCATAAATTCTTCTACGAATGCGTCATATTCTGCGCCTGTGATACGCGGATGGCGCCAGCCCATGTACATAGGGTCAGCCAGACGCTGCGGGTTGTTAGTACCCACATCTAACACGATTGGTAGAGTGTAAGCAGGACTGATACCACCACAAGCGGTGTAAAGAGCCAGCTTACCGATAGGAATACCCATACCGCCGATACCTTGGTCGCCTAGGCCTAAGATACGTTCACCATCCGTTACAACGATTACTTTTACGTTGTGGTTTGATGCATTGTTCAGAATGTCATCAATGCGGTCTCTGTTAGCGTATGAGACAAACAAGCCACGGCCACGGCGGTAGATGTTAGAGAAGTTTTCACATGCTGCACCAACGGTTGGTGTATAGATGATTGGCATCATCTCAGAGATGTGGTTTTGTACCAGACGGTAGAATAGTGTTTCGTTAGTGTCTTGAATGTTGCGTAGGTAGATGTGCTTATCCATATCGCTTTCGAAATTACGATATTGTTGGTAAGCGCGTTCCACTTGTTCCTGAATTGTTTCAGTGTTTTCTGGAAGCAGACCTTCTAGGTTAAATGAGCTTCTTTCTTCAGCTGAAAAAGCACTGCCTTTATTAAGGAGCGGGGTGCTGAGAAGCGCAGGGCCTGCATATTGGATATATAGAGGGCGTTTATCGTTATTCATCACATGCCTATAGTAAGGTTTAGGGTCGACAGACCTTTGGGAACAGGAACATAAAAATGATAGGGATTCGTTGTCGTATTGTAAACTGAATATTCCTGCATTCTGGCACAGTTTACGTATATAATTTCGTGCTTTATCCCAACAGATAGCTTAGTCCATGTCTCGCTTGCCAATCGATAGCCTCAAATCTCAATTCTTAGCGCAAATCTCTTCGCATCACCTGATTGTTGAAGCAGAAACAGGCTCGGGAAAATCGACGCGTTTACCACTGTGGGCTGCAGAGAAAGGGCGCGTGTTGGTGATTGAGCCTCGGCGAATTGCCTGTACATCTTTGGCACAGTTTTTAGCTGAAGAAAGTCAGCAACCGCTTGGCAAACAAGTTGGCTATGCGATTAAGCTTGAAACACTTTATGACGAAGATACTCAAGTGGTATTCGTAACGCCTGGTGTTGCACTACGCTGGTTCTCTGAAGACAAACTTGCCACTTTCGATACCATTATTGTCGATGAGTTTCATGAAAGGCGCTGGGATACCGATTTGCTGGTAGCTCTACTCAACGATTGGCAGCAGCACCGACTAGTTGTCACCTCTGCAACGATTGAAGGCGATAAGCTGGCGGCTTATGTTGGCGCGAAACGACTGCAGGCGAGTGGGCGAAATTATGATGTCGCCGTCGGGTATCGCAGTGGTGACTCTAGGCAATTGCCTGATGCAAGAAACCTAGACGAAAAAGTAAAACAAGAGGTGCTTGCTCTTCTCGATATGGAAGGGGATATTCTGGTGTTCCTTCCGGGGCGTAAAGAAATCGCCCAATGTATGAGCAAGTTATCTAATCTTGAGAGTATTGTTCCGGTTCCCTTGCACGCATCGGTGACTGACGAGCAGCGACAAGTCGCACTAAATACTCAACCCTACAAAAAAGTAGTTTTAGCGACCAATGTGGCTGAAACATCATTGACGATCCCAAATATCGTTGCGGTGATTGATTCAGGCCTAGAGCGTAGAACTGAACAAAGAAATGGCCGTACCGCTTTAAGTTTAAAGCATATCTCCAAAGCGAGCGCTAAGCAGAGAGCTGGGCGTGCCGGGCGTGTTATGGATGGGGTATGCATTCGACTTTATGGCGAGCATGCTGCTTTGGCTGCGACCACTCCACCTGAACTTCATAGAGAGACACTCACCGAAGCGATGTTAGCTTCTTCAAGCTGTGGCTCTGCGATAACCACGTTAACCTTCCTAGAACCTTTACCCGAAAAGTCTGTCACTCAGGCTCTCGATGTATTGCATAAAATGGGCGCTATTGATGAAGAGGGATTAGCGACTGAGCATGGCAAACGTCTCTATCCACTCCCTATCGATGCACTATATGCGGATCTCGTCACTCGCATCGAAAAAAAATCGCTCAGGGAAGCCATGGTTGATATGACGGCTGTCCTTGCGACGCCTGCAAGCCTCTATCGCTATTCAAGCAATGAAGAGCAGCAAGAGAAATTGGCCCAAGAAGAACCAATCGGCTGCGATGCTCAATTGGCAATTGCTTTGATTCGCGGAGAGACATTCTCTGGCGTTAATGTCGATAGTGATGTGCTAAAAGAAGCGCAGGCATTGGCCAAACAGATGAGAGAGGCGTTTGAATTACCAGAGCTTTGTGTTGCGTCACGCTATAGTCATTCTGAATTGGCCTTTGCAATCGCAGCACTGCATCCAGAGTTAGTCTTTGTTAGACGAGTTAAACGTAGGGAAGCCTTCGCCAATGGTTTGATGGAAGTTACGCTTGGCCGGGATAGTCGCTTGCTTGATAAAGCGGAAGCGGCATTGGTACTGGATACTCATAGCCTGCCAGGTCGGGGAGTGAAACAAACACTTAATTTAGCCACATTTACCATGCCATTAGCTCAAGCAAAACTTGCTGAATTGGGCATAGGTGAGTGGGAACAAGCGGAGACTCAACTGATTGAGGAAGTGCCTCATGTTGTGATGCAGTTGGTCTATGCGGGAAAAGTTATCGCTAGTAAAACTGAGGTGGCTAAAGGGGAACTGGCAATACAACCTATGATTGAAGCGGTAAAAGCGAACACAATCATGCCGGGATTTGCCAAGTTAAGAACTCAACAGATAGAACACTGGAAGATCTATAACGCACTTGGATTAAACAGTGAAAGCTTAGAGTCCAATCAGTTAACGTTTGAGACATGGTTCCACGAACAGCTAGCCATGCTAGAGCTGACTGATATTGAAGAGCTGCAATTATTTAACGCCGATGATTTCGTTTTTGAAGGGATCCCTTACTGGGAATATGAAGACTTCGCGCAAACTTATCCATTTGAACTCATGTTGGGAGACTTAAACCTCGACGTTGAATATCACGTTAACAAGAAGTTGGTTTGTGTCGTTTATCGGGATGGTCTACGTAAGACCTATCCAAAACGTTGGGAGCTACCAAGGTGGAACGGCTGGCGAGTGCAATATAAAAAGGCGAGTAAGGTCGTCGATATAAAGTAGCTGATTTTGTTGTATATTATTCGGTAATAAAAATATTAAACTTCGGAAACTGTATGGCGTTTTGTTGTGTGGTTTTTGTTACAAAGTGTGTTTTTATATAGCTTTTCTAGCTCTTTTTTGGGCATAAAAGATGATTGTTTTATATCCTATTGCTATAACAAAGCTTATGAAGGATATTGAATACACTGTGTTGCCGACGTTACGGGGGATGATATGGAACATCTAGGCAAGACAAGTGTTGTATTCGACTATACTTCTTTTCTCGGTGCTTCTTGTAGTAAGAAATGGACATTCTTAGAGGCAATGAGTACGTTTGCTCCGATCTTTAGTTTAGCTTGGAAGAATACGATAAAAGAAACTATCTCGGTTGAAGACCGCTTGTGGGATCAGGCAATGAAATCGTTGTCTGCCAATCGTAGTGATGAGTCAAACATCGTCACCTTACTTCAACTTGCACAAACTGAAGGTATTGAAGAGTTGAAGCTTGTTATGCCTTATGAATTAGAGGCAGAACAACTAGAAAAAGTCCGCTCTAAGATTAACGTAGAAATCTCTTCATTGTCTCAAGACGAGCTCATGATTAAGTTCTAACCAAAAAAGATCTCCCTGCGAGATCTTTTTTAGTTTTCATTGTTCATAAGATAGCGCTCGATCATAAATCTTACTATTACTTCAGTAACTTGCCGAATACTTACGCTATATTTCTAACTGTTGTTCTAATTTATCTATACACACTTTAACGGTCAAACTCCCAAAAGTATGGGGTTAACGTGAAGGTAGTTGGAGAGTCACAGGGGTTATAATGGAATTAAAACTAAGCTGGGTATTGGCACCTCTTCTAGTCGCTACATCGTTTCCATCATTTTCTAGTCCAGAAACAAATGAGATTAAGTACGATTACTTCTATGCGGATTTAAGTGCTGGTTCATTGAATGAAAACCTTGGGGTAAACAATAACGTGACCGCACTGTCTATAGGCGGTAATTACCTATGGACTGATAATGTGTTGGTTACGTTAGATTATACCGCGAGGTTTATCCACCCGAGTGCGACGACGACAGAGTTCTACACATTACTTCCTGGCGTTGCCTATCGCTACCCATTACTCGATAAGCTTGATGTCATTGCTGGTGCCAAGTTAGGTTATTTATGGGCCTCGCAAACCCTTGATGCAACCGATCAAGAACTGTTTAAAGACAACGAAATGATGTGGGGTGCGAGTCTTGAATTGAAGTACGCGTTAACCAAAGCGTGGGAGCTCGCAATGCGAGGTGAGCTGAACAGCAGTGACTTAGCTGACGTTGGTGTATTCCATGTTCGTGCCGATTATCAATTTAGCTCCAACTTAAGCGTCGGCGGCTTTTATACTCACAGAGATGGCGACTATCAGACCGCTGAAATTAACGGAAATGCGACCACTAATGAAGGTGGAATCTCACTACGTTATCTCTATTAATTCGCTTTTCGATGCCTAGAATCAAAAAGAGCCAGCAAATTGCTGGCTCTTTTAATTTGTCACAGTGCTATTAAAGAACAGCAGCGATGCCTTTACAAAGTGGCAGCATGTTTGAGCGAGTCATACCAGCAACACTGATGCGGCCTGAACCAACGATGTAGATAGCGAACTCATCTTTTAGGCGATTAACTTGTTCTTTAGACAGACCAGAGAACGAGAACATACCATTTTGGCGTTCGATAAAGCTAAAGTCAGCGTCAACACCTTGCTCTTTCAAAGTCGCAACGAATAGTTCGCGCATTGCTTGGATACGATCGCGCATTTCAGCGACTTCTGCTTCCCATTCTGCGCGTAGTTCAGCGTTATTCAGAATATGAGTCACAACGGCGCTACCGTGTGCTGGTGGGTTAGAGTAGATAGAGCGAATAATTGCTTTTACTTGAGAGAATGCTGTCGTAGCAACTTCCTCAGACTCAGCGACTAGAGTAAAGGCACCAACACGCTCATTGTATAGGCCGAAGTTTTTAGAGAATGAACTCGCAACTAAGATTTCTTTGTTGTACTTAGCGAAAATACGCAGACCTTGAGCGTCTTCTTCTACGCCTTTCGAGAAACCTTGGTAAGCGAAGTCGAATAGTGGTAGAAGTTTTTTATCAGCAACAAGTTTCGCTAATGTTTCCCACTCTTCAGCTGTTGGGTCAATACCAGTAGGGTTGTGACAACAACCGTGTAGTAGAACGATATCGCCTTCTGCAGCTTTTTCTAGGTCAGCGACCATAGATGCAAAGTCTTTGTCTTTAGTTTCAGCGTTGTAGTAGCTGTATTGAGCAGTTTGGATACCCGCAGCGGTGAATACACCGTTGTGGTTCGCCCATGTCGGGTTGCTGATCCAGATCTTAGCATCACCTAACTGACGCTTAATGAACTCACCGGCTACGCGAAGTGCACCTGTACCACCTGGTGCTTGCGCAGTTTTTGCACGTTTGTCTGCAACGAGGTCTGCATCAGCACCGAATAGAAGCTTCTGAACCGCTAATGCGTATTCTGCTGTCCCTTCGATTGTTAAGTATGATTTGGTTTTTTCCGTTTCAATAAGCGCAGCTTCGGCTTTCTTTACCGTCGCAAGAACAGGGGTTTCACCTTGTTCATTTTTGTAAATACCAACACCTAGGTTAATTTTTTCTGAGCGAGCGTCTTTTTTAAACTCTTCAGTAAGGCCTAGAATCGGGTCCGCAGGAGCCGCAACTACTTTTTCAAACATAATCGTCATCCGTGTTAATCGAAGGGAAGATATAAATAACTCGTTTATTTATACCTGTCTCAGCGATGAGTGACAACAGCGAAAGGAAGAAAATAGTGAAATATAAACGTTTAGCGTTTACTCAGGCAAAATTGAGGGATTTAAAACAACTATCCCTTTCACTTTTAGAGTGAAAGGGAGAGTAGAGTACAGAAAATCGTCGAGGGAATTATGCGTGACTAGGGGTGAACTGTTGCAGCTGTTCTCGCTCAAGTTCATTTTCTTGTTTTTCGAGCCCGCGATACTTGTCGGCAATCGCAACAAACTCATGCTCTATGGCAAGGAAGGCTTGCACGATCTGCGGGTCAAAGTGTTGTCCATCCCCTTCAAGGATAATCGATTTCGCTTTGTCATGACTGAATGCTTTTTTGTATACACGTTCGGAAATAAGTGCATCATAAACATCGGCTAATGCCATTAATCGTCCTGAAAGGGGAATTTCTTCGCCTTTTAGACCATTAGGATAGCCTTTACCGTCCCACTTTTCGTGGTGAGTCAGTGAAATCTCTTTGGCAAGCTGCAAGAACGAATTACTGCCGAGTTGTTGTTCTGCCATCGATAACGCTTTCGCGCCAATTTCAGGGTGACCTTTCATTACTTCAAACTCTTCAGCGGTTAACTTACCCGGTTTGAGTAATATCTGATCCGGGATACCGACCTTGCCGACATCATGGAGTGGTGCTGACTTGTAGAGAAGTTCGATATAGTTCTCGGTGAGTAATGTCTGGTGTTGCTCAAACTGGCTGAGGTATTGGGCGAGGGCTCTAACATACTCTTGGGTTCTTAATATATGCGCCCCCGTTTCATTGTCGCGCGACTCGGCCAAAGCCGATAGACTAATGATCGCTACATCTCGAGTTGTCTTCACTTCTTCTTGGCTTGACTGCAAGCTGTCTAGCATTTCATTGGTTAATGATGCCATCGACCCCAACTCGTCATGCTCGAAGATGGGTAGTCGGGTATTCATATTACCTTTGGTGACTTCGACTAGTGAGCTCTCTTGAGCCAGTAGAATTTTGTGCATTAGTTTTGACCATAACACCATGATAGTGATGGCATAGCCACCTAGCACAAATGCAATATAAATAAACTCTTTGATAACACTTATCTTACCGCTGCCATCAAGCACACGGTCAGGGTTGTGCTCTAACCAAAAGATGTCTTTAACCGCGACCATTGCGAGCATCGTCGATAGAGTCACTAACAACAAACTCACCATAATGATCATCTGCTTGACCATCGATTGTCGTTCGCCGCTTAACTCAAAATCGCGACGCTGTTGATTGGATAGATTGTCAAACTGGGCTAGTTTGGCGATGAGCTGCAAGATTAACCCAGTAAAAAAGCCAAAAAGCGTCATTCCCAGTAGTACTTTTAAATTACTATCAAGCGGAAAGTCATAATGAAAATTGTAAAACAGCGCTAGTGGAAGGCTGGCTAAGCAAAACAGCGTAGCATCAAGCCTTGCAAGTCGGTTTTCTTTAACCAGAGAGTGGTCCCGCAATAAATAGTGGCGGAATAAAAAAACGGCTCCATAGGTGACAGAGATATGGAAGAGTATCTGGCTAGCGGTTAACGTTTCAAGCATTGGGCAAACGCGCCCGCCATAGATACCAAAAATCAGTGCAGCTACTACGTAAAGTTTTAGTGTAAGAGATGCATTATAGTTTGAATTCACCATCATCTAGCCCCTGCGCCTTTCGTTTCCGCTATGAATAAGAATAGTATTCATAACTACTAGTGATAAAGACCCGGAATCATATCGCCAAATTTCGCTTATGAATACATTTTTACAACAATAGTCGTACTTTTGGTTTCATACTAAAGATTAGTACAGTCGTCAGAGAGGGGATGGAGGTAAGGTTCCATGCCTAGATTGACATGGAACCTGTGTCAGTGTGGGAGTGACTATTTCTTTAGATTAATTTCTGATTCGCGAGCTTGAGTTTCAATGTCAGGCGTAGAGCTTAATTTATTTTTAGCCCAATCATTGATATGAGATAAAATCGCTTTAACAGCATGTTTTTCTGTTGCCACTTCACCATCCGTCACATCGAGATCTTGTTTTGGGTGAGAGCCTGTCGCGTCTTCTGCGATATGTAGCCAATCAGGGTGCCAGTAGTAAGGTTGGCCGCTTGGAGTCGTCCAACTATGAACGCCATTGCTCTCGCCTTTGTATTCAATGTGTGATGAATCGTACTTTTTCATTATTGTTATCCCTGTTATTAAGGTTAATTGGATCACTTTAACCTGATAAATGTAACAGAGTTTTAAAGATTTAATGTGATATGGCGCAACAAACAGGATGCGTTAAAAACTAATGTTGCCGACGAGAGATAAGTAACTCTTTGATTTTGTGAACTATGATATGGTTCAGGCACTAAAGAGGGAACAATGAACCGATATCAGCAGTTAGCGCAACAACTTAAAGAACAGATCAAGTCGCGAACTTGGAGGGCAGGAGAGAAGATTCCGTCGATCCGAGCGGCAAGCCAAAGCTTTTCTGTAAGTCCAGCCACTGTCCTACAAGCCTATCAGCTATTGGAATCTGAAGGGTGGCTCAACGCGCGCCCCCAGTCTGGCTACTTTGTTACCGCAATACTTGAACGAGGCAGTGAGCCCGAGCTAGAAGCTCTACCTGATTTGCCTAAGTTTAACGACACGTTATTCGAATTCCTGCAATCTAATAGTCGTGCATCGGTGGCACTTGGGTCCGCATTCCCTGACCCAAGCTTGTTTCCAATTGCCACATTAAATCGCCATCTAGCGAGCGCAGGGCGTAAAATGTCAGCGCAAAGCGTGGTATCGAATATGCCACCTGGTAATGAAGACTTGAGGCGACTTATTGCTCAACGTTATCTCAAACAAGGGGTAGATGTCTCACATCAGGATATTGTTATTACTTCTGGTGCACTGGAAGCCTTAAACCTCAGCTTACAAGTGGTGACCAATCCGGGAGGTTATGTCGCGATTGAAACGCCGACTTTTTATGGCGCGATACAAGCAGTCGAACGGCTTGGGTTACAGCCTATCGAGATCCCGGTTGATCCGAAGCATGGGCTTAGCCTCAAAGCGTTGGAAGAAGCGTTCAAAAATAACGATGTTAAAGCATTTTGGCTGATGGCGAATTTTCATAACCCAACAGGCTCTACATTAAGCAATCAAAAGAAACAGAAGGTAGTGCAGCTTGCGAATCAATACAAAGTTAAGTTGATTGAAGATGATGTTTATTCAGAGCTGTACTTTGGCAGTGATAAGCCTAAGCCACTTAAAGCTTGGGATAGTCATGAGGATGTATTGCTATGCGGTTCACTCTCTAAGGCGCTATGTCCGGGTTATCGAATTGGCTGGGTGGTGAGCAAATTATTTAATGCGCCGATTCAAAAGCAGCAATTAATTTCTACATTATCAGGCAGCGCGCCGATTCAACAAGGTGTTGCACACTTTCTGACTCACGAAAGCTTTGATAATCACCTCAGGAAATTACGTAAAGAGTTGGAAACTAGACAAGAGTATGTTGTGACTTTGCTTCGTCAATTACTCGGGGAGCGGGCTAGGTTCTATATACCTAACGGAGGCTATTTTATCTGGATAGAGTTACCCAAGAATACCGATACGCATAGTTTGTTTAAGTCTACGGTCGAACAAGGTATTACTTTTGGTTTTGGTGGGCTATTTGGTGAAGAGAAGCGGCATGGTAACTTTATACGTTTGAATACATCATTTAAACCTAGCCCTGAACTTGATCAGGCATTGCAGCTTATCGCATCGAAGGTAATGGAGTAACTGCTTGGTTAATTTTTGCCACAACTGTACTGCTCGTTAACTCACTGTTTATGCTGAAATAGCGAGATTTGTTTAAGTGTGGTGACAGTATGGAAAAGCAGAACATTAACAATGAACTTCGTCTGGTTGGCGTAGCCATTGTACTCGCGTTGCTCTTAGTTGTGGGGCATTTGATTTTAGCTAAATCATTTGAAGGAATCGCTTGGGTAGAATACACGGCGGCAGCGATACCTTTTGTCATGTTTGGTTTATGTATATTTGGAATACACTCCGCTGCACGTTCTAATCGTTCGCAGTAATAGAAGGGCTAACTTATCAGGTTAGCCCGTTAGCGCATTGTTGATTAGAGTATTGTTGATATAGTGCAACAGTATTTTGAGTAATGGTGTATTTATCAACAGTAAGCGTTTCCTTAGTATTCATGTTGAATTATTAATCAACGTAAAACATAAGGAAATACGATGAAAATTCTTGCTCTCGAGCTTGCTGCCGCTCTAGTAATTAGTGCTCCTGTTATGGCTGAACCACAGCTGATGAAAACCATTCCTAACTTACCAGGAGCGGAGTCGATCGTTTACGATCAATCAAAACAAACATACTTCGTTTCCCTTCAAGCTGGTGATAAAGCCGGAGATGGGTCTATTGTCGCATTGAACAAAGATCTCAATTTTATTGCGACGGTAGCAAGTGGCCTAGAAAACCCCAAGGGGATTGCATTAGCCGGAGATACATTATTCGTCGGGGATATGGAGTATTTAGTTGAGGTTGATTTATCTTCTGGCGAAATCATTAAGCATGCAGCGAAAAATGCGCAGTTTCTAAATGACGTGGCAATTGACGACAATGGTGACGTCTACGTTTCAGATATGTTTACTTCAGTCATTTACAAAATGTCTGAGAATCAAGTGACGACTTGGATAGACTCGCCGGAGCTCGAAAACCCGAATGGATTGACCTTTATTGATGGCGATCTCTACGTAGCAGCGTGGGGTTACTTCAATGACGGCAATCCTATTGAAGCCCCTTATGGACGAATTCTAAAAGTCGATCCAAAGACCAAGAAGATATCAGCCATCACTGAAAAGCCACTTGGAAACTTAGATGGCATTCAAGTCGATAACCGCGGCGATCTGCTTATCTCTGACTGGAAGCAGGGAACGATCTACTCAGTATCAGAACAAGGTCAATCACGTATGTTGATAGACTTACCAAGGGGCGTTGGTGATATCTATTATGCGCCGAATACGTATCAACTCTTCGTCCCAATGGCACTGGAAGGGGAGATACTAGTCTACCGCAACATCAGTCTATAAGTTTTTGCCCCATGACCAGTCTTTACTTTGGTCATTGGGGCTTTCTTCTCTGTAAACTGAAATAGCGTACGTGTAACAGAATTTACGCTGACCCGAGAGCTCGATATGCTACTCATTTTCTAAATACGATCAAAGCGTGTCATAATCCTTTCTCTACACTAAGTTAACATTTGAAGGACCCAAATGACTGCTACCGAATATCTCAACGACCTAAACCGACGCTATCTTGCTATCCACCGCAGCAAAGAAGACTTCTTTTGGGCAACGTATATGGGGATCAGCGATGACCATGATGGCTCGACCAAAGCGCAAACTAGATGGACGAGTTTCTTAAGTGATGCGGAGCAAATAGCAACCATCAAGCAGCAGTTACAAGCGGCAGAATCTATTGCAGATGCCACCGAAAAGCAGCAAACAAGTATTGGTCTACGAGGCTGGTTAGCGACGTTTCAATCTCATGCAATTGAAGGCGCTGCTGCTCAACAACTGAAAAATGAACTGATCGAATTTGAAGCCGGTTTGTTTGAGAAAAAGCAAAAACATACGCTCTACTACCAAGATGAAAATGGTCATCAAGTCGAAGGCTCCTTACCTGTATTGGCTGCGGCTATCCGCACCAACGATAATGAAGACACGCGTCAGTCAGCGCATCAGGCTCTCCTTAACTTAGAGCAATGGCTACTTGAAAATGGCTTCATTGATCTGATAAAACTGCGAAACCAATTTGCTCGCTCTCTCGGGTACGAGAGTTTCTTTGATTATTCTGTCGCCAAGAAAGAGATGATGTCATCGCAAGAGTTGTTTGCGATCTTAGATGACTTTGAAGCGCGAACTCGCGAAGCCAACCTTTCTAGTTTAGCGAATCTCGCTCACGAAAAAGGTCAAAATGCATTAACGGGACATAACTTTGTCTACTCATATTCAGGTGACGCGATGCGTGACCTCGACCCTTATGTTCCGTTTTCAAAATCTTTGCGTCGTTGGGTAGAGTCATTTGGCCGCCTAAATATTGAATACTCTCAAGCCGAGCTCACTCTGGATTTACTTGATAGAAAAGGAAAATACCAAAACGGTTTCTGCCATGGGCCAGTTCCATCATTCTATGATCAGAATGAGTGGGTCCCAGCTCAAGTAAACTTTACCAGTAACGCTAAACCAGACCAAATAGGCAGTGGTTATTCTGGCATTAACACCTTGTTTCATGAAGGTGGCCACGCGGCACATTTTGCGAATGTGAAAATGAATGCGCCTTGTTTTTCCCAAGAATTCGCTCCAACTTCAATGGCGTACGCTGAAACACAATCGATGTTTTGTGATAGCTTGCTAAATGATGCAGATTGGCTAAAACAGTACGCTCTAGATGCAGATGGCAACCCGGTCCCTGATGAGATTATTCAAGCGATGATCAACAGCAGTCAACCCTTTGCGGCTTACCAAGAACGCAGCATACTTGTGGTGCCATATTTTGAACGATCTCTTTATCAATTGGCTGAAGAGGAACTGACTCCTGAACGCATTACTGCATTAGCTCGAGAGTGTGAGAAAACGATTTTGGGGATCGAGTGTAGCCCTCGTCCTTTGATGGCTATTCCGCACCTAATTTCTGATGAAGCTGCTTGTGCATACCACGGTTACTTGCTGGCACACATGGCCGTTTACCAAACGCGCGCGTACTTCTTAGATAAGTTTGGCTACCTTACCGATAACCCAGAAATTGGCCCTCTGCTAGCAAAACACTATTGGCATGCTGGGAATCAAAGATCTCATAACGAGACGATCATTAGTTTAACTGGGGAAGGGTTTAATGCTAAGTATCTTGCGGATGCGTGTAATCAATCTCCACAACAAGCATGGGCTGCGCAGCAAGAGAAGATTGCTGGCTTAGCAACGCGCCAAAGAGCCAAGGTCGCTTCACTTAATGCAAAAATTAAGGTGGTTGATGGCAGTCAGGAGCTGGCCAATAATCAAGGTTCTGACGAGCAAATGTGTGAGCAATTTGAGCGTTACATTAAACAAACTTACGGTTGTTGATGCCCAGTTCGCTCTAGGTTCGGCGGTTTGAATCCGCAGAACAAAAAAACGGTCCTAATCAGGACCGTTTTTATATGCAAAACTTGCTAGATAATTAGAAGTTCGCAGAGCGTGGTGTACGTGGGAACGGGATAACGTCACGAACGTTGCCCATACCAGTTACGTAAGATACTAGACGCTCAAAACCTAGACCAAAGCCTGCGTGTGGCACAGTGCCATATTTACGTAGGTCGCGGTACCAGTTCATGTGCTCTGGGTCGATACCCACTTCACGCATACGCTCGTCTAGGATGTCTAGACGCTCTTCACGTTGAGAACCACCAATGATTTCACCGATACCAGGTGCTAGTACGTCCATTGCTGCGACTGTCTTACCGTCGTCGTTAGCACGCATGTAGAATGCTTTGATATCTTTCGGGTAGTTTTTAACGATTACAGGCGCTTTGAAGTGTTCTTCAGCTAGGAAACGTTCGTGCTCAGAAGACATATCGATACCCCACTCAACAGGGAATTCGAACTCACGACCAGAATCTACAAGGATCTGGATTGCGTCAGTGTAGTCTACTTGTGCAAAATCAGAAGAAACGAACTGCTCTAGACGAGTAATTGCTTCTTTGTCGATACGTTGAGCGAAGAACTCAAGGTCATCACGACACTCTTCAAGTACCGCTTTGAATACAAACTTAAGCATATCTTCTGATAGCTTGGCAACGTCGTCTAGGTCTGCAAATGCAACCTCAGGCTCAACCATCCAGAACTCAGCTAGGTGGCGGCTTGTGTTTGAGTTTTCAGCACGGAAAGTAGGACCGAACGTGTAAACTTTGCTTAGGGCACAAGCGTAAGCTTCAGCGTTAAGCTGGCCAGATACCGTTAGGAATGTCTCTTTACCGAAGAAATCTTCATTGTAATCTACTTCGCCTTTGTCTGTGCGAGGTAGGTTTTCCATGTCTAGCGTAGATACGCGGAACATTTCGCCAGCACCTTCTGCATCAGAAGCCGTGATCAATGGAGCAGATACCCAGAAGAAACCTTGCTCGTGGTAGAAACGGTGGATCGCTTGAGATAGACAGTTACGAACACGCGCTACTGCACCAATTACGTTTGTACGTGGGCGTAGGTGAGCGACTTCGCGAAGGTATTCGATAGAGTGGCGAGTTTTAGCCATTGGGTATGTTTCTGCGTCTTCAACCCAGCCAACGACTTTTACGTCAGTGGCAGCAAGCTCAAAATCTTGACCTTTCGCTGGAGACTCAACAATCTTACCAGTTACTTCGACAGAGCAGCCTGTAGTCAGCTTCAGTACTTCGTCTTCGTAATTATTCAGATTATTTGGGACCACGGCCTGAATCGGGTCGAAACAAGAGCCGTCATAAATGGCAAGGAAAGAGATTCCAGCTTTGGAATCACGACGTGAACGGATCCAGCCGCGAACAGTTACTTCACTGTCTACCGCTAGCTTGCCGCCAAGTACGTCTTTTACAGGCGCGTAAGTCATGTTGGTTTCATTCTCCATTGAGGGACAAATTCAACGCAAGGTTTACAACCGTTTGTTTAGAGTTCGCTAAATTTGAACAAAAAACAGTCGAAACATTGAGTTGTATAAACTTTTTAAATCAATGGAACATATTACCTGTCATTCAGCGAGCTTCAACCATTATTGTTGCTTGTTGAAAGAAATATTGCGTATGTAAGCGATAAAAATCACTAGGGGTTGGTTTTTTGTTCAATCTTATCGCGCGAAATCGGAATCTTTGTTTTCAAAGATGGTAGTGTGATTGAGTAATGAGTCGCTCTATATTGGCGTGGCTTCAGTTACTTTGGAGCTTATTCACAACCTTAAGTACCAAGTCAATGAACAACTAGAGGAGTTTAATATTCACGTGTTAATTACGCCGCCTTAGCCCCTGCATTCTCTATACACCCGCACTTTTCGAGCGCTCGCTCATTCATGAAAAACAGTCGATCAAATTATGTCTGAACAAGGCAGGACTGGCTGTATAAGTAAAAGAGAATTACATGCTTAATTATTTAAAAAAACACTGGTTATCAAATGTTAAAGGAGATTTATTGTCTGGGATTGTAGTTGCACTTGCATTGATCCCGGAAGCTATCGCATTTTCCATTATCGCAGGCGTCGATCCCAAAGTTGGGCTTTATGCGTCTTTTTGTATTTGTGTCGTGACCGCTTTGGTTGGTAGCCGTTCGGGCATGATTTCAGGTGCTACCGGGGCAATGGCTCTGTTAATGGTCACCTTAGTGAAAGAGCACGGACTAGAATACTTACTCGCCGCTTCATTTCTGGCAGGTGTGATTCAAATTGCAGCGGGTTATTTAAAGCTGGGCAATTTGATGAATTTTGTTTCCAAGTCGGTGATTACTGGTTTTGTCAACGCGCTCGCTATACTCATTTTTATGGCTCAACTACCGGAGTTGATCAACGTCCCTTCGAGTGTTTATCTGTTGGTTGGGTTAGGCTTGGCGATTATTTATTTGCTGCCTTACTTCCCCAAATTTGGCAGAGCGATACCTTCGCCTTTGGTGGCAATCATCGTACTTACCACCATTAGTTTGTTATTGGGTTTAGATGTCAGAACAATAGGAGATATGGGCAAACTCCCAGATTCACTTCCTGTCTTTTTAATCCCAAATATTCCATTCACGCTTAATACCTTCGAAATCATTCTTCCTTATTCTATTGCTCTGTCAGTTGTCGGCATTTTGGAATCATTGATGACCGCGACGATAGTTGATGACCTTACTGATACAGAAAGCAACAAGAACAACGAATGTAAAGGACAGGGGATCGCTAACATCGTCGCATCACTGTTTGGTGGTATGGCTGGCTGTGCAATGATTGGTCAATCGATTATCAACATTAAATCTGGCGGCTTGACCAGACTATCAAGCATGGTTGCTGGTGTCGTTTTATTGTTGATGGTGGTGTTTGCGTCTGATTGGTTGAAGTTAATACCTATGGCCGCGTTGGTCTCTGTGATGATCATGGTATCAATTGGTACGTTCTCATGGCGTTCTATTGTAGAGCTTAAAGATCATACGTTACCCACCAATATCACCATGTTAGCAACTGTTGTGGTGGTTGTGTTTACTCACAACTTAGCGATAGGTGTTTTGGTCGGCGTGGTTCTTTCCGCTTTGTTTTACGCCCATGCGAGTCAATCCATGGTTTTTATATCTGATGAAGTGGTGACGAATAAGCTGAGTACGATCCACCGAGTAAAAGGCCACGTCTTTTTTGCTTCTTCTGATGCGTTTGTCGACTTGTTCGATTATGACAAAGCGACCTCCTTAGTAACGATTGATATTTCTGACGCGTCTTTTTTAGATAACACCTCGGTTGAAGCCCTGGATAAGGTTGTGTTCAAATTTCGAAAAAAGGGTGCGAATGTTGAGGTTGTAGGAATGGATACCATGAGTGCGAAGCTCATCGACAAACATGCGATGTACCACAAGCATGAAGACTTATCTGCAGTGTCTATTACACACTAAACACTTTTGAAAACGTCGAGTTATCCGCTAAATCAAGTTGGATGACAAATAAAAAGCGCTCATCACCGAGCGCTTCTTATTAATCGTGAGATTCAACACCTGTTGGCGCTAATACTTGTTATTTGAGTTTGAAAAGGTGAACTGATTGATGAGTGATTCAAGGTGATTGGACAGCTCTTCTAAGTCATTGCTGATCCCACGAGTCTCAGCCGCAGATTTCGATGTGTTGTTTGCGTGAGAAGTAATGGTTTCAACCTTTTGCTGAACATCTTTGGTCGCGTGGGTGGTTGATTGCGTCTGCTGTTGGATATTTTGTGCATGATCGAGCACTTGCTTCATCTCTTTGACTACGCCATTCATTTCAATAGATAACGCGTCAATATCCGTTGAGCTTTGATGTGCTTGTTCGCAAACGCGATCGGCAGATGCCAGAGACTCTTCACTGCCTTGTTGGAATTGGTGGATAATCGATTCAATACTGCCCGTTGCTTCAGCGGTTCGCGATGCTAGGTGGCGGACTTCATCAGCAACCACAGCAAAGCCTCGGCCTTGCTCACCTGCGCGAGCGGCTTCGATGGCGGCATTCAAGGCCAGAAGATTGGTTTGATCGGCGATGCCACGAATAACACTCAATATAGAAGAAACTTCTCCAGTCTGTTCATTGAGGGTCATTATCTTGCATTTCACTTCTTCTATGCTGGTAACTAGGTTCTTTATCTCGCTGCTTGCATCGTGGGCTTGGTTAGCACTTTTACATGCTACGTCGGCGGTATGATTGATCAGAGCTGATGCCGTTAAGGTGGCTTGTTCTACATTGATCTGTTGGTCTTGTATCCCTTCCACATTATTCTGTACTTCAGCCGTTTCGTTTTGTTGATCGGCAGCTGCTTGCTCTGTGATTTGTGCGACGCTAGTCAGTTGGTTGGCAGAAGCATTCAGCTTGTGCGAAGTATCTTGTACCTTTTCTAAACTATCTGAGACCGTCCCCATAAACGAGTTGATCGAGTTCGCTAAGGTGCCGATTTCATCCTTACTTTTCTCTGGTAGTCGAGTTGATAAGTTTTTGTTGTCACTGACTTGGGTCATAAAGCGTGACGTTTGCTGAAGTGGTCGTACTATTATCTTACGAATGAGCCCCATCGTTAATAGGAACCCCGCAAAAGAGATGACGGCCATAATACCAACCGCTGTCATTGTTTGGGTGTTGATCAGCGAATTGACATGGCTCAAGTTGTACTCCAATCGAATCGCACCAAGTACCTCGCCCTCCGGCGCCATATGACAGGCGACGCAATTGGTTCCGCGGTAATTTTCGCTCGACTTCATTGGCAGAGCGATAACTAAGCCTTTCCCCCAATCTGCAGAAAAGGGTTCGATGACGGTTTCGCCAGCCAACGCTCGTTTATCGATATCGTCAACGGGGGTTTGGTTATCATTGCCGGGCCCATACAGTTTGCTTACCGCGTCGGCGCGTAATACCCGAACATCTTCAATGCCTTCTTGGGTCAATGCCTTCTGACGTAGGGTCTCTTTTTGAGCCATTGTGCCAGTAAGCATCATCATATTGAGGCTGTCGAAATAATTGCTCGCCTTATCATGCAGCTGTTCACTCAGGACAGAGTTGATAAGATCTCTTTGTTGTATGTATTGATAGCTTGTTGAAGCGAGTAGCACGATACCGAAAACAGCCACCAGTGTGATCAATAGCTTTGTTGTAATTGTTGAGCGCATTATTAGATAGAATTTTTAATTATTGGAATAGACATCATAATCTTCGCCTATATAACCCTTATGGGGAATAGCCAGAAATTTATTATGTGACCACACACTATGAGTGGTTATTGTAAATGTGATGTAAGATCTATGTAATCAAAACTTTGGCGCAGTGACGGTTTTTCGTCGTAAAGGCGTTGTTGGTACTAAGTGGGCTTGGTGACAGCTAAATGAAGGTTTTCTCTCTTGATTATGACTGAGATCTTCGCTTTTTTGTGCCAGAGTTACGCTATTATTGGCTGATTAAAGCCGCAACTTTTCGAAGGAATGAATATGGCTGCCAAAATCGGCTCAGCGATTCAATTGTTACTTGCTCTATCGATATTTTATTTAGGATACGCCATTCATTCGATGACTTCGAAAGTTGGTGACGTGATAGACACTTACCCGCAAGTTTTGCAAGACGTTGGGACGTTATCAAAAAACTTGCAAATCGACGAATGGCTGCAGGTTGCTGATACTTTAGAGACGTTGTTACCTAGTGTCATAAACAGTGTCGATGGTGTAACGGCTGCGGTAAATGATACTAATAAGACGGCGGCATCCATAGACCAAAAAATCCCGGCCATTGTTGAAGAGGTTAGCTTATACCGACAGCAAGTGATCCCTCCAGTACTTGCCGAAACCAAGCAATATCGAACCGACGTATTGCCAAAAGTACTGGTTGAAAGCAAAGGCTATCGTCAAGAAACTATCCCTCAGTTAGTTAAAGAGTCTGAAGCGTTACGTAGTGATATTCCACCCATCTTAACTAAGGCGGATGAGCTGGCCCTAAAAACCGACCAGATAATTGATAAGAGCCAAGAAATTGCCAAGCAAGCGACACAAGGCGCCGTGAAAGGGGTGATCCTCTCTCCAATTGATCTTATTCGTGAAGCAGGCAATGAGATAAAAGGGCGTGTGGTAAGTGAAGAATAGTGAAATCAAGTAGATAAACGCTTTTCGTTACGACATGAATACCTTGGTCGTGCTTCCTGAATACTGACAAGCAAATCAGAAAGTCCGCATTCAAACCAGATTGAAAACACATTAGTATATATCGTGTGCAGTAACAAAAGGACTGAACTGTACGCTTTCATTTAATAAAGACATTTGTTTTTGCCGCCATTTTCCCCTTCATAATGGCGGTTTTTTTACGTTCAAACATTGTGCATTGGTGTTTATTTGACCACTTGAAAAATAGGTCATTGCAATCGGAGTTTGAACCGATAAGATGGAGTTATCTCATTCGAGATGACGTCACGCAGGATTTGTGGCGAACACTCAAAGGATTGTCTGCGCTATTAGGACATCTTAATGCTTTTCAAAATTACTTCTCCAATCTTGGAGCCAACTGAAGGGTCGCCACATGCGATCATTTGTCAGCTACGTACAAACTCAACGTCTCTTTTCTCCTCCTTCTTTCCAAGCTCGGCGTCTCTTCAGCCTCGTTCATTTTCTCGATTTTATTTTTCTTATTGATTCCATCTAAATCAATCACGTTCGTGTTTTCGCACGTCTAAATCTTTTCAATATTACGGTTTTAAAGAAAATGAACACAAAATTAATGGGTAGCGCCCTTATTATCTCAGGTACCGCTCTAGGTGCCGGTATGCTTGCAATTCCAATGGTTCTGGCTCAATTTGGCCTACTATACGGCACACTACTGATGGTGCTGATTTGGTTTGGCACGACTTATTCCGCATTGCTATTACTCGAAGCAACAATAAAATCTGGCGGCGGTTTAGGACTCAATTCCATTGCACGTAAAACGCTGGGGAAAGGGGGGCAGTTACTGACGAATGGCTTGCTTTACGCACTGTTGATCTGCTTGCTGATGGCCTACATCTTAGGCGCGGCCGACCTCTTAGTTCAGGCGCTCAATGCCGTCGGACTAGAGCTAACCTTTATGCAAAGCCAAATCCTATTTACATTAACCACTGGTGTGATCGTAGCTTGCGGCACTGGCGTGATTGATAAACTCAACCGTTTGCTGTTCTTCATTATGTTAGCAAGCTTACTGATGACCTTAGCGGTTCTTCTTCCTGAGTTTTCAACCGAGAATTTGAGCCAAGTAAGCAATAGCGATCATATTGGCTTAATCAAAACTAGTGCTGTTCTATTTACCAGTTTCGGCTTTATGGTGGTGATTCCAAGCTTGGTTTCTTACAACTCCGAAGCGAGTGACAAGCAACTCAGAAATATGGTGATAGCGGGCTCGATCATACCGCTTGTATGCTACCTTTGTTGGTTGTTTGCGGTTGTGGGCAATTTGCCAGCTAGCCAACTCAAAGAGTTCGGTAGTGTATCTGAACTGATGGCAGGGTTTGAGCATGACGCACCTTGGGTGGGCGGGTTCTTATCCGTGTTCACAGGCTTAGCTCTGTTGACCTCTTTCTTCGGCGTTGCGATGTCACTGTTCCACCAAAATAGCGACACATTTAATCAAAACCGAGTGGTAACCTATGTACTGACGTTTGTACTTCCATTAGTCGGTGCAATATTGGCCGCTGACCAGTTCTTGTCAGTGCTTGCTTATGCCGGGATTATATTGGTATTCCTCGCGGTGTTTGTGCCACTCGCAATGGTGTACAAGTTGCGTTTATCGCAAGCATTACCTGAGCGATACACCGCGGAGGGTGGCTCTGCAATGATGGTATTCGCCCTATTGTTTGGTGGCTTCTTACTGGCTTCGCAAGTCATCTAAACGTAACCCAATTCAACGATTAAACAGCCTTCATTATTGAAGGCTGTTTTTGTATAAGCGTTAGATGTACTTGTCGATGTTAATGACAAAGAGGGTAGTAGAATCCTTGATGGATATGCGCCCCTAGAGTGGTAAGCAGGTGAGCACAATCCCCATTTTCAACCCCTTCGACGATGACTGTGCAGTGGTAGGTATGACCCATGGCGATTAACTGGCGCAAGGTTTCGACTTTTTTATCATCCTGTTTTAAGTCCATGACAAAGAGACGATCTATCTTTAGGTAGTTTGGAGATATGTGGCCAATGAGCTCAACATTGTTATTGCCCGTACCAAAGTCATCAATACTAATTCTACAACCTAACTCTTTAAGTCTTTTGGTATTTCGGAAGATTTCTTGGGTGTAGTACATCGATGCGTTTTCGGTGATCTCAATCGTCAGTAACGAGCAATCTAACTGTTCGAGCTGACGATAGAGACGTTTGAAATTATCCCCTTCAAGTAGGGAAGGACATACATTCACACTTAACGGGGCCAACAAGGAATGGCTGTTACCATAGATGAGTTTAATCACTAATAGCGTGTGGTTAATGAGCAACCCATTGCTAATCAGGCTCTCAATAAACTGCTGGGTATTTTTGACCTTGAAACGTGAGAGCACTTCATAGTGTATGTTCTGGTTATTGGTCGTGTTATGTATTGGCTCAAGCTTTAAATTAAAGTGCCTTATTGCCCATAGGTAAGTGATGACCGCACGTAACGTTTTACGCCGTGCAATAATGAGAAAAAGAACGCTAAAGATAGTGATACTCGAGATTGGGTTAGAGACATAATAGATCTCTTTGTAATCATCTTGCTGAAAGTTATGCATCAGAGATTGACCTTCAGTATCACCGATCTCCAATGGTAAACCCGTGTTGGTACATACTTTCATTCCTGATAGGAAGAGACGAGACATATGGCTTTCAATACTATTTTCTACATTGATATTCTTAACTCTCACCAACACGTCACTATCAGCATCGGAAAATGAGTGATAGGTGTAGTTTAAGTTGCCCTGCCAATCATTTTGATCACGAACGTTAACCGGGTCAACGGTCTCTGGGGTCACTAAGCAGCGCACATTATATCGGTCGGTAAATAATGCAGACTCAACCAGTTGGACATTGTCGAATAGTTCTCTCAGTAATTTTTCTTGTTCAAAGCAGCCATGTTGAGCAAGTTCTTTAGAAAATGCTAACGCACCTTCGAAGTAGTTCTGACGAACAATCGTACTAATGGCGTAAAGGCAGATCAAAATATAGAGTACGCTCGTGATAGTGACGAAAAAAACTATGTTTAGATAAGGTTTACGGTTGTTAAGGCATATGCCCATTGCCGTTCTAATGCTGTGTGGTACTAGTTTAAAGATACGTGCTTGTTGCAGTAGTCCGTCTTTTTGCGCATGTTGGCTGTCGAAGGGTACGAAATAGCCTTTCCGATGAACGTTTTCAATCAGTGATTTTGACACCTTGGTGTGTTTCCTTACGAGTTGTCTGAACTTTTTTCTGATCGATGCCACGGCGTTTTTGAAGCCATTTTCTGGCAATATTATCTGATGTTGAGTCGATAACTTCTTTTCAATTCGTCTTTGGCTGATTGGTGAATTTACGCTGCCAAAAGCAGCGATAGTACTCAGGATAAAATACTCAATTTGATTAATGGAAACTGAGGATTGGCTGGACTCGTCGAGCGTTAGTGAAAGTTCATTTTCGGACAAGCAAACGCAGATTTGGTTTCCAAGTTCAAACCTAATCATGTGTTAAGCACTCCAGGATTGATTTTTTCGATACGGTAGCAACATTGGTATATGAGGTATGTGACCTTTTACCGGCATATCCTAATCTTATAGATATATCATTAAATTTAGATTTTTTTATAGACTAATCTATCAGCGACTAGGGGGAATATCAGTTGATCTTAGCTAGAAAATAAAAAACCCGAGCGATTTGCTCGGGTTTTTTCAAACAGGTGAGATTTAGCAAATAACTTTAATTGCTAGGCCACCCTGAGAGGTTTCGCGATACTTTGCGTTCATGTCTTTACCTGTCTCTAGCATGGTTTCGATAACCTTATCTAGAGAAACAGTAGGAGCAGAAGAACGACGTAGAGCCATACGAGTCGAGTTGATCGCTTTCACTGCCGCGATGCCGTTACGCTCGATACATGGAACCTGTACCTGACCAGCAACTGGGTCACAAGTAAGACCTAGGTTGTGTTCCATTGCGATTTCAGCTGCCATACATACTTGCTCAGGGCTACCACCCATAAGCTCAGCAAGGCCCGCCGCCGCCATAGAACACGCTACGCCAACTTCACCCTGACAGCCAACTTCAGCACCAGAGATAGAAGCGTTACGCTTGTATAGACCACCGATCGCGCCAGAAGCAGCGAAGTAACGGATGTAGTCTTTCTCAGTCACAGTTTGGATAAACTTGTCGTAGTAAGCTAATACCGCTGGGATGATGCCACATGCACCATTCGTTGGGGCAGTCACAACTCGGCCACCTGCTGCGTTTTCTTCGTTTACTGCGAAGGCAAACATGTTAACCCAGTCAACAACCGCCATTGGGTCGTTGGTGGTTTTTTCAGAGGTAAGCAGTTGCTGGCGAAGTGCTGCTGCACGACGTGGCACACGAAGTGGCCCAGGTAAGATACCTTCAGTATTCATACCACGGTCCATACATTCGCGCATCGTCTTCCAGATGTTAGCAAAGTAAGTGCGAGACTCTTCGTCAGAATGCAGCGCCGCTTGGTTTTTCATCACTAGCGTACTGACTGAAAGACCGTTCTCTTTACATTGGTTCACTAGCTCTTCAGCTGTTGTGAATTCGTAAGGAGATTTAATAGGGTTTTCTTCTTCTTTGCCGAAGTGCTCTTCATCAACGATGAAACCACCGCCGATTGAGTAATAGGTTTTCGAGTACTCTTTTTCGTCGCCGATCCAAGCATGGATCTGCATACCGTTTTCGTGTAGCTCTAGGTTAGTAGTATGGAAGTTCATACCACCATCTTTCGGGAACGATACTGTGTGACAGTGCATGCCAACAGGAAGGCGCTCAGTTTCTTCTACGCGAGCGATGAAGCCCGGAATAGAATCGATATCTACTTTCTCAGGAGTATTGCCAGCAAGACCCATGATGATTGCGATATCTGTGTGGTGACCTTTCCCTGTCAGTGATAGTGATCCATATACGTCAACGGTGATTTTAGTGATGTCGCGCAATTTTCCCATTGAACGTAAATCATCAATAAACTCTTTACCCGCTTTCATTGGGCCTACAGTGTGAGAACTAGAAGGACCAACACCGATTTTATAGATGTCAAAAACACTAATCATATCGATTACCTCAAAAGAAAGCCTCCCAAGGGGAGAAGGGAGGCTCATTATTATCGTTATATTCTTGTATTAATCAGACTTTATAAAAGTGTCTAGATTAAAGAGCGCCGTAGATTACAGAAGTAATTGCTGCAATACCACAAAGAGCTGTGAAAACTTGCACAGGTGCTGAAGTTTTGTACTTAGCCATTGCTGGTACTTTCTGCATTGCGAATACAGGCATTAGGAACAGGATAGCTGCAATCATTGGTGCACCCATTGTTTCAATCATGCCAAGGATACTTGGGTTAACGATAGCCACAATCCAAGTTGTTACAACGATGAAGATTAGAGACGCTTTTTCAATCTTGCTTACAGAAGTGTTAGAGCGAGACTTGATTAGACCAACTAGACCTTCGTGAGCACCTAGGAAATGACCAAAGTAGCTTGAAGTGATTGCTGCGAAAGCAACTAGAGGACCCATGTAAGAGATTAATGGAGATTCGTGAACGTTCGCTAGGTAAGAAAGAACAGAGATGTTTTGTTCTTGAGCCATTGCTAGTTGCTCTGGAGACAGTGAAAGTACTACAGAGAATACGAAGAACATTACGAAGCCCATTAGCATCATCGCAGCGCCACCAGTGATCGCGTCAGTTTTCTTAACTGCATCATCACCGTATACGCGACGTTGTTCTTTAGAGAACTGAGAAATCACAGGACTGTGGTTGAAAGAGAACACGATGATTGGAATTGCTAGCCAAACAACAGATGGCATTGCAGACCAATCAGGTGCAACTGACATCATTGAGCTGTTCCAGTCTGGGATAAGGTAGAAAGAAAGTGCTAGCAGGATTGCAACTAGTGGGTAAACCAGTGCAGATGTCGCTTTTAGCATTAGCTCTTTGCCAAATACTACACCAGCGGTCATAGCTGCGATTAACGCACCAGAAAGTAGCCAGCGTGGGATAGACTCCATACCCATTTGGTTAACTAGGAAAGAGTCAACTGTGTTTGTGATACCAACACCGTAGATAAGTACGATTGGGTAGATAGCGAAGAAGTAAGCAAAAGTAATAAGGTTTGCGCCAGTCTTACCAAAATGTTCTTCAACAGTGTCAGTGATATCAGCTTCAGGGTTTTTCGCAGAAAGTACGAAACGTGCAAGAGATTTGTGTGCGAACCAAGTCATTGGCGCAGCAATTAGAGCAAGGATAACTAATGGCCAGAAGCCGCCAGCGCCTGCTTTAATTGGAAGGAAAAGTACACCAGCACCTACCGCAGTACCGAAAAGTGACAGACACCAGGTGAAGTCCTTGTAAGTAAACTTACTAGGGGATTGTGCGGTTGTAGCCGCAGAAGTAGTAGTATTCATTTTGTGATACTCATTTTTGGGAACAGGAAATAAGTCAGGCGCAATTTTGCATAAAAATCTTGCACGAAAACTAGATCTAAATCATGAATTGATGCGAGTTATAACATGATATGTCAAAAAGGCGTTTTTGGTCACGAAAATGATGTGCCACTAGTGATTTATGCTAATCCTTGATATTAGTTTTTCTAATATTGCTATTGTAAAGTTAGTTATGCGTCGCGAGTAAACGTTTGCTTTATTGATAGAGAATTAAACTAATGTGAACAAATCTTGTTCAATGTGTAATTTTATTAACATTGATGCATAATATGATTCTGCATTGCTTGAATAATTTGGGCCGTCATTCCCCAAATAAAATGTTGTTTATATGACAATCCAAAAACACGATGTGAAAAATTATTAATCTGAAATGTCTGGCTATGTAAATTATGCCTATCTAGAACGATATTTGCGGGTACTTCAAAAATCTCATCCACTTCATTTCTGTCAATAATGGTTTTGTAATCTGGAGAAACAAATGCCAGAAATGGTGTGACGGTAAATTTACTTACCGTGATGAGTTCCGGCATTTGACCAAATATTGTGATCTGTTCTTGGTTGATGCCGACTTCTTCAAATGTTTCACGTAGAGCAGTGTGCGACAGGTCTTCATCAGTAGGTTCAAATTTACCGCCAGGAAAGCTTATCTGACCGGGGTGATGCTTTAGGTGAAGAGCACGTTTGGTGAAAATGATATTTAGGCCGTGTGGTCTTTCTACAAATCCAATAAGAACCGATGCCTTACGGAGGTGGCTTTGGTTTAAGTGTGAGACACGCTTAAGTGCTTCTTGATGGTAGTCAACCGTCTGATGCAATTGGAATCGTTGAATGAGATGATTTTTGTTTAACTCTGACAACACGTTAGCTCCTGTTTTTATTTGTAAAAGCCTTAAATATGACTCATGCTTTCTACTACGTTAGTTAAAGCAAGGATAGCGCCACTGATGAAAGGGATTATCTTTACTGAGTTTATGGATCTCGTAGAGCAAAAGTTTGGCCTAGAGGCTCTCGATAGCTTACTGGCTGACTCCGGCGATTGTGGGATCTACACAACGGTCGGGAGTTATGATCACCGGAATTTAATTAAACTGATTGTTCAGTTAAGTAAGAAGACGGGGATCTCTCCTGAAGAGCTACAGCGTGTATTTGGACAATCCGTTTTTCATAACCTTTATAACACCTTACCTAATAATAATAGCCTACAAGCATGTAAGACGTCGTTTCAATTTATTAAATTGGTTGAAGATTACATACATATCGAGGTCAAAAAACTCTACCCCGAAGCGAATCCACCTTCGTTCTATTTTATCTCTGAGTCGGAAACTGAATTGGTATTTGATTATGTCAGTGCACGGTGTATGTCTTATGTTTGTTTAGGACTGATGGAAGGGTGCGCTGAGTTCTTTAACGAGGAGTTATCAATGTCGATGGACAACGTCGAAAATGACGGCAGCCGTGTCCGTTTTACGGTTAATTTGGTCGAGTAGTTTTAATGGATAATGATTCCCCTTTAGAACGAAAATTGGCACGTGAGATAGCGGCAAGAAAAGAAGCAGAAACCTTACTTGAAAAGAAAAGTTTGGAGCTTTATGAAACCAATCAGCATTTGCAATTGGTATTAACTCAACTCAAGCGTCAGAATTTACAAGATTTAAATAAGCTTGAATTTGAGCAACAAATTAATGAAGCACTGATTCACTTTGGACGAGCTTTCCTTAGCCGTACGCTCGATGATGGATTGATTTCAAGTTTATTAGAGTGCCTGGAATCATCGTCTGCACTAGAGAAAGCCCACTTATATGTGGAACAAGATCTTGTGACGAGTTTGGTCGGCAGTGAGTTTGGAGAGAGTTTAAGTACTGATCTTGCCAATATTAAGCCCTATGCTACTTGGCAAGATAACATCCTCAGTTTGCCCGTCGAAGTTGATCATAAGGCTGTCGGAATATTGTCTGTCCTTGTTAACGAAGCAGGAATAAGTCGAGATTTTGTGGTCAGCCAAATGCTGTTGGTTGGTGAACTACTGTGTAGTGCGCTAAGTCGCCAAATCATTTTATCTCGTCATCAAGAAGCGCGCAGTAGGGCGGAAGAGTCGGAACGTTCGACCAAAGAGTTTGTTGCCATGATTAATCATGAATTACGCACCCCCTTAAATGGTTTGCTAGGCAGCGCCGAACTCTTAGATGGTACCGAGTTAGACGAAGAGCAACGTACGTTATTAACCAACTTAACCCATTCTGGGGATCTCCTGCGCCATATTATCAACGATATTCTCGACTTCAGTAAGATGAATGCGGGCATGATGGAGCTCATTCCCTCTACGTTTCAAATGTCTGAACTGCGCAATATGATCCATGGAATCTTTGAGCCTAGAGCAAGAGAAAAAGGGATTGAATTTACGATTACTGAAAGCGGGGAACTGCCAACAAGCTTTATTGGTGATTTTGAGCGAATAGGGCAGATACTGGTCAATCTTGTCGGGAACGCCGTCAAATTTACTTCAGAAGGAAGCGTCACCGTCACTGCTCGTTGGAGCGCAGGCAGTTTAACCATGTCAGTGAGTGATACTGGCGTAGGGATTGCAGAAGAAGCAAAGAAAGAACTGTATAGCCCGTTTGTTCAAGCTGACAGAACAGCAAAGCGCCATTTCGAAGGGACAGGACTCGGCTTAGCCATTTGTAAGAACCTCGTGGAGTTAATGTCTGGAACGATAGCTCTTGAAAGTGAAGTCGGTAAAGGAAGCTGTTTTGAAGTTACTCTTCCGCTGAAAGTGGCTGATAAGTTGCCGGTAGGGGAATCAAGTAGTGACACTGGTCTGAGAGAAAAACCTTTAGAAGAGCTTGCGATATTGGTTGTTGATGATATTCGTATGAATCAAGTGATCATTAATCAGATGCTTAAGAAGCTCTGCATCACCCCTGAGATTGCTAATAACGGATTCGAGGCTATTAAAGCGATCAGTCACACTAAGTATGATTTGGTTTTTATGGATTGTAGGATGCCGGAAATGGATGGCTTTGAGGCTACCACGTATCTGAGAGAGCAAAAATACGATCTGCCGATCATTGCGTTGACTGCAGGGACGACGCTAGAAGAAAGAGAGAAATGCATTGAATGTGGTATGGACGACATACTCACCAAGCCATATTCGGCGAAAGACTTGCAGTTAATGCTCGAAAAGTGGGCTTGATGTTCGATTATCAAGCCCATCACCACATCGTTTAGTCACGTAACACGGGTAAAATGCGACTGAGCTTATCGAGAGTCTCTTGATACTCAGCATCGCACTGACTGTCTGCGACCAAGCCGCCACCCGCCCAAACATACATAGTTCCTTGCTCTGCGACCAAAGTACGAATGGTAATGCTTGTGTCCATTCTACCGTGGCGACTGATGTAGCCGATACTGCCACAATAAGCGTTGCGACGATGGGGCTCTAACTCCTCGATGATTTCCATGGCTCTAATTTTGGGAGCCCCAGTAATTGAGCCTCCAGGAAAAGAAGCGCGGAGCAAATCGGTAGATGAGTAGCCCACATCAAGCTCTGCTCTGATGGTACTCACTAAGTGATGAACAGCAGGGAAGCTTTCAATATCAAACAGCTTCGGAACGTGAACACTGCCAGGTTTGGCTACTCGCCCTACATCGTTACGCAGTAAATCAACAATCATCAGGTTCTCTGCCTGATCTTTTTCTGCATGGGCTAAGTCATAAGCAGCTTGTTGGTCAGTCGATTTGTCTTCGCTACGAGGGCGCGTTCCCTTAATTGGCTTAGTCTCTATCTGCTTATCTTTAACTTGTAGGAAGCGCTCAGGAGAGACACTCAACACCGCCCCTTTATCAGTGCGGATAAAGGCAGAAAAAGGACCTTGATTGACGTTTTCTAGCTTTTGGTAAGCTTGCCATTCACTTCCTTGGTATTGGGCTTTAAAGCGTTGGGCGAGGTTGATTTGATAACAGTCACCGCTACGCAGATATTCTTGGACCTTGGCAAACTTGTCACTGTAATTTTGTTTAGTCATGTTTGACTGCCAGTCACTGGCGAGTTTGAACTCGCTGGCTTGCTCTGATTGCTGGCTGGTTAGCCAATTCCAGTGTTTCTCTACCTGTTCGCCGACAATAAATGCGGACTTTTCTTGATGATCGACAATCAACGCCCAGCTATAGATGCCAACCATCATATCCGAGGTATGTAAGTCTTGTTCTGCCAGTTCTGGCATCCGTTCAATTCGTCGTCCCAAATCATAAGAGAAATAACCCAATGCTCCGCCAATGAAGGGAAGGTCTCCGTCGTAATCGAGAGCTGGTAAGCAATCATCTTGAATCTGCTTGATGATATCGAATGGGTTGTCCGTCGATGTGGTTTTGTGGCCTTTAATCGTAATCAGGCTTCGCTCGCCATCGGTCGTAATCGTTGAGACAGGCTTAGCGACTAAGATATCGAAACGGCTATCGATATGGTTCTGAGACGGTGAGCGCAGTAACATCGCCCAAGGTAGAGATTCAATGTTAGCAAAGTGTTGAACCGCAAGGTCCGACTGGTAGCTGATCGGCTTGATTTCTAAGCAATTTGGCGTGTTGTTATTCATTTGTTTAATTTGTGACAAAGAGATCGTTGATTACGTGGCGTGTTGAGGAAAGCAAGAGTATCATATTGGTATCAAAGGCCGCTACATCAGTGTTTTGCAATTATTACAATCGATAAGCAAACGTTTGTGTACGGCAGCAAAAGGAAGCAAAAAATATAACGAGGCATGCAATGACCGTAATTCGCCAGCAGGATGTGATCAGCAGTGTTGCTGATGCGCTTCAATACATTTCGTATTACCACCCATTAGACTTTGTTCAAGCCCTAGAAAAAGCCTATCACCGTGAAGAGAGCCAAGCAGCGAAAGATGCGATTGCTCAAATCTTAATTAACTCTCGTATGTCCGCAGAAGGGCACCGTCCAATCTGTCAAGATACAGGTATTGTGACCTGTTTTGTTAACGTGGGTATGGGCGTTAAATGGGACTCAACGGATTTAACTGTGCAACAGATGGTCGATGAAGGTGTTCGTCAAGCGTACACCAATCCAGACAACCCTCTGCGCGCTTCAGTTCTAATGGATCCTGCGGGTAAACGTATTAATACTAAAGACAACACGCCTGCGGTTGTTCACATTAATATGGTGCCGGGTGACAACGTTGAAATTCAAATCGCGGCGAAAGGCGGTGGTAGTGAAAATAAGACTAAGATGGTTATGTTGAACCCATCGGATGACGTTGCAGAGTGGGTAGAAAAAACACTACCTACGATGGGTGCGGGCTGGTGTCCACCGGGTATGCTGGGTATAGGTATCGGTGGTACGGCAGAAAAAGCCGCGGTACTAGCAAAAGAATCGCTAATGGAGCACATCGATATTCAAGAGCTTATCGATCGTGGCCCTGAAAACGCAGAAGAACAGCTTCGTTTAGATATCTTTAACCGCGTTAATAAGTTAGGCATCGGTGCGCAAGGCCTAGGCGGTCTAACGACAGTTGTCGACGTTAAGATCAAAACGGCGCCAACGCATGCGGCTTCTAAACCAGTTTGCTTGATCCCTAATTGTGCGGCAACGCGTCACGTACACTTCACTCTTGACGGCACAGGTCCGGCGGACTTAACGCCACCTAAACTAGAAGAGTGGCCAGATATCACTTGGGAAGCGGGTGCGAATACACGTCGCGTTAACCTTGATGAAGTGACTCAAGCTGACGTTGAACAGTGGAAGACTGGTGAAACGGTTCTGCTATCAGGCAAGATCCTAACGGGTCGTGATGCTGCGCACAAACGTATTCAAACCATGCTACAAAATGGCGAAGGCCTTCCTAAAGGTGTCGATTTCAAAGGCAAGTTTATCTACTACGTTGGTCCAGTTGATGCAGTGGGTGATGAGGCCGTTGGTCCTGCAGGTCCAACAACGTCGACTCGAATGGATAAGTTTACTGACATGATGCTAGAAGAAACCGGCATTATGGGCATGATTGGTAAAGCTGAGCGTGGCCCAGCAACGGTTGAGTCAATTAAGAAGCATAAAGCAGTCTACTTAATGGCAGTTGGTGGCGCGGCTTATCTAGTTGCTAAAGCGATTAAGAAAGCGCGCGTCGTGGCATTTGAGGATCTTGGTATGGAAGCAATCTACGAGTTTGAAGTAGAAGATATGCCAGTTACCGTTGCCGTGGACTCTGAAGGAGCCAATGCGCACCAGATTGGTCCTGACACTTGGAAAGTGAAAATCCAAGAGATGGAATCTCAAGCATAAGATTGTGAGAAAGTGCTGATTTAGTTAGCAAACATTTGACAAAGGTGCGGGTAAAACTGCACCTTTTGTCTATATACTCGAATAATTGTAAAACTATACGTCAGGAGCTCAAATGCCTCGTTTTATCCAAATCCTACAGCTGATTATTGCAGTTGTGATAGGTGCCTTCGTCGGTTATGACCTAATTCTTCACGGCATCAGTATCTTCGATGAAAAATACGTAACGATTACATGTGTGCTGTTTGGTTTGATAGAAATCGCACTGTTTGTTATTTATAAATTGATAGAAGAAGATTAGCCAATAATCTTAATGAGTTCTTATGAAGCCTCTGATTTATCGGAGGCTTTTTTGTTCATATAAGATTAATATTAGCTTCGTTAAGCTAGTATCGAACTGAATTATAAGAGATCGTGAATGAAGCAAATTACTCAAGAAGTGAATGATTTAATCAGTCGTAGTATGGACTCCCATGTACGCATTGCTGTTACTGGCCTTTCGAGAGCCGGTAAGACGGCGTTTATTAGCTCCTTAGTGAATCAGTTACTTCATACTTCAACTCATGATAGCTTGCCACTTTTTGCTGCATCGCGAGATAAGCGCCTAGTCGGTGCAAAGCGTGAGCCTCAAACGAACATGATGGTTCCTCGTTTCGCCTATGATGACGCAATGGAACATGTGCACTCAACGCCTCCCAAATGGCCTGAACCGACGCGGGATGTCAGCGAAATACGTCTCGCGCTCAAATATAAGCCGAAGAAAAAGACCAAAAAGTTGTTTGGCAGCACCTCCACATTACATATCGATATCATTGATTACCCCGGCGAGTGGCTGCTTGATTTACCGCTATTGGATATGGACTTTGAGCAATGGTCACAAAGCCAGTTTGATGCACTGACAGGAAAACGCAGAGAACTCGCGCAGGCTTGGCTAGATAAGCTGGACAATCTTGATATTTCGCAGCCGCTCAATGAAAAAGCGATTGCCGATGTCGCGCAAAGTTATACCGAATTTCTTTATGAGTGTAAGCGTGAAGGTTTACATTGGGTTCAACCGGGTCGATTTGTCTTGCCGGGTGAATTAGAAGGCGCACCAGTACTGCAATTCTTTCCATGTCGAGTAGATGACAACGTTAAAGCCGGCAAGGGCTCTAACTTAGCAATGTTAAAAGCACGCTATAACGAGTATCAACAGAAGGTGGTAAAGGCATTTTATAAGCACCATTTTTCGACGTTTGATCGCCAGATTGTGCTGGTGGACTGCCTACAACCGTTAAATGCAGGTTATGAGTCGTTTCAAGATATGCGCCATGCGTTAGAGCAAATCATGCATAGCTTTCGTTATGGTCGTAGCAATCTACTCAAACGACTGTTTGCGCCTCGAATTGATAAAATACTCTTTGCCGCTACTAAAGCTGACCATGTCACACCAGAGCAACACCCAAACTTGGTCTCTCTATTACAACAAATGGTTCATCCAGCATGGCAAAGTGCTTCGTATGAAAATATAGAGATGAGCTGTATAACAATGGCGTCAATTCAGGCGACGCAAGCGGGCTTCATCAATAAAGGTGACCAAGCTTATCCGGCATTGCAAGGCACGACGGTTGATGAGCAGGCGCTAACAGTGTTCCCGGGGGAAGTCCCGAAGAAGCTTCCCGACCAAGCGTATTGGCAAGAACAGGGATTCGAATTTACGGCGTTTAGGCCAAGAAAAGCCTCATCAGATGAGCCGCTACCGCATATCCGCATGGATAAAGCCCTAGAGTTTTTGATTGGAGACAAGCTGAAATGACCGAATCAGAACAAACCACATTAAAGCAGAAACAAGTATTCGAAGAGTCATTTGCACAGCCGCATGATGAGCAAAACGTTGAGATCACTGCGCAAATGCAGTTTGAGCAGCAAGATAAGTTCGTACCAGCGCAAGTGAACAGTGACGAGGATTCAGTCGAGGAAGCGCGTTTAAGCCAAGTGATTCGTCCTCGTTCAGGCACAAAATGGATGGTGACCGGCCTGCTAACGGCATTTTCCGGATTAGTCGGCTGGCAAGCGATAGATAGTGTTGTGACTGCAGTGCAAACCTCCGATTGGTTAGCATTGGGCTGGGCTGGCTTTATCGCCACAATCTCGTTGCTCGGGGTTGGTGCGATCGGTAAAGAGCTGTTCAAACTGCGTAGGCTACGTAACCACTTTAGTGTTCAAGAGCAAAGCGAAGCGTTAATCCAGTCAGACAGTGTCGGCAAAGGAAAAACGTTTTGTGAGTCAATTGCGCACGAGTCGGGAATTCAACCTGAGTCACCAAGCTACGACCGTTGGAAAAACAGTATTAACTCTTCTCATAGCGATGCAGAAGTATTGGATATGTACGATGCGATGGTGGTGTCGGAGCAAGATAAAGCAGCAACGAAAGTGGTGTCTCAGCATGCCACCGAGTCGGCTGCACTGGTGGCTATAAGCCCATTGGCCATTGCGGATATGTTGCTTGTTGCGTGGCGCAATTTCAAAATGATTGATAGTTTGGCCGAGATTTATGGTGTCGAGCTTGGCTATTGGTCCCGCTTGAAACTATTTAAAGCGACCTTAATCAATATGGCCGCCGCGGGAGCGAGTGAACTTGCCATCGACGCGAGTATGGATCTGATGTCGATGGACCTTGCAGGTAAAGTGTCGGCTCGTGCAGGGCAGGGGTTAGGTGTTGGTATTCTAACCGCAAGGCTAGGTATTAAGGCAATGGCTCTATTGCGCCCAATTCCTTGGCATAAAGACCGTCAAGTAAAACTAGGTGCGATTAGAAAGCAAATTGTTGAAAAAGTCGCCGCAATAACAATCAAATAGTGTGAATGTGAAGCAGGTAATATCAGTTTGCTTGACGAGGATCTAGGCTTAAGAGAAACTACTGTCAACTTTTCGTGACACCTAAGTTAGGAACTCATCTGTGCGCTTAGAAGTTTTCTGTGAGGACAGACTTGGTCTGACTCGTGAACTACTCGATATTCTTGCTTCCAAAAACCTTGATCTTCGCGGTATCGAAATCGATGTTACTGGGATTATTTACCTCAATTGTCCGGATATCGATTTTGATACCTTTAGCGAGCTCATGGCTGAGATTCGCCGCATTTCAGGTGTGAAAGATGTTCGAAAAATCCAATTTATGCCGATTGAGCGCCACAACAATGAGCTTATATCACTGCTAAATAACCTGCCTGAACCAGTTTTAGCGATTGATCTAAAAGGTCACGTTGATATGGCGAACCACGCAGCACTTTCACTGTTTGCCAGTGAAGAGAGCGAGATGATTGGTCACCAAATTACCACGCTACTGCCAAGCTTCAACTTTGCAAAATGGGCGGAAGGTAATATTACTCGCCAGCGTGAAGAGATTGTGATTCGTGGTTTAGATTACATGATGGAAATCATGCCAGTGTATATCACCAACGAAGCGAAGGAATCGGTGCTCGCCAGTACCGTGATGATCATTCGCTCAACGCAAGAAAAGCCATTGTTTGATGATTCGCTCCCACTACACAACAACTTAGGCTTTGAACATTTTGTTGGTGCTTCGAACCGACATAAAGCATTAATCAGTCAGGCGAAAAAGCTCTCTATGCTTGATCAACCGTTGTTGATTCAAGGTGAGACTGGAACAGGTAAAGAGATGCTTGCGCGAGCTTGTCACAGTCGCTCTCATCGCGCCGCAAATCCATTTTTAGTTTTAAGCTGTGCCTCGATGCCTGATGACGTTGCTGAGACAGAGTTATTTGGTCACGCGCCAGGTTCATTTAACCATGAGCAAGGGCACAAGGGCATTTTTGAGCAAGCTAACGGTGGCACGGTTTTCTTAGATGAAATCGGCGAAATGAGTCCGCACCTGCAAATTAAACTGCTGCGTCTACTTCAAGATGGTCGCTTCCGTCGAGTAGGCGAAGAGGATGAAATTCACGTTGATGTACGTGTGATCGCTTCAACTCGTCATCACTTGGCAGACCTTGCTGAATCAGGCACTTTCCGCGAAGACCTATTTTATCGTCTTAATGTACTGACCTTGCAGATTCCGCCACTGCGTGAGCGTTCAAACGATATCACTCCATTACTAGAGCTATTTATTGCCAAGTACGTTTCCCAGCTTGGTATCTCTAAACCTAGAATTGCGGATAGCCTTGTCGATCAACTTGTAAGTTATCAATGGCCTGGCAATATGCGCCAGTTGGAGAACATGGTTCTACGTGCGTTAACCGAACTGGAAAGTGAGGAATTGACCGCTGATTTATTCCACTTGCCTCAACTTGATACCGCGAGCGCTAATGGTCCGGCATTGAGCCTAGACGGTTCTCTCGACGAAATAATGAAAGAGTATGAGTCGCAAGTACTTGGTCGCTTATATCAGTCATTCCCATCAAGTCGTAAGTTGGCTAAGCGCTTGAACGTTTCGCACACTTCCGTGGCGAATAAGCTTCGTGAATACGGAATTCGTAAAAACTAGTATGAAAAGAGTAAGTACGCCTACCCAAGCTTATGAAGTAGATCAAGACATTGTTATCCGCACGGCTGAGCCGACGGATGGCAAGTTAATATCAGATTACTTTATAGCAAATCGAGCGCATTTGAAGCCTTGGGAACCAAAACGCGAAGACGCTTTTTATTCCGAATCAGGCTGGACGCAGCGCTTGATAAAGCTCAATGAGTTACATCGAATGGGGCTTGGGTACTACCTGATTATCTTGGATAAAGAAACCAACCAAATGCTTGGTACGGTTTCATTTAGCAACGTCTCTCGTTTTCCGTTTCATGCCTGCAACATGGGTTATTCGCTGGCTGATAGTGCCCAAGGTCGTGGCGTGATGACTCGAGCGGTGAAAATGGCGGTTAACTACATGTTCAAAATCCAAAATATGCACCGCATTATGGCTAGTTATATGCCTAGAAATACACGCAGTGAATTGGTGTTGGAACGTGTGGGGTTTAAAAAAGAAGGCTTTGCTGAAAAATACTTGTTGATTGACGGCCAGTGGGAAGACCACAATTTAACGTCACTAGTGAATCCAAACTGGGAGGATGCGTAAGATGGAAAGACTAGAGAAGCAACTAGCTCTGTTAATGGAGTTAGATCGCCTCAAGTCGGTGTTGCGCCGTACTCGGGTTAAAAGCGCAGAAAAACGTCTAGAGAACAGTGCAGAACATAGTTGGCACGTAGCGCTGATGGCGATTTTAATGGAAGAGTATGCAAACGAGCCTGTCGATACTGGGCGAGTGGTGAAAATGCTACTTCTCCATGACATTGTTGAAATAGACGCTGGTGACACTTTCGTTTATGACACCGCCGCATCGGCTAAGCAAGAAGAGAAAGAGCTCGAAGCGGCCAAGCGCCTTTTTGGTATGCTGCCCGAAGAGCAAGGCAAAGAGCTCTTTGAACTATGGTTAGAATTTGAATCAGCGGACAGTGCTGATGCCAAGTTTGCCAAAGCGCTCGATCGCATTATTCCTATGCTGTTGAATTACCATAATCAAGGTCAAAGTTGGCAGGAACATGGTGTGACAAGGGAGCAAGCGTTAACGGTGAACCAAAAAATTCAGCTTGGTTCTGAAACGTTGTGGGATAAAGCGAAACAAATTATTGAAGAGGCCACCAATAATGGTTGGCTAAAAGCATAGTGCTTTAAGAGGTTACTAAATGTCGTATTTAACTTTGGATGAATACCAAAGAAAATGGATTTTCACGCACCAATCGATGCCCGCTCCAGAGGAAGAGCTGAAAGCGATTAAACCGATGACTCAGGCTAGGTCGTCTCAGCTGTGGCAAGAGAACATTAGTGCACAGAGTCCAGATGTGGATCGTTTGAGCTCTTCAGATTGGCCAATGAACGAGTCCAATTGGAAGGAAACGATCGATTGGATGGCCGCGTGGGAGTCTGATGATGAAAGTTTACCTGAAGAAATACTCGCATTTATTGATTGGCAAGATGACGTAACCGTCTACTTTTGCTATGAAAAGTATAACGTTATTGAAACGAAATGGTCGACATTTAAGAGATGTTGGAAGAACTTTTTATTCTATGATGATGGTCCTATTCTGATAGGTCGCCGTCGTAACGAAGCGTTGTGGTTTGATGGTAACGGCAACGTAAGATTAGGTAGTAGAAAGTAAAAAAAGCAGGCTAAGCCTGCTTTTTTTAGACTACATTGACTATTTTACTCAGATGAACAAGAAACTTGTGAGCACTTGGGCCCGACATATTGTAGGGGTCGAAGCTCTTGTTTGATGAATACTTCAAATTTACTGGTGCCGTCATAGCAATCTCTGGTATGTACCCCATACTCCATTCGCCAAATTCTCTTTCTGATACTTCCCTATAATCGAGCAAGACAATTTTATTATGTCTTTGGTCGTTCAAGATTTGATGATAGATGTCATTAATTAACGCGCGAACGTGAACCTTCAAGACACTGTAAGAAATAGTTTTGATTAAAAAGAAGCAGTCCTGTTACGTCGACTGATTCATTATTTTTTTTGGCTTTGTTCAGCAAACCTTCGATGTCTATTGGTGTGATCCCTAGATTGACCGTACTAGCATAAACTAAACGAACTAGAAACATGTTATTCCCTCATAAAAAGTGACTAGCAAATCCAATTATATGACATGAATGGCATATTGGTGATCTTGGCCCTATACTTTATTTATTCAGTAACCAAGTTGGGGCTGACGGATGAAAGATAGAATACTGGACTCGGTTGTCGAGATTACTGAGCAGAGAAATTCGATTTCTTTAGGTCATTGTGTATTAGCAACGTTGACCGAAATGATGCCAGTTATCAATGCAAGCCTGACTTATTATATTGCAAATACAAAGGTAGTATTAGCCGAAGTTACATTGAACCGAGGCTCTGGAAGTTATCAATGGCAGTATGAAAACTCGGGTATGCGCACAAGCCAGCATGATCATGAGGCGGTTGAATGCGATATATATAAAACATGCAGAAACACCCATACCATTTGTTATCCGATTCCAATTTCTTCTGATTGCTCCGCTGAGCTTATTGTAGAAATGGATGGCGATATTGAGGAGTATCATTTACTGATAGATGGATTTGCGAAAATCTATAAAAACTACTTAGTTGTTTTGCATGAAAGTGAGCGTGATAAGTTAACCGGACTGCTTAACCGAAGGACATTAGAAGAGCGATTAACACGATGTTTTGACCTAGTCCCCGGTGACGTTGATGGTTTGAATATGTGGGTTGCGATCATCGATTTAGATCACTTTAAAAATATCAACGACACTTTCGGTCACATGATAGGTGATGAAGTACTGTTGTTGTTCGCGCAACAGATGCAAAACTATTTCTGCAACAACGAACAATTATTCCGCTTTGGTGGAGAAGAATTTGTCATCATCTTTCCTCCTCAGGAAAAGCAGCAAGTTTTAAACACGCTAGAGAATTTTCGCTCCTTAATAGAACAATACCGTTTTCCTCAGGTTAACAAGGTGACCTTCAGTTGCGGTTTATGTGTGATTTCTCGGACTCAGTACCTACCTACGATACTCGATCATGCAGACAAAGCGCTCTATTTCGCTAAAGAATCGGGGCGTAATCAAATACAGTGTTATGAGGATCTGTCTAAAGCAAGTTCACATTTAAATGATGATGATCTATTTGATGAGGCAGAGCTATTCTAAATGATCAAAATAGATCGTATAACTTCATGAATTGTAAAGAGTAAAACCACAACAAAAATGTGACTTTTAGCTCATAAATTGACGCTTTCTTTGCGTAAATACTGTAATTTGTTATCATTTATGAGAAGAATCAATCCAATGAGCAGTTTTAAGCAATCAACCGTCTTAGGGAAGAGCAGTGAACTTAAATATATCTCAATTACGTACAGACTTTTACGCACATATCAGTGCGTTTCAGGCTTATGCACTGCCTCAGACAAAACCGACGCTTTCATTTTTGAG
Source organism: Vibrio orientalis CIP 102891 = ATCC 33934 (assembly GCF_000176235.1). Classification (NCBI taxonomy): domain Bacteria; kingdom Pseudomonadati; phylum Pseudomonadota; class Gammaproteobacteria; order Vibrionales; family Vibrionaceae; genus Vibrio; species Vibrio orientalis. Next base: position 1,243,045 of record NZ_ACZV01000005.1, on the reverse strand, counting down.
TGAAGAAGAATTAAGAGAGCTAGAGACGTTATGGATTGAACACTCGGTGTGGAAACACCAGCAAGACTAACCCCTGCTGACTCACCTGATGATAGCCTCACAATATTATTGTGGGGTTTTTTATTGCCTCAATGTTAAAATGTTATATTATAACAATTGCTAACTAACCATTGAATTATGACGTAAGAGTCCCCATAGTTAGTTTCAAAGTGAGATCTTTTGATAAATCCCACACTAGATAAAAACATAGAGATTCAAGTGAGTAAAAATATGGCGGAAGTAAGAGCCAGAGTCGACTTCAAAGTAGGTGTAAACAGTAACATCGATGCGGAGCTACTTTCTTTTCATGGATTGAAAACAGAAAAAGAGCACGTGGCGGTAATATTTAAACAAGCCGATAAAAACCAAGAAGCGCCACTTGTCCGTATGCATTCAGAGTGCCTTACTGGTGATGTATTCCACTCATCACGCTGTGACTGCGGTGAGCAACTTGACGAAACGATCAATCGCATGGGCGAATCTGGCGGCATTATCTTGTACTTACGACAAGAAGGGCGCGGAATTGGTCTATACAATAAAATTGACGCTTATAAGCTTCAAAGCGAAGGAATGAATACCTACGAGGCGAACAACCATCTTGGTTTTGGAGATGATCTTCGTGATTTCACCGAAGCAGCACAGATGCTTAAAGCGTTAGGTGCAGAGCGAATTCGTTTGGTGACCAACAATCCGAAGAAGGTCAATGATCTGAAAGAATATGGCATTCAGATAGAAGAAGTAGTCAATACCTCTGCGCATGTTAAAGATGGCAACGAAGGTTATCTACAAGCCAAAGTCTCTCACGGTAAGCACAATCTAGATATCTAACATATTGAAAAGCCTATGTTGATAAAAGCCTCACTTTAGTGAGGCTTTTTTCGTTTCTGGGTTGCAAAAAAATTGTAAGTTTGTATTATTCGCATTAATAGTGCAAATGAGAATAATTAGCACTAACAATGTAGAATAATTATTAAGCTCAACAAGGATGCTTTTCAATGAATGTAAAAAACCTCTTGGCTCAATCTGTCGCCGCTTCACTTTTGATCGCTAGCGGTTCAGTTTTCGCAGCAAACGTAACAAAAGATCAAGTCGTAGAGCATTATGCGGATGTTGCTCACGCAGTATTTGCAGACTCTGTGACGACTGCTAAAGCGCTAGATGTTTCAATCGAAAACTTTCTAGCTAATCCAACTGCAGCTAAATTTGAACAAGTAAAGCAAGTATGGCTTGCTTCTCGCGTACCGTACCAACAGTCTGAAGTATTCCGTTTTGGTAACGCGGTTGTTGATGATTGGGAAGGTCAACTTAACGCTTGGCCACTGGATGAAGGCTTAATCGATTACGTTTCTGCTGATTACCAATATGAACTAGGTAATGAAGGCGCTAACGCAAATATCGTTGCAAACACAGAGCTGACTATTGGCGCATCTAAACTCGACGTTGCGAAAATTACGCCCCAACTTATTGCAGACTTAAACGAAGTAGGTGGTTCTGAAGCGAACGTTGCATCAGGCTACCACGCGATTGAATTCTTACTATGGGGCCAAGACTTAAACGGCACTAATGCTGGTGCTGGTCAACGTGCTTACACCGACTTTGTTGTTGGCGCAGAGTGTACCAATGGTCACTGTGATCGTCGTGGCGACTTCTTGAAAGCAGCAGCTGAGCTTCTTGTTCAAGATCTAGAGTGGATGGAAAACCAATGGTCTGCTGACGTGAAAGGTAACTACCGTGAAGAGCTACTAAACGATTCAGCAGATAATGGTCTACGTAAAATGCTATTTGGCATGGGTTCACTATCTCTAGGTGAGCTTGCAGGTGAGCGTATGAAAGTTGCTCTAGAAGCAAACTCAACTGAAGATGAGCATGACTGTTTCTCAGACAACACGCACAACTCGCATTACTACAATGAGCAGGGCATCTATAACGTATACACAGGTCTTTACAAGCGTGAAGATGGCACACTACTGTCAGGCCCAAGTATCCATGACCTTGTAAGCCAAAACGATAAGCAAGCCGCGCAAGAGATTCAAAAGCAGTTTGATATGACTCGTTCTCAGGTCGGTCAATTAGTGACTTCTGCAGAGAAGAACAATCAGTACTTCGACCAGTTAATCGCTGCGGGCAATACGCAAGGTAATGCTCTAGTCAATGACACAATCATGTCTCTAGTAGCGCAAACAGTACAAATTGAACGTGCTGCAAAAATTGTCGGTATCACTAGCCTGAATCCAGATACAGCAGACCATGAGTTCTAATTAATACTTAGATCAATAGAAAGGGCTCATTAGAGCCCTTTTGACGTTTATATACATTGTGCATTTGAGAATTATTCCCATTTAGTTTGTGCGGATATATCCGCTTAGTGAGCCATCGTAATGAAGTTGTACACGAAACCTGCCATCATCAGTCTGTTCTTACTCACAGTTTCTTCGTCAGTTGCCGCATATGACACCAAATCTGGCGGCGATACCTCAGTGAAAAAAGAAGGCCCTAACGCTTTTTCATTGCCTGCTGGCAACCTGCCCATGTCTAAAAGGCTGGATTTCAGCGTCGGAAACAGTTTTTTTCGAAATCCTTGGGTTCAAGCGCCTGCCTCTACCGATGCGCGTGATGGTCTAGGGCCGTTGTTTAATACTAATGGATGCCAAAATTGTCATATTAAAGATGGGCGTGGCCACCCGCCTGAAGAAAACGATCTGCATGCGGTGTCAATGCTAGTTAGGTTGAGTATTCCTGCGATGACGCCAGCGCAGAAAAAAGCGTTTATCAAGGATGGGGTTATTCCGGAGCCTACCTATGGTGGACAACTTCAAGACTTTGCTTTGCAAGATCAAAAGCCAGAAGGAACGATCAACATTACCTACCAAGAGGTTCCAATGACGTTTACCGATGGTACTGTGGTTAATCTACGTAAACCAAACTTAACGATCACCGATTTAGGCTATGGTGAGATGCACCCTGATACACAAATGTCAGCGCGCGTTGCACCACCAATGATTGGACTCGGTCTCTTAGAGAGCATCCCTGATGCAACATTGAAACAGTGGGCTGATGAAAATGATACCAACAATGATGGTATTTCGGGCAAGGTAAACGTGGTTTGGGATGTTCGTAAAGAAGACTTCGCAATTGGTCGCTTTGGTTGGAAAGCGGGGCAGCCCAATTTGATGCAGCAAAATGCAGCAGCATTCAATGGTGATGTTGGTTTAACCAGTAACCTGTTCCCCAATGAAAACTGTACTTCTAAGCAGTCAATTTGTGATGACATGCCAAATGGTGGTAATCCAGAGGTTAGCGACAACATCCTTGATTTTGTCGAGTTTTATTCGCAGCACCTTGCGGTTCCCATTCGTCGCAATGTTAACGATCCGCAAGTGAAGCAGGGCCAAGATCTGTTCGCGAAAGCGGGTTGTGAAAGTTGTCATAAGACCAGCATTAAAACAGCTAAGAGAGATAACCTACCTGCGCTATCGGAACAGGTTATTCACCCATACACAGATATGCTACTGCATGACATGGGACCTGGCTTAGCGGACAATCGTCCGGAGTATTTAGCTAATGGTCAAGAATGGCGTACTCCGCCACTTTGGGGCATTGGGTACACGCAAGAAGTGAACGGTCATACCTATTTCTTACATGATGGACGCGCTCGAAACTTGATGGAAGCTGTACTGTGGCACGGTGGTGAGGCAGAAGCAGCTAAGAGCAATGTCTTAAAATTCAGCAAGAAAGAAAGAGAAGCGCTGATCGCCTTCTTGAATTCGTTATAGGGTGAATGATGAATCTTAAACAAATGACTTTGAGTGCAGCGATAGTGGCACTGATGACCGGCTGCCAATCTTCCGATAGCGATACCATCAAACCAGAGATGACGAATCATTTCAGCCAAGGTGTTTATCAAGTTGAGTTTGCGTCTGCTCAGCAATTGAAAAATGAAGCTGAAAAGCTATCTCTAACTATGAAAGGTTATTGCTCAGCAAATCAAGAAATTGAGGCAGTTAAGAGCCAGTGGCAGCAAACTATGATGGCGTGGATGGCACTTCAAGGCCAAGAGCGTGGACCAGAATTAGCATTAGCTCAGAGCTGGAACATTCAATTTTGGCCGGACAAGAAAAATACCACTGGACGTAAGATGGGGGCATTGATCAAGCAGCCTAAATCATGGGGTGTTGAAGAAATATCACAGCAAAGCGTCACTGTTCAGGGGCTGGGCTCGATTGAATGGTTACTGTATGACAAAGCCTCCGATCTAAACACGAATCCAGTGACCTGTTCTACTGCTGAGTCGATTGCAGCTAACATTGCGCAGAATACTTCTAGTATTGCGCAGGCGTGGGCAACTAACCCTTGGGTAGAGCTAGACGAAAAACAATGGGATTCTGAATACATCGCTTTGCTTTCGAATCAGCTTGAATACAGCATGAAGAAAATGAGTCGTCCTTTGGCAAAGTTTGGACAACCTCGACCATACTTTGCTGAATCTTGGCGTTCTGAAACATCGATGATGAACCTCAAAGCTAATCTTGAAGCACTGCAGGCACTTTACTTTGCGAAAGGGAAAGGGCTTGATGCCACTCTTAGAGCAAAAGGAAAATCTTCTTTGGCGGATAGAATTGCTAATCAATTTTCGATGGCGATAGAAACTTGGCCAACCAATGAGAGCCTGTTTGAATTGTTGCAAACCAAGCGCGGCTATCAAACCGCCTATTCGCAATACAATAAGCTAGAGCAGCTTAAGTATCTGATTCACGAAGAAGTCGCGATAGAGCTTGGTGTGATTATAGGATTTAACGCAACTGATGGTGACTGATAATACAAGACGCTCATTACTAAAGGCCGCGTTGTTTGGCGCCGCGTATCCACTGGTGGGTTGCACAGTAACTTCTAAGCAAAGCTCAGCACCAGTACTTATCGGCTGTTCTATTTCCGGACGCGATCGCTTTAATGCGGTTGTCGCTGATTCGGCTGGAATGCCATTACGTCAGATTGCTTTACCAGAAAGGGGCCATGGTGTAGCCGCAAACGCAGCATTACATCACGCCGTTGCATTTGCGCGCAGACCGGGTACCTATTTTCAAGTGTTTGATTACCAAACTGGTGAGTCGATTAAGCTGAGAGTAGCAGATAAAAACCGCCACTATTATGGGCACGGAGTGTATTCCAATGATGGGCAGTGGTTGTATGCGACAGAAGGTGAGCGCGGCAGCAGTCGCGGCATCATTGGCGTCTATGATGTGGTCGCCGGTTATGAAAAAGTCGCGGAGTTTTCTCAGTTTGGTTTAGGCCCGCATGAAGTTATTGTTATGCCTGATGACACCTTAGCGATTGGTGTTGGCGGCGTTCATACCAATGGTCGAAAACCTCTAAACATCGCTACCATGCAACCGAGCTTAAGTTACCTTGACCCCAACGGTGAATTGATAGAACAAGTTGGACTGGCAGATAACAAATTGAGCATTAGGCATTTAGCGCATGATGGTTCTAAGACCGTGCTGTGTGGACAACAATATCGCGGAGAGCCTGATGAATACCCATCGCTATTGGCGATGCATACTTTGGGTGAAGCGTTATTGCCGCTAAAGGCTGAACCGGAGCAATGGGCAAGGTTCAATCATTATATTGCGAGCATTGCAGCGACGGACGAGTGGATATTAGCCACGTCTCCAAGAGGTAACTGTTATGGTATTTGGTCTAAGCATACCCAGCAATTAGTAGAACTTTCTCCTTTGCCTGATGCATCGGGCGTGGTTGTCCAAGGTGACGAATTTAGGGTCAGTTCTGGTGCTGGCAGTGTCATTAGTCAAGCTGCACCTGGTAATAAAGTGACGGCTCGATCTGGGGTTCAATGGGATAACCATTGGTCAGTGATAGGGTGAGGGGAGTGATTCTTACGTGTTAATGGAGTGATTCTCACAAACAAGCCGTTTTGTTTATCCATAACTCTGCCATACTGAAAGTTCAAGGAGCTAGAGGGTTCTCGAATGGCAAGATGGATTTGCAAACTGTTGGTGTTGAGTCTATTCACACCAGCAGTTTTCGGCGCGCAGTATTTTAATCAAATTGGGTGGCTTCCATCAGATAGCCCGCTATATGGTTTACTTCAATTCCCACAAGCGGTTGAGGAAGTTTATCGTGAAAATGATAACCAAATGGTGTGGTTTGATTTGCAGCAGGGAAGCAAGCTTGAGTTTCAATTAGAAGTCATCGATCATGCTGGCTTTAGCCCACTATTTTCTCGTCAATTAAGTTACCTGCAGTTTTATCGTAAAAGTAATCGCTGGCATGAGTATGATGTGTTAGCAACAGACACGCTTTTGCTTTATTTAAGCTATGCCGAATCAGCAAAAAACGATGGCAAATATTGGTTTTTTGAACAAAAGTTATCGACTCCATTACCACTGCCGCCCCAAAGTGCTCAGATCGCGCTTAAAAGAGGCATCTCGCAACAACATTTGGCTGAACTGATTGAGCGTTACACACCAGATTCTCAAGAGTATCAGTATCTTATTGATACTTATCTGCACATCATTAAGTTTGACAAACTAAACACACCACCTTATCGCCAAGTGGGAATCAAACGAGTAGGGGATCGATTAGAAAATCGTGATGTATTGATTCAACGCTTGTCCATTGTTGACGTCGATCTTATTGATGTGAGGAAAGACATTCGCTGGTTTGACCAAACGTTAAAAGTTGCCGTTAAGCAATTCCAAAATTTACATGGTTTGAAGCCTGACGGGATAATAGGCCCAGAGACTATCAAATGGATTAATCTGCCGATTGAAAAACGCTTGAGTACGTTAGCGATTAATGCCGAAAGAATTCGCTACTGGCCATCTCAGCGTGACACGATCATCGTAGTTAATGTGCCAAGCTTTCAAATGACCTACTGGTCTTCGGGCGAAGAAGTCTTTGAATCAAAAGTCGTGGTAGGAAAGATTGAGCGACCAACCCCTTTGATGCAAATTAGGCTCGACTCATTAATCTTGAACCCAACTTGGAATGTTCCATGGAAGATCATGGTTGAAGATATTATCCCTAAAGTCCAGCACGACAGAGCTTACCTAACAAAACAGAATATTAAAATCATACCCAAGTGGGGCTCAGATGAGATCATAAACCCAGAAACCATCGACTGGGACAACCTGAACCCTAGCTCATTTCCATATCGCATGACTCAAGAGTCAGGTAATAGCAACGCGCTTGGTTTATACAAATTCAACACACCGAATAGAAGGGCAATCTTTCTTCACGACACCCCGAGCAAAAGTCTATTTAGCCGCCAACAGCGAGCTTTCAGCTCAGGTTGTATTCGAGTCGAAAATGCAGATGTTTTTGCAAAGCGGTTGATTGAAGCACAAGGTGTTTCTCGTAGAGCAAAGCTTGATGAACCGCCAGGCCCAAATCAATCGATTCCATTAAAAAGTCGTGTGCCCGTACATATCATTTATCAAACGGCATGGTATGAGGAAGGAAGTGTCCACTATAGGGAAGATATTTACCGCCTAGACAAAGCCGTTTTCCCCCAAGGTTAATGTTTAAACAGATGCTAATTGATACTTTTCGTTGATTGGCATTTTTTTACAATTTTTCCTTAATCACTTTTTTACTAGTCTGTTCAATAAGTAAGCTTCTTATTATTGGCTTGGTGTCATTTTGTGCATAGTTTATGCATTTGAACTTCATGAAAGAGTTATGTAGTGTCGCGGTTTGACACATTTCTAGAACTTATTTGTGAAGGTAATTTATCGTGGCATTATCCCGACGAGAATTTATAAAGCTGGCCGGAAGTGGTTTGGTAGTTGCAGCTTGTACGCCAAGCATTGCACTTGCATCCTACCCAGATCAACCGCGTAGCCTCGCTTTGACTAACCTCCATACGCGAGAAGCATTAGAAACGTGTTATTTCGATGGTAGCAATTACGTAGACAGAGAGCTTGGTCGTTTGAACCACATTTGTCGCGATTTCCGTCGTAATGAAGTACATGCAATGGACAAACGTCTGTTTGACCATATCAGCAATATTCAAAAAGAACTTGGTGTTGAAGCTGAGGTGCAAATCATCTCCGGTTACCGTTCACCAGCAACCAACGAAGCGCTACGTGGCAAATCGAGTGGTGTGGCGAAAAAGAGTTACCACATGCTAGGGCAGGCGATCGACTTTCGCTTAGATGGGGTGAACCTTAAGCAAGTGCGCGATATCGCTCGTGAGCTAAAATTTGGTGGCGTTGGCTATTATCCAGGAAGCAACTTTATTCATATGGATACTGGGCCTGTACGTTACTGGGCTTAATTGCAAAACATACAGTTGTATGAGAGTTGTCAAAGTGGCGAGCAAGTGTCATAGTTCAGCCAGTTTGGATGGTTATCAAGGTTAATATATGTCCCTTAAGTATCAAGTTGTCCCTGTGACGTCGTTTTCTCAAAACTGCTCTATCGTTTGGTGTGACGAAACAATGGAAGGAGTTGTCGTCGATCCGGGTGGTGATGTAAAACAGCTCGCGGTTCTAATTAAAGAGCTGGGTGTGAAAGTGGTTAACCTTGTACTGACACATGGTCATTTAGACCACGTTGGCGGCACTGAACCATTAGCTCGCGAGCTCGATGGTGTGCGTATTGTTGGTCCACATCAAGATGACAATTTTTGGCTTCAAGGTCTAGAAGGCCAAAGCCAAATGTTTGGTTTTCCGCTAACTGAAGCATTTGAACCTGATCAGTGGCTAAATGAAGGCGACAAGATTAAGTTTGGCAATCAGGTGATGGATGTCATCCACACGCCGGGTCATACGCCGGGTCATGTGGTGTTATTTAGCGATGAAGCAAAACTCGCTTTTGTTGGCGATGTACTGTTTAACGGCTCTGTTGGTCGCACCGATTTCCCTAAAGGTGATTTTGATACATTGATCAGCTCGATCAAAACTAAACTGTGGCCGCTAGGTAATGACGTTCGTTTTGTTCCGGGTCATGGTCCTGAATCAACCTTTGGTCGTGAAAGAGCATCGAATCCTTTCGTGGCTGACGAGATGCCGCTTTATTAAGTTGCTCGATTGGAATAGTTAGAGGTCGCTATAGGCGGCCTTTTTTGTCTTTATTGATTTGGATCTGCTGCGGCAAGATAACGACGCACTAGTCCGACAAACTCTTCGGGCTCTCTATCGATATCATGAGCCGAGATAAAAATATCGTAATCATAATAGCTTCTCTGATACTTCATGCGATTGGCGAGCATGGCTTGCAAGCCTTTAAACTCTTCACCTTGCGCATTTTTATAAATCGTTGAATCTAAGACGATATCCTCAAAGGTATCCCCCTGTTTGTTTTGTTTTGCGCCTAGGTAGAGTAGAGCGCGTTGACTCAACAGAATTTCGGTTGCGATTCTAGGGCAAATGCTATTTAAGTAAGGGGAATAATCTCTTAGCTTGATACCAATCCAAGGCAACGGTTGATGCCAACCGTCATTTTCATAGGTACAAATGCCTATCTTACTGATGTTACTCCACTTTACGACCCAGCCTCCCTTAAAAAGGTGTTGCTGGAAATGGCTAGCGGTTAGGGTGAAGCGAACCGTGCTTTTCAATATCAATAGATAACCAAATCCTCCCACACAGATAATCGCTATGATGCTCAATACTGCTTGCTCAATTCCAGGGGCATAAAGCAGCAAAATCAAGCAACCAATCGCCAATAGTCCACCTACCCATCTGAGGGTAATGGTAGAGAAAATGAACGGTTGGTTGGTGAGGTGTACGGTTTCCATTTTGGCTCAACTCTAATCAACAAAGCACATCTGTTTATATAATCAGTGGTTTACGTCTCTATGCCAAGAGTATTGATTAAATTGTAGTCTCATGTCGCCATATCGCGTATTTTTGTGCCATAAAGCCGCTCATACCCTGTAAATGTGAACAAAATTTTGGTATAAATCGCGCTTCAAATTTTCACCACTGCTCCGTATGCAGTGAAATGGAGAAATACTCGATGAGACTTGCTCATAAGCGTAAAGTGCAGCTGAAACTGCAAAAGCGCATTAAGGCGACAGTTGCAACAGTAGAAGCAACAAAGAAAGCTAAGCCAGAAGTTGAGAAAAAAGTAGCTGCAAAACCAGCTGCGGAGAAAGTTGTAGCTGCGGCTAAAACAACTGACGTTGCGCTTACTCCAAAGCAGCAACAAGTGCTAGACATCGTTGTTAGCAACGCTGAAGGTATCAACCCTAAAGGTATCGGTCTAGCGGCTGGTCAAGAAGATGCAAAAGCAGCATCTTGGGCAACAGGCGCTCTTAAAAAACTTCTAGAAGAAAACCTAGTAGTGAAAGAGCAGCTAGCTGGCAACAAAGTTATTTACAAAGCCGTTTAATTGCCAATTGCCAATAGCCTATCTCTAGCAATCATTGCGGAGAATACATGCTTGAGAGCCTCGACACTGTCGGGGCTTTTTCATTTCTTAGATGGCAAAAGTTTATCTTTGTCACACATCTTACTATTCACTTAATTTAGTCCTCATTACTTTCACTACGTATAATCTGCATGTTTGCTTTTTTTGTTTTTCGTATAACTAATTGTATTTAATGCTTATTATCTATGTATTAGCCGCTGTAGTACGTGTTACTACGTAGTGCTTTAGTCTAGTTTTAATAGCAGCTGTTAAAATTTATCCGTGTTCACGCTGATTTTATGTTGCTTATAGATAACTCACTCTATAAGTGAAACAAAAGGTACCTAGAAAGGTATGATCGTTAAACAAAGGACGTGAACATGAGTCTTATTAAACAATCTCTAAAACGAGTATTAAAAGGCACGGCGATGGCAGCAGCACTTGCTGTTATGGCGACATCAGCGAGTGCCGCTGAAAAAGTTTATCGCTTGAAACTGGCTGAAACATGGGGACCGAACTTCCCAGTATTCGGTGATGCGACGAAAAATATGGCGGCAATGGCTGAAAAAATGTCGAATGGTCGTCTACAAATCCGTATCGACTCTGCGAACAAGCACAAAGCACCTCTAGGTATTTTCGATATGGTGAAATCTGGTCAGTACGATCTTGGCCACTCTGGCTCGTACTACTGGAAAGGCAAAGTACCAAACACACTTTACTTTACTTCTATGCCTTTCGGTATGACACCGGCTGAGCAGTATGCATGGTTCTACCATGGTGGCGGTATGGAGCTAATGGAGCAGGTTTACTCTCCGCATAACCTATTGTCATTCCCAGGTGGTAACACGGATATTCAGATGGGTGGTTGGTTCCAAAAAGAGATCAACTCAGTTGAAGATCTACAAGGTCTGAAAATGCGTATTCCTGGCTTCGCGGGTGAAATCCTAGCGGAACTGGGTGCTAAGCCAACAAACATTGCCCCGGGTGAACTTTACACGTCTCTCGAGCGTCGTACGATTGATGCTCTAGAGTGGGTTGGACCTTCACTTGACCTGCGTATGGGCTTCCACAAAATTGCCCCTTACTACTATACAGGTTGGCATGAGCCAGGTTCAGAGCTTCAATTCCTTGTGAACAAGCGCACTTACGAGCGTCTACCAGAAGATCTGCGTGAAATTTTACGTGTAGCAATGCGTACAGCGGCTTATGACATGTACACTCAAGCGACTCACGAAAGTGGTAAAAACTGGGTTTCTATCAAATCTGAATATCCAGATGTACAAGTTAAAGATTTCCCACCAGAAGTGATGGGCGCGCTACGTGAAGCCAATGACCGCCTACTGGCTAAGCATGCTGAAAAAGATGATCTAGCAAAAGAGATTCAAAAATCTCAAGCTGATTACTTGAAGCAAGTACGTTCATGGACGGATATCTCGCACCGTGCGTACCTAAACAGCCAAGCTCAATAAATATAACTATCGACTAGGGTAGGTGACATTGTCACTTACCCTATCAAGCCCAAGAAACCTAATTAAATACAACTTGTCGTCACCATTGATAGTGACGCGATTTTCAAAATTCCATGGAGTAGGGAATGAGAAGCCTAATTTATGTAGAGCGCCTATTTAATCGCTTTGGTGATTTCTTAGGATGGCTTTCAAGCATACTGTTTATCTTATTGCTCGCCAACGTTGTGTATGACGTGGTGATGCGATATGTCTTTAACGATGTCTCCATCGCTTTTCAAGAAATGGAGTGGCATTTATTCTCAGCGGTATTCCTACTCGGTGTTCCTTATGCGATTAAAGCGGGGGGGCATGTGAGGGTCGACCTATTCTATGAGCGCTTATCTCATAAGGCGCAATCCATTATTGACCTACTCGGCACGCTGTTCTTTTTGCTCCCATTCTGTTTGCTGGTGGCGTACTACGGTATCGACTTTGCGAAAGAGAGTTATGCATTAGGAGAGACATCAGGCGATCCGGGCGGCTTACCTTACCGTTGGATCATTAAAGCGATGATCCCGCTTTCATTCTTTTTTATGGCCATCAGTGGTGTTGGTTTGCTACTGCACTCATTGAACAAGATTTTTAACCCGCACCTCATGCACGCTCAAGAACAAAAGTAAGGAGACAACAATGGTCGGTATTGTAATGTTTTTTGTTGCCTTGTTTGCTTTGCTACTTGGCTTCCCTGTTGCGTTTACCTTTGGTGGTATTGCGCTTATCTTCGGTGTGTGGGCAGAAGGTATGGACATGTTTGCTTTCATGCCATACCGAATCCAATCTATCATGGAAAATACAGTCTTAATGGCTGTACCTCTGTTTGTTTTCATGGGGCTTGTTTTGCAAAAGACTCGCCTAGCGGAACAGTTGCTTGAATCGATGGGTAAACTGTTTGGTGGAGTACGCGGTGGTATTGCGATTTCTACCGTACTCGTTGGTGCCTTACTGGCGGCCTCGACTGGTGTTGTTGGTGCTTCTGTTGTTGCAATGGGCCTGATCTCGCTACCCGTTATGCTCAAGTATAACTACGATAAAGGTCTTGCCTGCGGCACTATCTGTGCGTCTGGTACGTTGGGGCAGATTATCCCACCTTCGATTGTCCTTATCCTACTTGGTGATGTACTCGGTGTGCCTGTCGGGGATCTGTTCCAAGCTGCGGTTTGGCCCGGCCTTGTTCTTGTCGGCGCTTACGTTATCTATATCTTGATTTATGCCAAGCTCAACCCCGAAGCGGCTCAGCCTATCCCAAGTGAGGGTGACATCAGCCGTAAAGATGAAGTGATTGCAGCACTGAAAGCGGTTGTGCCGCCATTGGCTCTGATTGTTGTCGTATTGGGTTCGATCTTTGCGGGTGTCGCGACACCGACAGAATCTGCGGCGTTGGGTGGTGCAGGTGCGATCGTTCTCGCGGTATTGTATCGTCAGTTTAGTTGGTCAATGGTGTATGCCGCGTCAAAAGAGACAGTAAAAGTCACCGCAATGGTATTTGCGATCCTATTGGGTGCAACTGCCTTCTCTATGGCATTCACCTACACAGGTGGTGACTATCTTGTAGAAGAGTGGATGCTACAGATTCCAGGCGAGAAATGGGGTTTCCTAATCATCACCATGCTAGTGATCCTTATCTTAGGCTTCTTCATCGACTTCGTAGAAATATGTTTTATTATTGTTCCAATTTTAGCGCCAGTGGCTGAAATGATGGGCATCAATATGACGTGGTTCGCGATATTGATTGCGATGAACTTACAAACCTCGTTCTTAACGCCACCGTTTGGCTTTAGCTTATTCTACTTAAAGGGTGTTGCTCCAAAAGGCGTAACAACACGTGATATCTATCGTGGGGTCATGCCATTCATTGCTATCCAAATTCTTGTCTTGGCGAGTTTATTGGTCTTCCCAGAATTTTATGGAATGTGATCGAAAAGTTACGCTAATGAGGTAACAACTGATAAAGTGAGGCTGCTTGCCATGAAGGGAAGCAGCCTTTGTTGTTATCTGAGGAAAAGGAATGCCTCTACAAGCCAAACTGATCTTACTCAGTTTATTGCCATTATTGCTCGTTACGGCTTTAACTAGTTGGATCTCAATTCATCAAGCTAAAACGCTCGGCGAGAAAGAGATTCAAATTTTTGAAGATGGCTTGATTCGCTCTAAAGAAACTGCCTTAAAAGATCACGTCGACCTTGCCTTCGATGCCATTTCTCATATTTATAATGATCCCGATATGCCTGAAGAGATCGCCAAGCAGCAGGTGAGAGAAATCTTATCTAAGCTTCGTTATGGCAAGGATAAAGACGGCTACTTCTTTGCCTACGATGAGCAAGGAACCAACTTAGTTCACCCGATCATGCCAGACCTTATTGGGCAAAACTTGCTACATATTCAAGATGAAAATGGCGATCATCTTATTGAAGCACTACTTGCTCAAGCACAGAGTGGAGGCGGATTTCATCAATATCTGTGGCAAAAGCCATCAACCGGAGAAAACGTCATCAAGCTCAGTTACGCGGCATGGCTAGATAAATGGAGTTGGATGATTGGAACGGGTCTGTACATTGAAGATATCACTTATGAAGTCGCGAATCTCAAGTCTGAAGTGAACAAGAATATTGAGACGACGTTCTTTTCCGTGATTGTGATTATGATCGTGACGGTGGGCGTTATTGTTGTGATTACTCTAGCAGTTAACCTACATGAACATCGTTTGGCCGATCGCAGCTTAAAAGAGCTGGCCCATAAAACAGTTATGTTTCAAGAGGATGAGAAAAAACACCTAGCGCGCGAGCTTCATGATGGGATTAATCAGCTCTTGGTTTCGAGTAAGTGTCACCTCGAGCTACTCGCGAGTAAGATTGATGATGCACCGTTGCAACAGCATATCGTGCAATCACAAAACTCGCTGATGACCGCAATCAATGAGGTCAGACATATTTCACACAATTTAAGACCCAGTGCTCTTGATGATATCGGTCTTGAGGCCGCAATGAACAGCTTGTTGCTCGATTTTAAATCTCACTCTGGCATAACGATAGAAGCCTCACTATCCACTCAGCCTGGTAAGTTACAATCAGAAGTAGCGACAACGCTATATCGCGTGGCGCAAGAGTCGCTGACAAATATTGAAAAGCATGCCAGTGCGAAAAAAGTGAGCGTGATTTTGCAGCAAATGGGCAACATGCTTCAGCTTATTATCCGTGATGATGGCGTCGGCTTTGATGTTAACTCTACGCTAAAAAAGCAAGGAATAGGGCTGCGTAATATGCGTGAAAGAGTGGAGTTTATCGGTGGTGACTTTGAAATAGAGAGTGAGCCCGGCTTTGGGACAGAGATAACCGTATTACTGGAATTGGATGGATTAGTTTATGGATAAACCAATTAAAGTGGTGATTGTTGATGATCACCAAGTTGTACTCGATGGATTTATCGCGCGACTGCAAACCGAACCCGATATTGAGGTCATTGGCTCTGCGAGTAATGGTGTTGAAGCGGTGGAAGTGGTCAAAAAGCTACTTCCGGACGTAGTGCTAATGGACGTCAGTATGCCACTGATGAATGGTATTGATGCGACACGTATTATCAGAGAGTCGATACCCGATGCGAAAGTGCTGATGCTCACCATGCATGATAATCGTGAGTATATTATGAAGGTGATGCAAGCTGGGGCGGTCGGTTATATGCTCAAAGAGATCTGTGCTCAGCGCATGGTACAAGCCATTAAAACGGTTTATCTCGGTTCGACCTATTTTTGCGAGTCAGCGACACAAACACTCTTTTCTCAGGAGGTGATTCCTAACATCCAAAAGCCCAACCCCTTGAGCCGTAGAGAAGAAGCGGTGTTAAAACTGGTTGCAGAGGGCAACAGTAGTAAGAAGATTGCGTCACTGCTTGATATTAGCTACCGCACGGTTGAAACTCATCGTCAGAACATTAAGCATAAGCTTGATCTGCACAGTACCGCTGAGTTGGCTAAATATGCGGTTGAACAAGGTATTGTTGCGTAGCTGAAATGTAATGATTGTAAGTAAAGCGGTAGAGAAAGGGCATAGTTGCTAGTATAGAAATATAGATAACAATCAAAATGATATTATGACTTTTCCTAAAAATATCCATGAAAACTACCACGCTCACATCTATTTTGACCAACCCTCCGCTGGCGTAGCGAAACAGTTACGCCAACAAGTGATCGAGCAATTTTCACTGCCCGTTGGTAACTTTAACGAGAAATTGGTCGGTCCACACTTAATGTGGAGCTTCTCGATTACGTTTACCTCGTCAGACTTTGAAGCGCTTATTGCTTGGCTAGAAAATCACCGTCAGTCATTTTCTGTTTTGGTTCACGCATTGACGGGCGATGACCTCAAAGACCACACCGACTTTGCTTATTGGTTAGGAACTCCTGTAGAGCTCAACTTGTCGGGCTTGTAGAGTCTAATCAACAACATTTATCGTAAAGGTAACAAGTCTGATTTGTGGCTGGTGGCTGCGTTTGTGTATAAGGCGTCCTTGATTTAATCACTGGACAACAGCCATTCATGAACAAACTTATCGATGCTCTTTTCACTCAGGGTTATTACGTTTGGGACGACTTTCTATCTGAAGATGAAGTATCACAACTAAGAGACGCTATCCCTGAAGATTGGAAGAAAGCACGTATCGGGCGTAACGATGACGTTATGCGTGAAAGTGCTATCCGAAGTGACAAGATCCAGTGGCTTCGTCGTGACATGGGTCAAGCGGTGGGTTCATTCTTAGACAAAATGGAACAGATCCGACTTGAAGCGAACCGCCATTTCTTCCTAGGTTTGTTTGAATATGAAGCGCACTTCGCTAAGTTTGAAAAAGGTGACTTTTACCAGAAGCACTTAGATTGCTTTAAAGGTAATGAAAACCGTCGCTTAACGACGGTATTCTACATGAACGAATCTTGGTCTGAAGACGATGCGGGCGAGTTGGTCGTCTACGATATTAACGATAATCATATTGCGACGATCCCACCAAGATCGGGTCGTTTATTTGTCTTCTTCTCTGAGCAATTCCCTCACGAGGTTCTGCCGACTAACGCGGAACGTTACAGCATTGCTGGTTGGTTCCGCGTAAATGGTGTGAAAGATAATCAGCTTGATATTGCTCACTAACGCTTATAAGCAGAAGTGACAATTTTCGTCAGTTAATCCGAAAACACCTTTCCGACTTGAGAGGTGTTTTTCTCCCTCTTCTAGCCCCATTTCATAGCCTTCGTTCAATACCTCTTGCTTCATTGTGAGCCGTTTAACTGAGAATGACTCAGGTGGCGCGATGACACGAATGATGACGTCTTGAGGTGGGTTGCGAATAAAATCCAACGATTGGTTGTAGCGCCTTGCTCTTTCTTGCATTGCTTGACCTATCATCGGGTGTTTCTTTAACAGCCTTTTTATTAGCCAAGAGCTTTTACTCTCAGGCATCTCATAACTGAGTGGATGAGATAGAATCACCGTGATTTCCTTTGCACCACGTCGATACGCTTCAATGACAGGAATCGAATCAGCAACACCTCCATCAGCATAACAGCCACCCGAGAAACATGGGGTCTGCTTATAAGCAATCGGCAGTGCTGCGGTCGCTTCCAGTACTTGTTCAATATTGTCTGAAGTGACGTTGTAGTAGTCAGCTTGACCTGTTTCAATGTTCGTTGCGGCCGCCCAAAGCGGGGTGGTTGAAAACAGTTCATCTCGGTTCATTGGATAGCTTTGCTCTGATTGAGAAACCAGCCAATGTACATCGACAAGGCTTCCCCCTTTTAGGAACCGCTTAGGATCAAAGAAAGAACGCTGAGTAGCAAGTTTGGTTATGACGCTGTAGCTTCGATGTTTTTGCTTTGACAGATATCCGACAAGATTTGAGGTACCTGCAGAGACACCAATGGCAAAATCGAAAGGGAAGTAATCACTTTCAATAAAGCTGTCCAATACACCTGCTGCAAAGATGCCTCTCATGGCACCGCCTTCCACAACGATCGCTTTCATAATTTCTATCATTTTTGTCTAAGTTGTCGCTAAGTTTAAAAGCTTGCTCACGATGACTGAAGTAGGAGATATAGATAGCTGCAATAGGTGCTGCCTATCACTTTTTGATAAGAATTACCTATCGAATATATAGTTTTAGATGTTTATGTCTATAATTAATAATGAGGTAAGGTTATTCCTATCAGAGAGTTATTAACGTTAACTGGTTTTATATACAGTAAAATGCTTGACGTTAACTTATACCGAACTATACTGGATATAGATACAGGTAACTGGAGGTGTACTATGTTGTCAGAAACAATTGAACGCGTTAACCGCCTACGCCAACAAGCTTTGGCTGATCCAGCTTTTATCCAATCAGCGAAAGCGCATGAAAAAGCTATACATAGCCAAGATAATCAGCACGCATCACAATCTAAGAGTGGTAAGCCCAAGAAGGATAGGACACTCGCAGACATATACCAGCAAGCAGAGTTTGGTCAGCGGAATGACGGCGCTAACCACTAGAACATTGAACAGAACAAGAGGCAGCCATTCGGTTGCCTTTTTAGTTTTGAGCAGGCAAAAAAATTGGCCGCATAAAGCGACCGTACAAACAGGAAGTAATGGATACTAAGAGCGGTTGTTGATGCATCTCAGCCACTGAAAATAAGTTTAGACCATGTTCTGTTTTATGCGAGTTATTCAATCATATTGCATATTATTTTGTTGAAATCGTAATTAGAGTGTTAATGGCTAGTAGATTAATGTGTTTTATGCTCATTTAAAGATAGTGAAATTACCTTTAAATATTGATTTTGATGGTCTTATTACGATGTTTTTGGTTAATGTTTTAGGTCAAAAGAATTAGAATGCGTTCCATGAATTGATCGGTGACAATGAAATAGAAGATTCGCTTTGGATGTGCGCGACATAGCTCACACAGCCTCTAACTATCGCTGACATTTAGGCGTAATATTGCACCTTCCTGAACGGTAACTCCGGAAATAATAATGGACAACAAACTCGGCTTGAGTTCTTTAACAGCGATCGTCATTGGTTCAATGATCGGTGCTGGTGTATTTAGTTTGCCACAAAATATGGCTTCAGTGGCAAGTCCAGCTGCCGTGATCATTGGTTGGATGATCACTGGTATTGGTATGATTTTTTTAGCCCTTTCCTTCCAGAAGTTGGCTTTGCATCGCCCTCATGTTGATAGCGGTGTATTTGGTTATGCAAAAGCCGGTTTCGGTGATTTTGTTGGCTTTTGTTCTGCTTGGGGGTATTGGCTAAGTGCGATGTTAGCTAACGTCTCTTACTTGGTTATTGTTTTTAGTACCTTAGGCATGCTGTTTGATACACCTGACAATATCATATTCGGTCAAGGTAACACCCTTATCTCCATTGTCGGAGCATCTTGCTTACTTTGGATGGTGCACGCCTTAGTGTTACGAGGAGTGCAAACCGCCGCATTGATTAATATGGTGACCACCTATGCCAAGTTGGTACCGCTGCTAATATTTATCATCGCAGCAATGTTTGCCTTTAGTTGGAATACGTTCACGTTAGATTTTACTGGTCTGCACTTCGGTGACGGCCACGATCTGATGACGCAAGTAAAAAGCACTATGTTGGTGACGGTCTGGGTATTTATTGGTATCGAAGGAGCGGTCGTGGTCTCTAGCCGAGCGCGTAACCGTAAAGATATCGGACGTGCCACCATACTGGGTCTACTCACTGCACTCGCGATCTACGTGTTTGTCACGCTGTTATCTATGGGCGTTGTTAAACCTGTTGAGCTGGCAAGTTACCAGAACCCATCAATGGCGAAAGTGTTGACTCACATTCTCGGCCCTTGGGGACAGTACATTATCAGTGTGGGATTACTTATCTCAGTTTGCGGCGCTTTTCTTAGCTGGACAGTACTGGCATCAGAGGCGCCATATTTATGTGCAAAAGAGAAGATGTTCCCGAAAAAGTATGCTGAGCTTAACGAGGCAGGCAGCCCAGTTAAACCTTTGACGCTGACTAACGTGTGGATTCAAGTCTCTCTAATCTTCGTTATGTTTGCTGGCAGTACTTACGACACTTTACTAATCATTGCATCAGAAATGATCTTAGTGCCTTATTTCCTTGTGGGCGCTTTTGTTCTTAAAATCGCTATTGAAGAGAAGAATAAAGGCAGTTTATTACTAATTGGTACGGGCGCGACGGTTTACGGACTTTGGCTGCTTTATGCGTCAGGCCTTAACTATTTACTGCTCTCAGCACTGCTGTACATACCGGGTCTCTACTTTTATATTCAGGCTAAGAAAGAGCAGGGCATTAACCCATTCGAAGGCAAAGAAAAATTCGGCGCTGGAATGCTAGGAGTCGTAGCGATTGTTACCGTTGGAATGATTTGGCAAGGCAGTTTGAGTGTAAGCTTCTAATCGCAAACCCCCTACCGTATGGCAGGGGGTTTTGTTTATTGGGTCAATCGATTATCGATACTTAGCAATGTAACGGTAGCGTAGGCTGTCAAATATCGTAAAGATCAAACCTGCCCAAATAAAAGTAAAGCTGATGAGTTTGACTTCATCGAAGGCTTCCCCAAACAAATAGACAGCCAAGAAGAATTGAATGGTCGGTTCGATGTACTGCATCAGCCCGATCGTTGACAGAGTCGTCAGGCGAATTGCAATCGAGTAGAACACCAAAGGCAATAACGTTGCTGGAGCTGCGCCAATATATAAAGCAAGGGTCATCGCCCCTGAATGAAGTGACTCGGTTCCGACGGTCCACTCCTTAAGCAAAATATAGCCGAGCGCTAACGGGAGCAATACGAGCGCCTCTACAAACAGGCCAGTGCTCCAATCATAGTTAGCTTTCTTCTTACACCAGCCGTAAAACGTGAAAAATATCGCCATCGTCAAAGCAATATAGGGCACCTCGCCATAGTGGATGATTTGGTAACCCAAACCAATACAGGCAAGGACTAACGCGACTTTTTTACCAATAGACAGCGACTCTTTTAAGAAAAAGATACCAAGCGTCATCATAGTGATAGGGCTGATAAAGAAGCCCAAGCTTGCATCCATGACTCGATCATTGGTTAGTGCCCACGTAAAAGCACACCAAGACATCGACATCATCAGTGACGCAGCGGTCGAGTACATTAGAGAGCGTTTATCTGCCCAAATTGCTTTGAAATTTGGTAGACGTTTGGTGATAAGCAATACGATAGCGGCACCAAATGGTACTGAAGCAATGAGCCTTATTGCCAATAGCTCATCGGTCGCCGCATTCGGCAAAAATTGGTAATAGAGTGGGAGTAGGCCCCACAATAGGAAGGAAAAGGCAGCCATCCCATTGCCTAAACGCTGCTCAGACATAATGACTCTAATAGATTAAGTAATTGAGCGGAATTTATGCCCATTTGTACAAAAAGTAAAGTGAATATAGGGCGTTTTAGAACATCTATTCTAACCGCTTATACTAATCCGTCTTGTAATTTAGTTAGGTCGATTGACTCGCCCTATATAGAACTGTTCTAGTGAGGAGAAATCGGACATTTAAGTTGCTCTAGTACGGTTCGATTGCGGTCAGAACCTTTAGAATTAGACGCTCGCAAGTAAAAATTTGCTCATAAAGGGCGGGTTTTCGCTTTTTGAGTGTTAGACTTAAATTAAGTAATTGTATTTATTGGTATTATTGGTTGGTATTAAGTTTGCTTTATATGCTGTTCACAATGCTGTCTACCTGAACGGTAACCATAAGGACTTTGATAATGCCAACGCTCAACTTGAATATTCATATCGATGGGTTTGAACACGATACTCTAAGCGTTATTGAGTACTCAGGCAGTGATAGCATATCAAGTACTGTTGACCGTAATGGCGTTGCCTATAACGGTTTTCGATTCGAGTTTAAACTCGCAAGCAGACACTCTGATCTGGTCCCTAGTGACCTCATTGATCGCTCAGTCGACTTCGAACTGGTCCAAGACGGTCAGGTTGTCCAACAGCTCAACGGCATTGTTCGCCAGTTTTGTAAGGGTAATACCGGGCATCATCACACGTTTTATCAGTTAACCATGGTGCCAGCGCTAGAGCGTCTATCCCTACGTCGAAACTCTCGACACTTTCAGCACAAAACGATACCTGAAATCATCTCAATTATACTCCAAGAGATGGAGATTACTGACTATGCGTTTGTCTTAAAGCATGAATATCTACAGCGGGAATTTGTAGCGCAATATCGCGAGTCTGATCTGGATTTTTTGCATCGATTGGCCGCAGAAGAGGGGCTGAGCTATAGCTTTGTCCACGAGCAAGGTAAACACACGCTACTATTTACGGATTCTAATGATGGCTTAATCGCGATAGAGCAGCCAGTTCCTTATGTTAATTTGAGTGGTGGAATCGTTGAGCAGCCATACATCAGCACTTTCTCGACCCAATCAACAGTTGGCGTCAGCCATAGTGAGCTTCAAGACTACAGTTTCAAAAAGCCAGCGTACGATTTTACGCAGCAAGCGCAGGGTAAAGAACTGGGTGCGCAGCGAGCTGATGTCTATGAACATTTCGACTTTCCAGGAAGGTTTAAAAGCGACGCTTTAGGCCAGCAGATAAGTAGAGCTCGATTAGAGTTTCTGCGCAGAAATACGCGAGTTGTGCTAGGGGAAAGTAACCACGGTTCGCTACTATCAGGTAAAAAGTTTCAGCTGCAAGATCATCCCGACGCTACGGTCAACCGAGAGTGGGTCGTCGTTGCAAGCCACCATTTCGGTACACAGCCCCAAGCATTGGAAGAAGAAGGCAACACTGGAGAAACCACTTACTCCAACCATATTGAAGTGATTCCAGCAGATAGAGTTTGGCAAGCGCAACCATCACCTAAACCGAGAGTTGATGGTCCGATGATCGCAATGGTAGTTGGTCCTGAGGGCGAAGATATCTATTGTGATAAACATGGCCGCGTCAAAGTCCATTTTGATTGGGATCGTTATTCAAATACCGATGAACACAGTTCTTGTTGGGTCCGAGTCTCCCAAGGGTGGGCGGGTTCGCAGTTTGGTAGTGTGGCGATACCGAGAGTTGGCCATGAAGTAATCGTCTCTTTCCTCAATGGTGACCCTGATCAGCCGCTCATCACGGGCAGAACTTATAATGCAGTCAATATACCTCCGTATCCTTTACCTGAGCACAAAACCAAAACAGCGATTAGATCAGAGACCTACCAAGGCCAAGGTTTTAATGAGCTGAGCTTTGAAGATCAAGTAGAGCAAGAGCGTGTTTACCTCCATGCACAAAAAGACATGGATGTAGAAATCAAAAATGATCACGTGACCAAAATTGAACGTGATGATTACTTAAAGATTGAAAACGATAGCTTTGAACTGACCAAAAACAACCGTCATACAACGGTTCAAGGTGAGTCGCGTGAAAAGATCGTCGCCGATAAATCTGTAAGTATTGGCGGAGCACTTCAGCAAAAAGTGAACAGCAAAACCGCCATCGATGCAGGTTCTGAAGTACACCTAAAAGCAGGCAACAAAATCGTTTTAGATGCAGGCAGCGGCATCACCATCAAAGCCGGCGGAAGTTTTGTCAAAGTCGATGCAGGTGGCGTCCATGTCGTTGGCCCAGCAATCAATATGAACTCCGGTGGCAGCGCAGGCAGCGGCAGCGGATTTGGTGGTTTAGCTCCAGCAATGCCAATGGGGTTAGAGGCGTTGGCTGCTCCGGAGGAGGTTCTTATAGCACCGACTTCTGCTTCGATGACAAGTTTGCTTCCAGCCATAGCAACTTTAGATCTACCTATTTCAGAACTGTGTCAAAAACAGATAGATGGTAGCTGTTCTAAAACTAGTTGTGAGTGCATAAATCAAAATGACAAATGATCATAGTTACTTAGTCCTGGATACTATACGGGTTCCAGATGCAAAAATAATATGTGCTCAAAATGAAAACGAATGGGAACCATTGTACTTAGGTACCATTTGGCAGCACCAAATGGATCTCAGCCCGATCTGGATACGTATCGATCCTAAAAGTGCTGTATGGAAAAAATGGGAAACGGATCCTAACTGGGCTTCTAGCGGCGTCCTTTTTACTTTCCCCAACGAGATCAGCCAAAACTCTGCAATCACTACTTTACAAGAGAAAATCACTGCCAAGAGTGAAGATGGGCGTTTATTCTTACTGCGTTTTTATTCACCATACACGCTGTCCAAAATAGCTAAGTATGGTGAGCGAACTGAAATAGACGGTATTTTAGGAGACGCAATATCTGCTCAAATATCTCCTCTGCTATCAAAGCGCTATTTCGTTGATGTTATAGAAAATGGCAAAACTCGAACTTCGTTGTCCCTCCTTTCAAACAAACTCGTCAAGGAATTACTAGCATGAAAACCCACGTGATACGACGAGGAGAAACCCTCTCTCAGCTAGCCAAACACTACAATACCGATGTGGCTACACTACAAAAGCTAAATGCTGAACAGATCAAAGATATCGACCTTATCTTCGATGGCAACAAACTCATACTCCCAGAAGAAATCGACAACACATCAGGTGCACGGGCAGAAAAACAAACCTTTCCAAACAACCAGTTGGTGCTCGCTCAATGCTCGACTCCTAAGTATGTGGATGCTCTATATGTCCCAGAACATCCACATACAAGAAAACAAATGTTGCTTCTCCTAACCAAAGACGCAAAGCAGTATGTCATCGAGGATCATCAGCGTTGCCAGCAAGCATTAAGTGGTGATAACAAAACAGTGTTGGCCCAACTCACCAAGCTAGGCGTCATGGATCAGTTTAACAGCATTACCCATGAAGTATTCCTGAGTCAGCTTGGCGATAATAAGGTCGCGGCCTACCGTAAAGCACTGCTTGAATGCTCTGCTTTAAAGAAAGCGTATAGCAATAATGAGCTGACGTTCCCGAATGATGATATCGAGATTACCTTAGTCAACGTTAGCGTAAAAATTGATCGTATCGAACAGACTTACTCTAAAGCCGTTGAGAATATCGAAAACGAAGCAATTGGTAGCCTCGTCCCTATACAGGGGGCGTTTGGCGAAGTTATGCTCAAGCAAGATGCGATTGATGGCGCCCAATCACTCAGAGTCAAACAATTACGTAAGTTACAGCAAGAACTCATCGAAGGCCTGGATGAAGCGATCAATAAGTTTGAGCAACAAGCAATGGAGCAAGCAGCCAGTACAACCATTGACGAGCAAGGCCATCAGTACAAGTTTTCAAATAAGCACGGATTCTATAGCTCAAATATCGAGCTGAACATCTACGACGCACTAGAAACCATCAATAAAGAGAAAAAATCCATTGGCCTGAACGACTCTCTTGATAGTAAAGACCTAAAAAGCACCAGTAAACTACCTTCGCTTAAGAAGGCTTACGACGTTTACTGTTACTGGGAAGATAAAGCCCATGCTGTCATTACAAAACTAAACAACCAACAATTTGAATGGGAGCCAATGGCTTTCTTCAATGCCAATAGCGAAAACAGAATTAGTTACCGAAAATTTTTTGCAGCTGTGCATCGTTTGAATCAGACAGGGACCTACCTTAAAGAACAGTGCTTAAACAAAGATGAGCTCTTTAAAGGGTGGCAAACTGTTGAATCTATTCGTGAGGAGCTTGAGAACAAAAGCCCGAGCATCGATGCATTAATCGGCGACTTAGATAAGCTTGACGAAGACACGTCTATTGCTAGCGAGCTTGGTTATTACAGTGCCTATATATTGAACCTTATATTACTACAAGAGATTGCGATCCGAATCCGGGATTTTTCTGAGCGATTTGGTAACAACGACAGCTATAACCGATACGTTAAGCGACTGTTCCTTTTCGCTGAAAATGCGCAAGAACGTTGCAAGGCCTTACGTACGGAGGCGAGCGAGCGAGTTGACTCCCCAAACTTTGACTACCAAAGAACATCCATAACCTTCGTCGGTGACATTCCTGTCATAGAAACATCGGATCGAAGTGTTGTGCTCCATGAAGCCCAATGGAAGCCGAAAAACTTAGACAACCATATATTTGCCAACAGCGGTGTTAACCAAAGAACCGTTGTTGAATGTGCTCTGTCTTCTGACCCCAAAAAGCTATTATATATTCTGTCAGACAGCCCTGTACTATCTACCGATATAGCGGAAAACAAAAAGTGCACTTCAATTGTTAACTTAAATTTAACGACCTCTGTTAATCGACAAAAAGAGCAACTATCTAAGGCATTTAAACAAGCACTGGGTGGCTCTTCTGATGCAGTTCTCTCCTCTTTAAAATTTGAAAAATCGATTAGCTGGGCGAATATCAGCGATGTCATTTTTCCTTGGAGTAGTAAAGAGTACGAAAACGAAACACTTGGCATTACCGCAATGACAGAAACCAGTGGAGGAGCACAATTTGCTCGTTTTACCTACAGTGCTAGTACCGCGATTGACCAAGACACATACAGCAAAGGCACGTTAAAAGCCGATTTTCAAACCGATTTCTCGCTGGCAAGTACCGAGCAAAAGATAACACTCAGACTACCAGCGAGTGGGGACATGCAGTTGGACATCCCCTACCGTGTTCGTGACGACGAAAAGCGTCATACTGAAAACATCGGCTCCGCCGTGCTTGAAATAGAAGGAAAGGTCTATGGTGTGCTCGCGGCAAGCTTAAAAGTGTCTACTCAGCTCCACATCGGCAATATGGAAGAGTCCTCAGGAGAACAAGAAGTCCGTCCTCTCGGCATCAAAGGAACAGTACCAAGCAGAAGTGACTATACCAATTACAATGTGTCCGGCTTAGGTCAGCAAGGCAGCCACGCCAGCACGCTTGCGGCTGGAGCTACTGCGGAAGCAAAAGCGTTTGCCGGACTAGAAGCTGGCGGGGTTCTGAGCTGTAAGTTAGATTGGGCAAAAGATCAAAAAAACGCAAAGCAAAATCTGTTTAAAGTCAGTTCTGGCTTTAAAGTCTCGGCGGGGATTGGGTATGATGGTGTATTCCAGTGCACGTTCAATAATGGCCGGTTTATCTTTATTACCGCCATGGCTGCCACGACGGGTATTGGTTTTGGCGGCAAATTTGCCACTGAGCTAAACCCTAAAGCCGCTGATGATTTCTTTGCTGCACTGCTTGGCGTCATGAACAACAAGGGTTTTCAGCGATTTGAGTTTTTTGACGAGTCTGGCAAAGCCAACAGTTTTGCCGAATTCAATAAGGTGCTGACGGTAGCCGCTGCATTTGGCTTAACAATCGGGCAAGTGATGATGCTGCCATTTAACATCATTGATGATATGGAGAAGCAAGCAACTGACGAAAAAAATGCCTACTTTGTTGCCAACTTTTTGCTTTCTGAACAGCACCAACAAGAAAACCAGAAATGGATAAAAAATATGCCCGCTGAGACAATGGCAAAATTATTGACAGTGCTAATTAATTACAATGACATTCCCTCAACTTCTTTTTTCGGTGACAAGGAGCGTGAGCGAAATTTTGCTGCAACAAAAAATGAAAAACAGCGAAAAGCGATTAATGAAATATTGAAATGGTTAGGGGCAGATAAGGCAACTAAAGGAAAAATAGTTACTTTTGAAAACGCGGTCCAAAGAATGAGGTTAAAGCAACCAACTGAGCTTGATAAAGAAATGCAATGGCAACGCTATGCCCAAAATACAATTCGTATGCGTGACTTTTTCCTCAAAGGTTTATCACAGCCTTATGAAAATCCAAATGATAAAGACAAAACTAAGTACATGAAATCATTGAACGATGAGTATGATAAATTTAACGAGTTTATGTTTTGGCTTACCAAAGAACACCTAATCCTAGAGAAAAAGCCTCGTACTTCCGAATATAGAGCTAGCCAGCTGACCAAATACACTACCCTACCAGCAGGTCAATATGAGCGGGAAGAACAGCTAAAAGCAATGGGATACACTATTTGCAACTGGCGACCAAAGAGTTAAAAATGAAGAAACTTATAATCACTTCCTTGTTATTTTTTCACGCAGCCACTTGGGCTGGAGAGCCAATCGACGAAGGAGTTCGACTATTTAATCAACAAATATACGCACAAGCTGAGCAAGTATTCCAACAAGAATCAGATAGTGGCAGTGCCCACGCGACATTTTGGCTTGCGATAACGCAGTATAAAAACGGTCAACACTTTGATGCAGGAAACACTTTTTTAAAAGCCGCTCAGATGGGAGACCCATGGGCAATGGGTGTTATGGGAGGAGGCAAATTATATGTGAATACACCATGTAGCTACCTTGGTTGGCCTTGTGATGAAAAGTGGCTCCCTAAAGCGCAACAAGGATGGACAAGACTCGCCCAAAATGGCGATGGAAAGGCTGCTTTTGCCCTAAAAATAACCAAAAGAGAGTGGTGGGAATACATCCCTTTTTATCGCCAGACTAAATACAAAGAGCTGGTTAGCAATGCAATCCCCAATGGTGGGTATCAATTCCTCGATTACAATACATATTGGGAGTCATTTGAAGATAAACTTCCGTACCTAAGGCTAGCTGCAAACCAAGGTCACGCCCCTGCCATGGTTTCTCTGTACTATTATTTGCTAGATCCTGAGCATTTGGATGAAGCTACAAAGTGGATAAACAAAGCAATAGATTTGGGGTACGCGGAAGCAGCCAGAGTCTTATACTACTCATATTCTCAAGGCGAAAAAGATAGTACTGGAAACGTAATAATCCGACCAGACCGAAAGAAAACTTATTATTACAACCGTATATCGGGAGCACTGGGAGGAGAACAAGAAGAAGACTCGAGAATTACTCAAAAAATGCTTGTGAAGAACAACCGGCCAGTAGTTGACAAAGATGGTGGTCCCGTATTCGAAATACTTATCACTGAAGAAGAACAAGCTGAGTTAAATCGACAAGTTGAAGAACGTATCCAAGACATAAAACCTAATATGTTCTTAGATGAAACATCTATAGACCTCTTCTAATCCAATATAAAGCCGCTCACCTGAGCGGCTTTATTCTATCCATCAAAACCTAACCACATTCTCCACAGTACCTACACCCTCAATCGATACTTCCACTACATCACCATCTTTCATCGCCTTGGTTTTCCCTGGAGTCCCCATATAAATCAAATCGCCAGGTTTTAAGGTAAAGTGCTTGCTTAGATAGCTGACCACTTTTGCGGGGCTATGAATCATATTTCGAGTGTTTTCTTGCTGTACCACTTGGCCGTTTAGGCGGGTAGTGAGCTCCACATTGTTGTAATCCACGCCGACGGCAATACTGCTGCCGATTGGGCCGAATCGATCTGAACCCTTGGCTCGAATCCATTGCAAGTCACTGTGTTGCCAGTTTCTCTCAGTAATGTCGTTGCCGACAGTGACGCCGAATATCGCTTGCTTGGCCTCTTGTTCGGATGCGTTTTTAACCGTTTTACCGATAACAATGACAAGCTCACCTTCAAAATGCACATTAGTGGCACCTTGTGGGACGTTAATGGGCGCACCGGAAAGGGTTAAAGAAGACGGTAGCTTAGAAAATATTGGTGGCGGCTGATTCGCAGGAGAAGCCAAGTGGCTGGCGTAATTCATCCCAACGGCAAATACTTTCTCGGGCTTGGTCGGTACCAATAAGGTCACAGCGTTAAGATTAATCGTATTTGATGAAATCGCTGTCGAAGAGAACAAATCGCCTTGGAGCGGATAGATTTTGTCCTCAACCAGTTTCCCATAGCTGACTTTACCTAAGTGCTGACAACGAACGTAATGGGTGATTTCTGCGTAGGCTAGTGAAGGAAGAAGAGAGATAAAACAGATGAGATAACGCCATAAATACATGGATAGGCTCCTTGGTTGAACCAGCAAGTATATCTTATCTATCAGGGCGCTAGCGAGTGTATTGCGTCATCTTCAACCTAACATAATGGTGAAGAATTTAGGCAATTTGCCGATAACTTAGGTAATATATTCAGTACATTGATTGCTCCTCCACCATGTTATGGATGATAGAGCTATAATAAAGGGATGACCTGCTTCAATATGCAGTGTGAAATGGGACTAAGTCTATGAATGACGTTGAACAAAAACGCAAGTACTACCGATTAAAGTATCCTAAGCGAGCTAGGCCTTTCGTGCGGTTCGGTGACGAGATGTTTCAGGTGACTGAGGTGTCTGAAGGCGGCATTAGAATGGTCTCTAATAACTTTACCAATATGTATCAGGGGTTGACCGTAAAAGGTGTGCTCAACCTCAATGAAGAGAACGTTATCGAGGTTGAAGGTGCGGTACTTCGTTTTGACAAAGATGAAGTGATCATCCAACTCAGAAAGGGACCGACGTTTAAAATAATGGTCGATGAACAGCGCTTTATTCGTACTAAATATCCGGTCTTCTTTGAGAAACTTCGCAAAGAAGTGGCTTAAAGCAAAGCGCGTAAAACCAAACAAAGACTTTATTTGAAGACCCGTCGTGGGTCTTTTTTCTTTTCTAGATGTAAGACCTATGTTTAAGAATTAAAGTAACAACTCATAGACAATAGGGTGATGACAAATTGAAGTAGATGACAACCAATGGACAAAAGCGCCTTATTGCAGCAGTTGTATTTGAGAGAGTGTGAAACAAAGGAGTTGGTTGATGTATCTCAGATTCCTTTAGGTTTGGCCCAATCGACAGAGTTTCAGCTTTGGCTAGGCACGAAACGTGATATAAAACGTGAAGACGTAGAGAACACTCATTGGATTAAAACTTGTACCGGTGGCTACATTACCGAGCTGATTTTTCATGGTGATGGCTCGCTAGATGAATTTCGGCTGTTTGACCGTTTCGAAACAACGGGGCAGTGGTCCTTGGATGATGGTGTGTTGTTGGTTGAGATCCATAAAGGCCAAAACAGATACAACTTGGCGGTGATTGGCAAGGCGTCAGTCAATATTCATTCTGCAGTTGAGTTGAAAAATGATGAGTTGCACTCGTATCTAAAACTTGCGCAAATTAAGTAGTTCTTAGGCTAAACATCGCTTAACGGTACGAGAGTAAAGAGGCAGCTTTCGCTGCCTCTGTAATATTAAAGAGTTGTTTTCTTAACCATCCCAGCTTCAGCGTGGCCAGGGATATTGCAGGCAAACTCAACGTTATTATCGCCGTGGAAGTGCCAAAGGATCTGCTTGGCTTTACCCGGTTTAACCGTCACAGCATTACCTGAATCGTGGGCATGATGACTCATTGTTTTCATCATTTCACGGTGTTCTAGTTGCTCTTTCGCCGAACCAATCGTGAACTCATGGTCAATCTTGCCTTTGTTCATCACGACGAACTGCACAACATCATTCGGTTCAATCTTCACCTCTTTTTTAAACTTGATGGTCATATCATCATCAAGAATCACGTGAACCACTTTATCTGGCTTAGCGCCTTTGGCTGGCATACCAACGTCGGACATACCCTCCATATTCATCATTGAGTAGTCCATCTTATTGTTGGACATGTTGCTGTGATCCATTTTCCCATGGTCCATATTGCCATGATCCATGTTTGAGTGATCAGAGTTTGCGTAGACCGCAGTAGTTGAAAGAGAAAGCATGATTGCAATAAGAGTCTTTTTCATTGTTTTTCCTTACCTATTAGGCGAATTAATTATAGTTGGGGAAGTTGCTTCCCCAACGTGTTGAGTTAGTTGTGTATTGATTGGTTATGAGACTTAAGTTCGCGTTGTTTCCACAATTTAAAAATTGCTGGTAGTACGAGTAGGGTAAGCATCAGTGCGGAAGCCATACCGCCAATCATTGGCGCCGCAATGCGCTGCATCACTTCAGAGCCTGTCCCTTCGCCGTACATAATAGGAATCAAGCCGATAATCACGGTGAGAACGGTCATCATCACCGGACGTACACGAAGCCCAGCACCTTCTCTAATCGAGTCGGTCAAATCGCTGGCTTCAAGTGGTCGCTCTCCCTCTTGCGCCTTAAGTTTGGTGTAGTGCCACGCTTGGTTTAGGTAGACGAGCATAATCACGCCTATCTCGACGGCGACACCCGCTAAAGCAATAAATCCTACCCCGACTGCAATAGAAAAATTGTAGTTCAGGTAGTGCATTAACCAGAGGCCGCCGACCATCGCGAGCGGTAGTGTCAGCATAATGATCATCACTTCGCCGACACGGCGGAAGCTGAAGTAAAGCAGTAGCATGATGATGGCAATCGTAATTGGAACGACGACACCTAGGCGCTCTTTCGCGCGCTCCATATATTCATACTGACCAGACCAAGCTAATGAGTAACCCGCGGGTAGCACTAGCTGCTCAGCGACGGTCTGTCTTGCTTCTTCAACGTATGAACCGAGATCTCGGCCATCAATGTCAACAAATACCCACCCATTAGGACGTGCGTTCTCTGTCTTTATCATTGGAGGGCCATCTTCATAACGGATATCCGCTACATCAGCTAGGGCAATGCGAGCACCATTTGGTGTCACCAATGGCAAGTTTTGCAGTTTGACGACAGAGTCACGGTAATCTTGTGGGTAGCGAACGTTGATAGGATAGCGTTCCAACCCTTCGATCGTTTCACCCACATTCATTCCGCCAACGGCTGTCGAGACTACCTGCTGAACTTCTTTGATACTGAGCCCGTAACGCGCTGCTGCTCGGCGGTTGATATCGATAGTGACATAACGACCACCTGCAACACGTTCAGCGTAGACTGAAGCCGTACCATTAATCGCATTAAGGATTGGTTCTAGATCGGAGCCTATTTTCTCAATCACTTTTAAGTCAGGACCCGCGATTTTAATACCAATAGGAGTCTTAATACCGGTTGCAAGCATATCGATACGAGTTTTGATTGGCATTACCCAAGCATTGGTGAGGCCGGGGAATTGCACCAGTTCATCAAACTCTCTACGCAGCGATTCGGTTGTGACGCCGTCACGCCATTGTTCGCGTGGCTTCAGTTGAATCACAGTTTCGATCATCGTCAGCGGGGCAGGGTCGGTGGCGGTTTCAGCTCGGCCGATCTTACCCCAAGCGGTTTCCACTTCCGGCACTGTCATGATCAGCTTGTTTGTTTGCTGCAAAACCTCACGTGCTTTACCAATAGAGATGCCTGGGTAAGTGGTTGGCATATACATCAAGTCGCCT
Organism: Vibrio orientalis CIP 102891 = ATCC 33934; assembly: GCF_000176235.1. Lineage (NCBI taxonomy): Bacteria > Pseudomonadati > Pseudomonadota > Gammaproteobacteria > Vibrionales > Vibrionaceae > Vibrio > Vibrio orientalis. Next base: position 1,210,025 of record NZ_ACZV01000005.1, on the reverse strand, counting down.
TCATCCAATGGAGGAATGAACTCGCTACCCATTTTAGTGGTTGGGTAATAAGCCGATGCCATTAATACTAGGGCAAGAGAAATAACGCTTTTCGGATATTTCAGACTGAGATTCAATAAAGGCTTGTACAGTGATACCAATCCTTTGTTGATCGGGTTTTTGTGCTCTGGTAACACATTACCGCGGATAAAGTAGCCCATCAGTACAGGTACGAGCGTGATAGCGAGACCTGCAGATGCTGCCATCGCATAGGTTTTGGTGAAGGCGAGAGGAGAGAACATCTTGCCTTCTTGTCCCTCTAACGCAAACACCGGCACAAAGCTAAGGGTGATAATCAGCAAAGAGAAGAAGAGAGGTGGGCCAACCTCTTGCGCAGCGTCCCCAATTACTTGCCAGCGATTCTTATCGTTGAGCGGCGTCCGTTCTATATGCTTATGTACGTTTTCGATCATCACGATTGCCCCATCAACCATGGCGCCAATCGCAATGGCAATCCCCCCTAAAGACATGATATTGGCGTTAATTCCTTGCCAATGCATGACAATAAAAGCCGTGAGAATGCCAACAGGTAGACTTAACGCGATTACCAGCGACGAACGAATATGGAACAAGAACAGTGCACAAACAATGGCAACTACGATGAACTCTTCTGTCAGCTTCTTCCAGAGGTTTTCAACGGCGGAATCAATCAGTGTTGAACGGTCGTAAGTTGCGACGATTTCTACGCCTTCCGGCAAGCTATTTTGCAGCTCACCAAGCTTTTGTTTAACGTTGGAAATGACTTCGCTAGCGTTCTCGCCAAAGCGCATCACAATCACGCCACCGACTGCTTCACCTTCGCCATTCAGCTCAGAAATACCGCGGCGCATTTGCGGACCTAGGTTGATATCAGCAATATCACCGAGTAACAGCGGTGTACCTTGCTCGGTCACTTTAAGCGGCAAGGCTTGGATATCTTCAATACCAGATAGGTAACCGGTAGTGCGCACCATATGTTCCGCTTCTGCAACTTCAACAACCGACGCACCACTTTCTTGGTTACCGTTTTGAATTGCCATGTTGACCTGTTGCAGTGTTAGGTCGTACGCACGCAGTTTGGCCGGATCAATCTGCACTTGGTATTGCTTGACCATACCGCCTACGGTCGCAACTTCAGAAACGCCGTCTACCGTCTGCAGTTCATACTTCAAAAACCAATCTTGTAGGCTGCGAAGTTCGGCTAAATCATGTTGGCCAGTTTTATCTTGCAAAACATAGCTATAAACCCAGCCCACTCCCGTGGCATCTGGGCCAAGCGTTGGTTTTGCACTTGGTGGTAAGTTAGGTGCGACTTGGCTTAAGTACTCCAATACTCGCGAACGCGCCCAATACATATCGGTATCATCGTTAAAGATGATGTAGACATAGGAGTCACCGAAAAAAGAGTATCCGCGTACTGTCTCGGCTCCTGGTACCGCTAACATCGCGGTCGTGAGTGGGTAAGTCACTTGGTCTTCAACAACCTGAGGCGCTTGGCCTGGGTAGCTGGTCTTAATGATTACCTGAACATCAGAGAGGTCAGGAATCGCATCAACAGGGGTATTTTTAATGCTGTACAAACCGCCAAAGACCAACGCAATGGTCGCGACAAGGACTAAAAATCGGTTGCTGATGGACCAACGAATAATCGCATTAATCATACTCGGTCCTCATCTAACTCAAGTTGTTTCAGCACGTATTCCGAGCCATCTTTCTGGATTAGAAACCGCACTTTTTGGCCTTCTTCAAAACCAGAAAGGTTGATCTCTTCACCGACAGAAAAATTGATTTCACCTGACTCCCAATCCCACTCGGTGACAGGCAAATGGTTCAATGTGATCATGCCAAAATCTTCCATTAACATAGAGATATCGCCGCGCGCCCACACCTCAGCAGAGACGACAGCGTCGCTGATTTTGTAGTCAACGATCTCGTATTGACCTTGCGGCGTTTTCTGCATTTCAAACTCTATCGCTTGTCCTTGAGCAAACGGAGTGAAGTCCGCTGCTTCTGCGACAGTGAAGTTCATCACCATGCCCGGCCAATCCCATTCAGGTACCGGTTGGTGGTTGATCGTTAGCATACGGTGACCCGGCATTACATCGGTAATCTCGCCTTTCGCCCATGCGGTTTCTGCTGGTGGTTCAATGCCATTGATGCGAGAAAGGTCGGCCGATTGGCTTGATTCTGAGTCGAGCATGAAATGCGCTGAGGTAACAATTTTTTCGCCAACTTGAAGGCCACCGAGCACTTCGATTTTGTCTCCTGCTTCTCGGCCGACTTCGATGCGGGCTGAACGATATTTTCCGTCGCCTTCAGCCAGCACTACGCGCGTCATTCCGCCAGAGCGAATAACGGAAGATCGAGGAATCGTCAGTACTTGTTCGTTACTCACAGGCAGCAATGCGACGTTGGCAAACATATTAGGTTTCAGCTCACCATTAGGGTTAGGGAACTTTAAACGGACTCTTAAGGTGCGAGTTTTAGGGTCTAAAATCGGGTAAACGTAATCGACTTCACCTGTCCAGCTTCCTCCCGGAATAGCGTCTAAGGTCATAGAGGCTTGGCTACCTTTGCTAATCCAGTGCGACTGGCGCTCAAACACTTCGGCATCTACCCAGACTTCGCCAAGAGGCCCGGCACTAATTACGGCTTGCGCTGGTGATAAGTAACCACCTTCACGGATATTTAGGCTGGCAATAACACCGTCAGCAGGCGCTTTGACCTCAATGGTTTGAGATGCCTTTCCTCGACGAGTGATTGCGCGTATTTGCTCTCTATCTACGCCAAGAGTTAGCAATCTATCTGTTGCGCCTTTTATCATGCCTTTGCGCTGAGTTTTATAAGCACTTAACAGTTCTTCTTGTGCCTTGACCAGTTCAGGAGAATAGAGCGAGAACAAGACTTCACCTTGAGAAACTTTCTCCCCAACGGCATTGATATTGAGTTTTTCAACCCAGCCAGAAACGCGCACGTTGGTTTGCCATAACTTACTTTCGTCAAATGCGATGTAACCAACAGTTTCAATGCGAGGAGATAATGCTTCTTTGGTTGCTAAAGCCGTTTTTACCCCCAAGTTGTTTTCTACAGCAGGGGCAATTTTGATTGTTCCTGGCTTATCATTGTCACCGTTTAGATCTGACGCATAAACTGGAATTAGGTCCATACCCATTGGTGACTTTCCAGGCTTATCCCTTTTGTAATTTGGATCCATTGGAGCCACCCAATACAAAGGTTCATCTGCAGTCGTTGCTTCTTCAGCTGTTGCATTTGGCATCGAATGCCCAGCGCCAGATAAATAGAAGTTAGCGCCGTAGCCAATAGTGCCGCCCACAATCAAGGCAAGCGTTGCTATTTTTAATGTACTCATGTGAATTCCTTATTGTTGCTTGCTGTGGGTAAGGGGGGACTCTGGGCTTGCGTAGGTAAAGCCACCTAACAGTGCCGCTAACTTACTATTGGTAATGTGTAGGTCAGTGGTTAGACGAGCAACTTCAAGTTGCAAAGCTAGTTCATCGCTCGATGCGGTAATCACATCTCCAAACTGTGCGGTACTGTTTTGATAGCCGCGTTCGACAGCTTGAGTTCTTGCTGTCGCTTGAGGAAGTAAACGGTCTTGATAGCGCTCAATTCGCTCTTGCAGATTGAGTCGGTCATTGACCAATGCGTTGACCTGAGCGTTCATTTGCGCGAGCAGAGTATCTTTTTGATATTTTGCCGCTCCAACTTGGTGCTGTGCTGCTGCTAGATTCTTGTCTTGGCGGCTTCCCGTGAAGAGGGGGATATCCATAGTGAGGTAAGCACTGACGAGATCAGATGCAGGTTCCCCCCTCATATTGTTGGCTTGGCGATAGGCGTACATTACCTCAACTCCAAATTGTGGCGTGTAAGCTTGTTCAGCCACTTCGACTTGGATTTGATTTACAGAAATGTTTGAGTCAGCCATCTGTGTCATTGGGTGCTGGCTAAGTTGGTCGTAGTATTGAGCTGTACCCGCGTGTGACGACAAAATCGCCTCTAGCGTGGGCCAATTCAACGTGTAGCTTGCCGAAAGAGAGCGATTGCTGCCTAACCAATTCGAGCCAAGCCACTCCGAAAGCTGAGAGATAATACGACTTTGCATTTGGCGATTGAGCTGCAGTTTCTCTTCTAGCTTATCCACCTGTAATTGAGTGTTGAGCAGGTCCTGAGCCTCACTTTTACCAATGGAGTAGTTAGTCTTTACGAACTGCTCCATTTCAGCCATTAGACGCTGGTTTTCAACGATGATTGATTCTGCGTATTGTAGGTAACCAAGCTCTAACCAAAGTTGAGTCATTTGCGTAGCGACTTCTCGCTCTCTGAGACCAACTTGTAACGACAAACCGCTCGATTGTTGGCTCGCTTTACGTTGGTTCAATTCTAATGTTGAGCCGCGTTCGAATTGCTGCATCAAACCAACAGATATGTTGGTCATTGGATCGTCGTCAAACTTAAAAGAGTCGACAGGTAATCCTCCAACCCCCACTTTGAGTTTAGGATCCATTAATGTTGCGCTCGCAGCTCCGGACTCTGTCATTGCCAGTGACTGAGAGGCATATTGTGCTCGGCTACTATCTTGGCTTAACGCAGATTCAATCAGTGCATTGAGCTGGTTTGTTGATGCCGCGATGCTCGCAGAAGTATTCACTTCTTTGGCATAGGAGACGGCAGGTATCGCGGCGATTGATACGGCGATACAAAGGCTTAAAGGTTTAGCAAAACCAAGGCCGTATAATTCATTGTTCACAATCATAATCCATTGAGGGCGTTAGAAAACGCATAGACTTATCCCGGTGCTTTTAACGAATAAAACTTACGCGCGGGAAACGATATTTATGAATGAGAATTAAACGGTTGGCGGGCGGAGAATAGATTGAAGGCGTGTAACGGTATCACCGATCTTTAGCGATTGGTGTAGAGCTAATGATGGCGTAATCGCACTCAAGAGCTGAGCGCCATGATTTGGGTAGGAGGCACTGGAGCAGACGGTTGTACAGCAAGTGTGCAAGCCACTGTCGCTTTCACCGCAATGAACAGAGTTAGTAGCATCGGGTTGGGCATTATTCACCATAGAGTGATGATCATTCCCCTGATTCATCGACATGCAGTCAGTGTGCTGTGACTGGGAGCGTTTCGATGCAGATACCTCGGTGTTCTGCGTAGATTGAGAGTGGTGGTTGTGAGCCGCCGCCTCCACCATCGCATTTTCAAAGGTGACGCTATTCATCGCCATTGCTGGTGAACTCGACACATAGTTAGAGATCAGCATCAAGATGATACTGAACATCATAATCATTGTGTTTTTGAGCGAGTGAGTCATAGCATACCTTTGTTTATAGAGTAGAACTTTAAAGGCTACCCTAAGGGTAAGGTCAACAGTTTTTTCGATTTAATGCGAATTTAGTTGATGTATAGTTAGTATAGCGCTCTGGATAAGATGACAATCAATTTATGAGCTTGCATTGAATACAAAAAAGGCGCAGTCACTGCGCCTTTTTATCTTGTAGATATGTTGCCTAGATTAGTCAGCCGGACGCCAACTTAAGGCGCTTGCAATTGCACCGACAGCCAAAACATCTCTTTGTTGAGCCGTCATTTCTGGTAGCCATTGCACAGTGAGGATGCCATTGGTTTGTACGGCCGCGACTTCTTGTCCTTTTTGCTTAAAGCTATAACCAAGCGGATTCTGTAAGGGCATCATTAGCCCCGAGCCCGTGTGCACGGTTTCAACCTCAAAATGAACGCCATCAATTGCAATTGACCCTTTCTCTTTGTCTTCTGTACCCAAGTCGATCACCTTTGACTCTTGCTCAAGAATGAAGGTACCGATGGGCTTGCCTTGGGATGAAATATCACATAGGTATGGTGCATTGCCACCGAATTGCAGCATGCTAAATTTTACTGAAGTACCACCGCCACTGCAGCTTAACAGCCAAGTTTTCCCACTGTCTTTATTGGTGACCTCGGCTGCCATCGAACCGTCTTTGGTTGAAATCGTATTGAACCAAGTTGATGTCGATGCATCACGTGAGTATTTGCCTTCATAAGAGGCTCCTAAAGTGAATTGGCCTTCACCACCAAGCCCCCATAGATCGCCATCGGTTTTGATTAACATTTCTGGCTGAGCGTTAACGGCTTCAGATTTATCCATAATGGCAAGGCTGCCACATGCGGTTAAACCAAGCATTGAGATTAAAAGAGTAAGTTGCTTTTTCATTGTGATTACCAATTGAATGCTCCCAGCCAATTGACTGGGAGAAAATAGTGATTATTAGAGCGCGATGGTTTTGTCAGAGAAGGTGATTTTTTCGATGTCAACGAGCTCGTCGGTACCTGTTGTCGGGCAAGTGATCTGATTTTCTACTGAAGCCGTTACACCTGCAGAGAAGAAGGTGGACAATAGGTGAACAGAAGGATGAATCTTCATACGCAATTACCAGTTGTTGATGAACAGGAAGAATTGAAGCGTATGGTAATGGCAAATTAATAAAACTTAACTATGCATCAATGGGCGCATTCTGTTTTTATATCTGAATGTAAGCATGCACCTCGCGATGGTTACAATAATTTAACCAGGTTTGGGCTGTTTTTATGAATAAAGCGCCATTTCATTGTTATTTAGTCAGAGAGCGAAGCAATTTACGCCACTTTAATTGGCATGTCATTTTGTAAGTTGTAGGTGTGTAAGCGTATGTAAGCAATCTTTTAGGAGGTGAGAAAAATGACGCATTCATAACTGCCTCATAAATGATACATGGCACTGTAAGATTTGGTTTACGGTGACTGCTTTTTGTCCATTCTTAAGTCAGCTTGCACTATTATTCACTCGCAATTAAACACAATAAATTACAACCTTTCATATTTTGTTATATCTCATTTCGATGCTGTTTAAAAACTACGCAATAACATCTTTATATGGCACTCGGTTCTGTAATTGATTGCATGGTGCTAGCAGTGGGCACATTAAATGTAAGGTAATTCTTACTCTAATTATTTGTGAGGTTAATGAGTTGCCTTGAAGAGTAAATCGTTTGCTATATACTGCGCGCAAATTTATAAATGGTGTGTAGATAGATGAATTCAAAGATTTTATTGATCGAAGACGATCGCGATATCTCTCAACTGACTCAGATGTATTTAACCGCAGAGGGATACCAAGTTGAAGCGATATACGATGGCTCAAGTGCGATAGATAAAATCAAAGAATTTCAGCCTGATCTTGTGCTGTTAGACCTGATGCTACCGGGTAAATCAGGGGCAGAGATATGCAGTGAAGCACGCCAATTTTATACGGGTATGATCATGGTCCTAACTGCGGCCGAAGATGAGATGAGCGAAGTGAGCTTGTTCAAGTTTGGTGCGGATGATTATGTCACTAAGCCAGTGAGAGGGCACATACTTGTTGCTCGAATAGAAGCGTTGATGCGACGTTATCAGCGTCAGCAAAAGCTTGAACAAGTCAGCCATGTTTCTGATGCTCACGGAATTGTTATCAATGCTCAAAGCCAGACCGCCTATTATGAGCATAAACCCATCAGCTTAACCAACTCTGAATTTGAGATTCTACAATTGCTGATTGAGAACGTTGGACAAACCGTATCACGCGATCATTGCTGTCGTTTAGCGAGGGGAATTGAATACAACGTCAATAACCGCTCTATTGATATGCGAGTCTCTGGATTGCGCAAAAAACTGATTCAAGCCGAAGTTTACAGCGCAACAATTAAAACCATTCGCAACCAAGGCTACAAACTCGTGGGCAGCAGTGCATGCGCGTAGAATCACGACCTCGCTCAATGTTTACGTGCCTATACATAGAAAGCTTGCTAGGCATGATACTTACTTTTGCGGTCTTCATGCACTTTGGCACCGGCTACATGCGTAAAGCGGATTTGGATATCTTTGTTGATGATGGAATCTACCATGCTCAGCGCTATGTCAACAGCCGTTATGAACGTCATGGGTTGTATGAGAAGTTAAACCAGTATGGTGAGTTGACCTTTTATGATTATAAGTTAGAGCTTTTAAAAGGGTGGGATGAAAGTCAGCCATTATGTCAGCACTGTACGATGCATATCAGCTCGCAGGGTATACGAGTCTATATGGATGAAGATGAGCTGCTAATGATGGCTTCGCCCATTCCTAATTCGGCTTATCATTTACTGTTTCAAGAGATCGACGACCCTCATAATGTCGCGCTTCCTTGGTATAAAGATGAAGAAGTTCATTTTATGATTTCTCTCTTTATCACTATGAGCATTGCACTCGGTTTACTCATTTACTTACCACTGCATCGCGTCAACAAGCGTGTGAATCGACTTATTATGACGCAAGAGCGTTTTGGTCGAGGCGAACTGAGCGTAAGGGCTGAGGCTTACCATATATCTCCAATCAAAGAGATCGCCCAAAGCTTCAATGATATGGCGGAAGACATCGAGCGACGAGTAAAGCAAAATCAGATATTCTCGCAGGCAATCCCTCATGAGATCCGTACGCCCCTAAGTAAGATTCAAATGGCGTGTGACATAGTTAGACGGGATGATTGCCAAAATAGAGATCAGCTTTTTAATGATATCGACGATTACATAGAAGATATATCAGATCTGACAAGCGATATCCTTCAGCTATCAAAGTTGAACAATAAACTTGGCTATGATGAAAAGCTGACCGAAAAAGCGATTCCACTCAGACAGTTTTGTCGCTGCCGTTTAGACATGATGGCGAGTAACACAACCAAGCTCAATGTTGCTGATGATGTGATCGAAGATGAAGTGACACTTGCTCCAGCGTTTGCCAAGTTAGTACTAGATAACTTAATCAAAAATGCCGACAGGTATGGCAACGGTCTAGTCGAAGTGACGTTACACGAATATCCAACCTGTTGGACCATTGATGTAGAAGACAACGGAGAGGGCATACCCGAAGAGAAACGCCAAGAGATCTTCATGGCTTTCGCTCGATTAGATAAGAGCCGAAACGCCCATGGTGGCGGCTTTGGACTCGGCCTTGCTATTGCCCAGAATGCTGCGAGAAACCTAAACTGGACAATTTCTGTTGATCGAAGCCATTTAGGCGGTGCTCGATTTACGGTAATGATCCCGAAACAAGTTGAGGCTTAACCACGCGTTAAGCCTTTTATATTGAGCTAGAGACTTTTAGCACTCACCTGTAATCCTCAAATAAAACAACCACCTAGATATATCCTCAATAGCCATAGAACGCTGTCCTTATCAGAGCTACTTAATTTATTGGATCGATGTATAAGTTGCTTTGCTTGAATAAGTAAGTTGTATGGAAAATTGTATTTCCCCGTGATATTAACCGCATAACAGTATGAATAATTATGATTTAACAGATAAATCAGCCAAGAGTTGCTAACTTAATTTTTGATAATTATTTATCCACTCAATAAGTGGTTTATATAAAAAACGTGAAATACAAATAGAAAATCAATAACTGATAAGGAACTGATATGTTTAGGATGAACAAGGTGGCGGCAACGTTAGCTTGTATCGTTTTGAGTGGCAACTTGTTTGCGGCTGAACCTTACGATGCAACAAAATCATACTCAGGTGGAACACAGGTAACTGTAGACGGTAATACTTACGAAGCAAAATGGTGGGTGAACGCAGGACAAAGTCCAACCGACAGCTATGCGAATGAGTGGGACTCTCCTTGGAAACTGGTGAGTGGTACGGAACCAACCCCAGACCCTGATCCAACCCCGGACCCGACCCCCGATCCAGACCCTACGCCTGATCCTACACCAGACCCAACTCCGGACCCAGATCCGACACCAACCCCAGACCCTACACCGGGCGTGGGTGTGTGTGCCGAATTCAATGTCTATCCAAATTGGACACAAGGTGACCACGCAACGGGCGGCGACATCATGGTCAATGACAATGTGGCCTATAAAGCGAACTGGTGGACATCGTCAATCCCGGGTAGCGATGGCAGCTGGGGTCATCATTTAGATTGTGATA